>JBAXFD010000001.1:0-46790 GCA_037140095.1 Candidatus Saccharimonadota bacterium
TCATTTTCTTTATGATGCCCCCTATAGTTTATTTATATAGTTTAAATATACTATGGCGTATATAAAAACACAAGCTCTTTGTTGTAAAATAATTCACACACTATCAATTTGGGCTACTAGCATAGATTGTGCCAGATATGTCTCGATTGGCTGTTTTTTCTGTGGCGGTTATTGTGATCTTGGCCGCAGTGGTTGGCGCAGCCGTGTCCATCGAGAAATCTTTGATGTTTTCGACTAGTTTCATATCTGTTGTTTGACATAACGATCCAATTCGCCCGATTGCGCAACTGGGTTTTTGCCAGATAGCGTTAGGGGGACAGCTGTTTGTGTAATTTGAGGGCATTATGACTCGTCGCCAAAGTGTATCCCCAGATACAAAATATACAGTATTCGTCATTAATGGCGGGTTCTGTGATATTTGCGGGCTGTTGCAATCAGTTATCGGGTTATTTGTATAAACTAATCCGCGGCTGTATGATAACGGGTTATCTGTGGTTGCGAATGTGTTGATTATGATGGTTTTATTGGTGGTCGTCGCGCTAAAGGCAGTCGATCCGTTATCGGATCCTTGCGGTGTTGTTGGGTTTATACTGCTACCAAGAAACTCCATACTTAATCTAGCATCATCTTCTATTCTATTCAGCGCGTCTTGGATGTTATATGCCAGCGTGTTAGCATTTCGAGTAGACATCACATCACCAGTCATTTTGACAATTGCAAATATGAAACTACCAATTACCAATATGACAATTGGTGCTATGACCATCATTTCGACGACGGTGAAGCCATCAAAGTTTTTCTTTGAAAAATTTAGGCGGGTAAAGCCCGTTGGTTTAGATTTTAATTTACTGTGTAGCATAATATGTTGCCTCGGTTACGGACTGTTGAGGAATGTTATATTTTACTTTGACTGTAGTTTTGACGATTCTGAGACTAGTGTCAGGCTTCGCACATTGGTTGGTTACCTGTATCTCGACATCTGATAGTGATTCAATATTTACTGGCTCGCCACTCGTTTTGGAATAGTATTTCGCTGAGACTATTTCATTAGCCTCGCAGTCCCAGGCTGCGTTTATGGTGTCTTTCTCGCGTTTTAGGTAATCATAAGCCACATTACTAGCTTTGGCTCGGGCGCGTGCTTCGCCGCCATCGCGGATGATCATAGAATATAGTTGGTAGCCAGACATTAGGAATGCCACCGCTATGAATAGGGTGACTAGTAATTCAACGGTCGTAAATCCTCGGGTATTTTTCATTGGTTCTTGCTCGTTACGATACATATATTATCGGTGCATCCTGTTTGGGGTTTTTCGGTGTGATAGTAGAGTGTGAAATTGCGACATTTAGTATTGTTGACATCGTAAGAGGTGCATTGATAACCATATTGTGCAGTAGTTGGGGCGCTGGTTTTAAACAATTTGCTATCATTTGATCCAGGTGCCTGTAATGCCTCGGGGTTTAAATCTGGTAAATATTGACTGGCATTATAAGTTAACCTCTCCTGGGACGGGTAGTAACCAATATCTGTACTGTCATCTGTACCTGATGTATAAAAAGTCTCTAAATTCATAGCTATAGATTCGATATCGCCTTTACGTTCGGCATCGCGAGCGTTGATCTGGGCATCGGTCATATTAATAGTCCCTAGGATAATTAATATACCCATAACAGTTATAATTATGATCAATTCAACAATTGTAAACCCTCCTAAATTTCTCTTTGATAAATTTTGGAGGGCAAGCCCGCCAGAACATTTCTTTGACAAATTAAGATGATTAACAATACGATTCCTCATACTATTAGCATAAGGTTTTTGGGGTGAAATCGCAAGTGTAGGGGACTAGACTATCTCTAATGGTTCTTGTTCGATTTGGATGTCGAATTCATCAAAGACTTTTTTGGCTATCTCATCGCGAGCATTGGCTAGGTCGTTGTATGATTGTGCGGATTCGTTAACTAGAACCAATGCATTTTTCTCATAAACTCGCATGCCATGTAGCAATTTACCTTTTAGCCCGGCATTTTCTATTAGCCAACCTGACGGTATCTTGTAATTACCATCTGGCGTTGCAAAGCTAGGTACGTCTGGGTCGATGGCTCGGGTCCTGTCTAGTTGTTCTTGGTCAATAATCGCATTTTTGAAAAAAGATCCACAGTTGGCCATAATTGATGGATCGGGTAATTTGAATTGGCGAATTGCCATCACGGCTGTGCGGATAGTTTGCGGGGTGTACGTTGTAATTCCGTTTTCATCTAGATATTTTTGCAATGAATCATAGAATGGGGCAGTTGGTGCGGATTTGGATAATTTTAACGTGATGGATGTTATGATATAGCGTCCGGTTGATTCGCCGCGGAATATGCTGTGGCGATAGGCGAATTTGCAATCGGCATTTTGTAATGTGACGAATTGGTCGGTTTGGGTATCATAGGCTTCTAATGATTGCAACGTATCGGCGATTTCTTGGCCGTATGCGCCGATGTTCTGGACTGGTGATGCGCCCATGGTCCCGGGGATGGCGGACATAGCTTCGATGCCGGTTAGATTCATATCAACTGTACGTTTGACGATATTATCCCAATTCTCGCCGGCGCCGATTTTAATTGTGATAGAATTGCTGTCTTCGGAGATTGTTTCGAATCCGGATATTTTGGGTTTGATAACTATGCCATTAAAACCTTCATCATGAGCAATCAAATTACTGCCGCTGCCGATGATAAATATGGGTAGGTTTTGGAATTTGGCGTTTTTACAAATAGTTGCGATTTCTGTGGGCGTTGATGCGACCGCCATGAAACGGGCATTGCCGCCAATGCGCATAGTCGTGTGATTTTTTAGTGAAACGCCTGTGGTAATTTCCATGCATAACCATTATAACATTTAAGTCGCGAGTAGATTTTGGATTTTAGATTGTAGATTTTAGTATAAATCTCAGAATCTCCTTGCAATTTTGAGATTCGGAAAAGAGCAGCCCAAGCAGCGGATTTACTCCGTGCGTGGCGCGATGAGAAAAACCTTTAGGTTTGTCTCATGGGTTTTCAGGGTTGACCTTGCAAATGGGCCTTTTATTGTATAATATGCTTTTTTATTGGTTGTAATAACAGTGGTAAAGATATATAATCAGTAAGTTAATTAAATGCACCCGTAGCTCAGTGGATTAGAGCATCTGTCTTCGGAACAGAGGGTCGGCAGTTCGAATCTGTCCGGGTGTACCAATATAATAATCCTGCCATCGGTAGGATTATTATATTGGTAACTCCGCGGAAGATTTGAACTGCCGACCTGGCAGCTTTAGCTGCCAATTGGTCGCAGTTCGGCGTAATGCAGTGAAATAAAAATGTGTTTACATATTTTTATGAGCAAATGGAGGAGCCCGTCGCATACATGCGATGGGCGATATTTGTCCGGTTTTATCTTTTTGCTTATGCTTGCGTATCTGTTATTAATAAGTCATGATTATGACATGGAACAGCCGGAAAGACAAAATGGTCATGAAAAGCCAAAGCTAAATGCAATGGAAGTTTTAAAGCAGGGCGGATGGTTCCCGGTTGTCTCATTTAACCAGGAAACAGGTATTTGCTTTTTCCAGAACAAAAGTGTTGAAGACCCCTTATTGAGTTCACGAGAGACAGAGGACGCAGACGTTTTGGATGGTTATAACGAGGGTGGGGCTGATATTCTAGACGGCATTACTATTGACGCTGGTGGTCTGTTATTAGTTGATGATGAGACAATCGAAAAGTTAGAAGTTGAAATTTTTCCCCAAGATGCTGATGGAGAATATGGCAGTAGAAACAGAAGGGTCACTACAGGATGGGGCATCGCCATATCTTATGCCTCCAATGACCATAACCATGCCCACCCGTTAGGCATTATACAGGTCAGCGTTATAAGGATTGGTTCGAGATCCTGGATACACAGTGAAAGAGAAGAGCCTAAATCCCTATAATATTTTGGAATTTGGAATCATAAATCTTAATCATCAAAATCTGTTAAAATAGTGTTAATGTCTATTTTTGATGCAATAGTTTTAGGCTTGGTCCAGGGGGTGACAGAGTTCATCCCAATCAGCAGTTCTGGCCACCTGGTTATTACTAGCCACCTGTTGGGTGTCGGTAGTGCGTTTACTTTTGATGTTCTATTAAATCTAGGCACGTTGTTGGCGCTGGTTATTTTCTATCGCAAACGGATTTGGTCAATTATTGTTAGGATTTTTAGGGGTTCGGAATGGAAATTATTAGCCAAAGTTATATTGGCGACAATCCCGGCTATCGCAATTGGTATGCTATTAAAATCTCAGGTCGAATGGCTGAATGGCATGATTTGGGTAGTTATCGCGATGTTGGTTATTATCGGCATCCCGATGATATTAGTTGGTCGTGAGAAAAAAACTGCGGATAATCGCGAGATTGAAAAATCAGTCGGCTGGCGGGCGACTGCTGCGATTGGTATTGCACAGGCGCTGGCTTTCATTCCAGGAACTTCACGCTCCGGTATTACAATATTGGCTGGTTTACGATCCAATCTGTCCGCTGCACGGGCTGCCGAATTCAGCTTCCTGCTGGCAATCCCAATAATCGCTGGTGCCAGTTTCAAAACCTTGCTGGACGGAGGATTCGAATTTATTAGCAACAATATGGCGGTTGTATTGGTCGGCAATATCGCATCGTTTGTGGCCGGTATATTGGCGGTTAGTTTCTTTATCAAATTTATTTCAACTAATGGCCTGAAAGCTTTCGGTTGGTATCGCATTGGACTAGCGAGTGTTTTGGCAGTTTTGGTTCTACTACAAGTTATTTAAAATTAGATTAAAAGTTGTATAGCAATCTGTAAAATAGCCTGCAGCAATAAATAATTAGATCTATTGGGCAGGTTCAGGATTTTCCCAGATATATTGCAAATAAGGTTTTTCGGTTGGTGATGATGGTGCTATTACTACGTAGCCGTTTTTGTCTTGTCCAATTAGGTATCGGTGGCTTTCTGCGATTTCTGCTAGGTATTTTTCGATAGTGTCCAGGTTTTTAACTTGTTTCATACCGGCTAATTCAGCTGTTTTGCAAGCATTCACATATTCTATGCCTATGCTGGCCCATTTTGCCTTGCCAAATTCACGACAGGCTTGCAATATTTCGATCATACGTTCAAAACGGCTTTCTGGGTGTTCTTCATCGCGAGTCGAACCTGCGACGACTATGCGTCCGCTGGCAACTATTGCGGCTGCTCCGATACGCCCAAAGCCGGTTTGTAGCATTATGAACGAACTGGCTTCGCCAATCTTTTTGTGTAGTTTTTCGTCGCCATTATAATTATTACCGTAGGCGTTTTTAATAACCTCGACCAAATATGGGGGCTCTTCGTAAAATATTACGGGCCGCAAAGCGTGATACCGGTTGGTTATATCTGTATCCATTTTTTATCCCTTTTTGTTTTTGGCAAAGCAGGCACCTAGCTGCTTTTTTATAAACTCTTCGTATATTTATAATAACAAACATAGCCAGTTTTTAATGCCGTGTTTTTTACATGGTCCTGCGATGGTAAATCGTGGGGTCAAGTTACAGCTGGGCGATTCCAAATAAAATAACCTATCCTTTCGGATGGGTTATTTTATTTGGAGGTCCGTAGTATTGTCTATTGGAACTAGTTTTCAGTTAGCACAAGGTCAGAGTCCTGTGCTAGATAATAGATAAAATGCTCAGATATGTACTCAGCAGTTGCTACAATTTCATCAGGAGATTGTCCCATAATAACTTGTAATGCATAAATTCTGGCTTTTCTAAGACTAGTAAGACATTGTTTGCTGGAGACTAAGTGAATCGACTTGTCATTAGGCATTTTTTTAATAGGCAGCTTGCCGTCCCAGTACCCTGAAGTGAAGATGAAACCATTAATAGAATAATTATGAGATAGGGAGTTTCTTAAATCTAGAAGCACCTTAGATAGGGACTTAGGATAACCAAAAAACAACTCTGCACTCTCCCTAAACCATGCCCCGTTTTTACCTGTGGGCACTTTACTCGTCTTATGATATACCCTTGCGATGACATCAATTGCGGAACAGTAAATTAAAAGAGGAGCCACAGTGGGCAGGTCTTTTAGGGGTGTCTTTTCTTCCAACTGCTCAAAACCTGTCTTTTTCAGTCTACCAGGAAGCCCTGTTGAAAATTGCAAATCTCGCTCAAGCTCAATAAGAACGCTCCGCCTTAATCTAGTATTTGCATCGTAGAGCTCATAACTTTGCTCAAGGAAAAACTCTCTGATAATGTCTTTTGGTTTCTTAAAACTATTTATTTTGTGCCTTTCTGCCGCTGTAAATATCGTATGTTAACTCCGCTAATTTCTTAGCGTCCCTTTCTATTGCCAGTTTCTTTTTGCTGAGCTTTAGTGCATCTATTGCGAGTAAGCTCAATGTTTCAATTGTTGACTGGACTTCTTCATCGGACATACTTTCAGCAGTTTTACCAAGTATCTCTCTTGCTTCATCGACGGATACTATATCGTTTGTATCTATTTCAGAACCTTTCTTGGCTCAGGGCCGTTTGCTGGGCTGATGATGCCGTTATTCTCAAGCTCATCGATCATTCGAGCCGCACGAGCATATCCAACTCTGAACTTATGTTGGATCAAAGAAGCTGATGCTTTTTTTGACTCTATTACAAAATTAACCACCGAATCATACAGATCGTCATCATTATCACTGCATAGATACACACCACTTAAATCATGGCCACAATTAGGACAAGTCTTCGTGCAATTGTGCCTATTCTGCTGATCGATTTGGTCTCTCATCGCTCGAATTGTCAGCTGTATTATGTATTCTTCTTTATCATACGGGTCATTCAAATCAAGCTCACGACCTAGTGGATCTGGATTATCTACGATGTGCTTTAGTGTGACTTTTGTGTTCATATTTAACCTCCGGTTAATTAAATTGAAAATCTTTCCCATTTATCCTTATCGGTTGCAGAATAATCCAAATCTTCACAAATAAACAAACTCTTATCCAATCTGACATCAATAATACCACCTGATATATCCAATCCTTTTTCTTGCTGTTCTTTGATATAGGACTGTAGGGCATCAGATTTTAGCTTCGTGTCATTGCTCGTAATAGTTGATCCTTGCTTGGTATCATATATCCCAATTGATCCATCTTTATATCGAATAACATAATCAGGGTAGAATGATGCAGGTGTTTGTATACCGGTCTCTTCATCTAACGCAAGGAATGGCACGGCAAAATAATGCTGCATCTTTTCACCGTTCTTATACCACCACTCAACCCTTGCACTTTTATCAATAATAGACTCGAAGTATTTTTCAGTATTAGGGCAAGAATCATGGGCAAAATAAGGTTCAAGTGCATGCTTATCATTAGGTGTCATAGTATAGTTCTCGCCAAACTGATCTATCTCGGGTATCTTAAACGTAAAATCAGTTCTCGATCTTTTGCTCTCAATATCCTTGTGGCGTCCACCTTCAAACTCCGTTTTAGCCTCTTGAATAATAGATGTGAATATATCCTGATTCTTTCTAGAACAAACAAGGATACGTTGAATCTCATCAATTTTATCACGACCATAACCAGCTTTTTTGAACCAATCGTATAACGCCGGTTTAAGCCTTTCAATCGAGCGAGTAAAGTTATATGGGGCACTCCAACCCTTCAGGGCGTATCTGAATGAATGTTCAACATTAGCACTATCCTCAGTTGAAAGCATAGTCTTTATATTATTCTGATCAATATCATCAAGATTTTTAATCGTCACATCTGAAAGTATCGGCTTCAATAACTCTTCTGGGTACAATTCCAAATCATTATCGAGCTTTTTATAGACGACCTCCTTGCTGTCGCCATCTTTTAGGCCAAAACGAGAATCTAAAAGCCTAAATATAATAGGCCTAAATGCAGCCGTAAGGTCATGAAAGTCCGTTCTGTGCATATATACGCTCGGAAGCTCAATATTTTTTAGGAATGGGCGAATCTTGGCATATTTTGTTCGGAAAAATGCTTTTGCGTCACCATCATTAGGGTCAATAATAATACTGCCCAAATTCGTATAAACATACGCCGAATTCAAATCTATATTCTTATAATGATGTACTTCGGGCATTCTCATGATGCGTCCAACAGTTTGGATCTTGAATGTAACAGACTTCATTTCATGGAACATCACAAGTATCTGAGCACGAGGGCAGTCCCAACCTGTAGCAATTGCCTTTTTGAAGATTAAAACTTCTACTGGCGAGTCATCTTCTTCTATTCTTTCCTTATTACGCTTTTCCTCACTCAGCCATATAGCAAGCTTGCCGTTATTGTATGTTATATCTTTCGAGGCAAGGTAGTCCTCAATTTTTACACGGGTGCTCGTGTCAAGAACACTCGTCTTTTCAGATTCTTCTGTCGGTAACTGAATCAGTATCAACGGTTTTACTTCTGATTCTTCTTCTTTGTATTGTTTTTCAAGAATAGTTTTTCTTTCAAGTGCCGCTTCAATCATCGCTTCGTCGCTCGAATGTGCATCTAAATGCTTATCAATTTGATAATTTATACGAACCTCTTGTTTGATAAGCCCGCTAGAAACAACGTCTTCAAATGGAACTATTACTTTCCGTGCTTTGTTGTTGGCAATATCATTATCAGACGGTTTTAGTATTGGCGTTGCAGACACCTCTAGTGTTAATCGAGGCTTTATTACTGTAGCAACAAGAAATTGTGAATTTGCCCCTAGGTAGGTTTGATGAGCTTCATCTACAATCAATATTACTTCCTTACCCTCGGCCTTTGTCGCTTCAAGTACATCAACGATATTGCGTGAGTCTTCACCCTTTCTAACAGCTCTATTTGCCCACTCTCCGGTAGCCCTGACCGTCTTGGTGACACTCTCCCAGTTAGTGAATAAAACCGTATTTTCAGGTAACGCATCAGCGGTTAAGTCCTCAAGGCCTATAAGGTTATATCTCGAATCGGCAAGATAAGCCGCAAGCTTCTCGCGGCTCTGACTATGGAGCTTATACATGCTAGCCCATATAAAAACATAGTTACCAGGCATATCTTCAAATGCCAAGCGTTTTAATAACTCTGCGGCCATAATCGTCTTGCCGCTGCCAGTAGGCGACTTAAAAACAATCTTTAAATCCTCATGGCTTGTTCTCAATAACAACCTGAATGCATCCATAAGGTTATTCACAGCATCTTCTTGATATTGGGCAAGTTTAAACATCTATTCTCTCCTTAAATATTCGCTTATAAACCTCTAATATACTCTCAGGTATCGGTCGGATCGTGTATTGCAGCTTAGTTTCAGGCACATCCTCTTCGTAGGCATAATTTGAATAGCTGAATATATAGATACTCAATGGTTTTTCAATATCTATCTTTTCAATCTTCCTAATGCATTCTTCAATATTATGGGGATTGAATAAAATAGCCGCATTATGATCAATACCAGAGAATAGTTTCAAATCCTCCTCAGCGATAATGGGCTCATAGGTATCCTCTCTGATACGTATCATATCAGTGCAGCGTTCAACAAGTGAAAGCCTGGTTTGATCATCGGTCTTCTCTTTGTTTACAAAGTCTGTCCTAAAATAGCGAACATTTGCAGGAACAGGTGCAGAATTTGAATAACCATTAATTACGTTTTTGATTCGTGGATAAGTAATTTCCTCAGCGATTTTACCTTCATTATTGGTAGCAATGATAAAACGGCGACAGCCGCCATCATCATTATTCAATGATAATACGGCATGGCCAGTTGAGCCTGAACCAGCAAAAAAGTCTAGAACAGTTGCATTTTTGTTTTTATGATAATTTATCAAATGCTTCAACATTTTTATGGGCTTTTTGCCACTATTGAAGCCTACTCCGCCTTCTTGTCTGATATTGCCAAAATCAGGACTATAGTCATAGAAATTTATTATAGGTTTATCTCGGCCCAATGAGCCAACTTCTAATGCGTCTCTCTTCTCTACAGGAATCTTAGCAAACATTTTGCCCCTAGAAGATGATGCCTTTTGAGGGTTTATCATATATCTGAAACCCAATCCATCTTCCCCTAGACCATATATTTTATAAATTGTTGATAAACCATCCTCTTCGACTCTATTTTCAACAACTTTTTGATACATTTTGCCATGGCCAGTCCCTGAATATATCGAGCCTGAAATCCAAGTCTCCTTAAATAGATCAACATTGCCTTCTTTTTGTTTCTTTATGGAATATGAGCCGGCCAAGAATATATCTACACGCCTATTATTAACCTCGATAGTTTTATCGGGCACTTTGAGCTCCTGTATGTCCAAGTTAAAAGCTGCAAGACTATAATCTTCTGAAGGTTTATTGGCCATAAAGCACTTCGCATTATTTGCATAGATCAGTGTATATTCTATTAACTCTTGGAAGTCCTTCTTTTCATTCAGGCTTTTATTACCATAACGTACTTGGATATGATGTGTTGAGAGTCTATTCTCTTCTCCAAAAATCTCGTCACAAAGCATCTTTAATTGGGCCATCTCATTATCGTCAATAGATAAAAATATGATGCCGTCTTCAGTAAGAAGACGCCTTGCAAGTTTTAAACGCTTCCCCATAAATGAAAGCCACTTACTATGTTTGAACGTGTCTTCGTCATTTATCCATTTATCGTTATACTTAAAATCATCTTTTCCGGTGTTATACGGCGGGTCAATATAGATGACATCTATCTTGCCAGCATGGGTATAATTCAAAACACTTAAAGAGTGATAGTTATCGCCTTCGATAATGAGATTTGTTGGACCGTTAATATCTTTTGCTATAGCTTTTTCGGGTACTTCCTCTAGCACTGGTAACATTTCTTGACACTGATCCACAACCTTTTCAGATTTATCTTCCCAAACAAGCCCAAACTTTTTTCGCTTCTTTAGAGACTTAATAGCCTCAATCAATTCCTCTTTTGTATATTCATCAAGTTTTTTAGTCATCAAAGTCCTTTTTAATATTCATTTGTGATCATGTACTAACCCTAATTCTACTCTAATAAGGGTATTTTAGGAAAGTTCTAAGTGGATCAACAAGCCGGATATTGATAGCTCAATGTACTAAGTTGGCTTTGTAAGGCATTTAGTTGATCCATTATTGTAGCCGACTCTAGGGCTATCAGTCGTTGTTTCTGTGCTTCAGTAATAAGGGTCCCGGCAGTCCTAGCGTCAATCGTTGCAGGTAAATCTGCTAGCTCCTGAGTCTTTTGGGCAATCTGTTGCCGTACAGGGGCCAGCATAGCCGCCCTGGTGTCGTTTATCTCCTGACATAGGGCAATTAGCCCTGAATTGTCTTCGGGTGGCTCAACGGGCGTATTTATAGGGGTCTGGGGCGTTGATACGGGTGCAGGTTTATCTGATGGAGCAGCAGGTGGCACGGATGGTGGCGTTGTTGTCTGACCAGTATAGCGGCTACTGCCAGAATTACTAGATTGTTTAGGCTGATCGTTGTCTGACGATTCTTCGGGAGTCTTTGTATATACAGAACCCTGGTTGACCGTGTCTAGTGTCTGTGTATTGTCAATTCTTTGGACATCACTGTTCAGCACCTCTTGTTTATTGGACACATTAGACTCACGAGCATAAAACCCGACAGGTAACACAATGGCTAACATAGCAAATACTACAATCAACATCCTACGATTACCAATAGCAAATCTGCCAATTACAGCAACAACACGATTTTTGGCGATTGATTTTAATACTTTTCTCATTATCATCTTAATTCACATTCTAGTCTTATTATGGTCTAAATGCTAGTTATTGACTGTAGAGCTATCGTCATCATTTGAATACGCTAGTAGATAATATGACTAATCTCAAAGCTAGAAAAACATTCGGCGATAATATGCGGTCTCTACGCAAGCAAAAAGGCCTATCCCAAGAGGCCCTTGCCGATCTCGCCGGCTTACATCGAACTTATATCGGATCAATTGAGAGAGGCGAGCAAAACATCTCTCTAGATAACATCAACAAGATAGCAAAAGCACTCCGTGTAAAACCATCCAAACTTCTGATTTAATATAACGACTTATTAGACTATTCAGCCTTATTTTTGGCTCTCGCAAGGCCAAAATCTCTGCAATGATCGATATATTCTATTGCCGAATCTCCCATTATAACTTTACTGTCTTTCAGGATTATATCTTTTAACTCTTCTGCATGTCCTTCGCCGCCAAACACAGCAATTATGAAAGCCCCGATCATCACATCTTCGCCAATATGTATTAACTGGAAAAGCTGTTCCTGGGTTAGTTCTGGCATATTAGGCACAGAATAGAATGCCTCAGATGCCATCTCATATTCATCCACCTCGGACATATCATCAAAATCAATCGCAAATGTTTGTTTTCTGTCGTTAGTATTGGTGTAGTGTGCAGGCATCACTCTGTCGCTGGCATAAACTATACGCAACGTCTTTTCAACTAAATCATCCATAAGCCGATTATACCTCGAAACTGCAATTTTAAGACCTTTATAATCTAATTTCGGTCACTTGGCCCTAGGATAGGCGACTCGATGGCATATCCTACAAAGAAACCTATTCTGCCCATCAGGGTTATATAGATACTTCACACGCCTATCGCAGCCATCACAAACGAAGTAAAACAGGAATCCCTTACCTAAATTAGAAGGTACAAAATCCCATGTCTGCCAGTACTGTCCATCACTCTGCACAGCTCTAAGTGAATTATAGATAGACTGGGGCGTGTTGAGCTTGTTTAATATCCATTTAGCCTCTCTATCTGTCCTGATCCTAAAATCTTCCAAACTAATCTCATCTGGCAACAATACTCCTGATTCTTTTATCTCCTTAATAAACCCAAAAAGTGCATCAGTAGAACTGATCCTTTGAGACAAATCAGTCCTCCGATTGCGGAAGTAGTTTGAATTGTAAGGTATGAAGTTGCTTGCTTGATTCATTGTAAATCCCTAATAATCGCTAATAATTACACTACTATTATATAATGAATTAAGATGTATGAAAATGAGGATAAGATGGAAGAAATAAAAGCACCACGTAAAATTAACACCAATAACAATATGCGTCTTGATGTCATTTATGCGGATAGAGAGTTTAAAGTTGCCACAAGGTTTTTTAAGGAAGATTTAGTTAAATACCTCATAGATAAAGGGTACTTTGAATTACCAGAGCATTTTACCTATTGTAGTAAGACATTGTTAGACAGGCTTTGTGATAAAAAGATAATCGATAAGTATAACAATATAATCAAAAAGTTTAATATATCCGATAACGAGTTATGGGTATTTTTAGGATTAAGCACAGCATCACATAGAGATAGCTCAATATCTATAGATTTAACTGCTGATAAAGAATATGTAACAATTAATATATATCCATGGGCTAAACAGGAGGATCTTAAGAGTTCTTGGTGCATGATTGAGAAGCTACTTAAAACTCGTAAGGGATATGTGGGCAAGCTTCGGGGGCCTAAAGACATTAAATTGATATACGCCGTTGCAAAAGCTTTGTCTAATGACATGGGATACAAAGACATCGCAAAATTGATTAATGACGATTTATTAAAGGGTTATAGAAGACCCGATGGCGACAAAAAAACATGGTCTGGCCCAGAGCTAACTGAACATTTCAATCGATATAAGTATATATTATTTAAGTAGCTCGTAAACTACTACTGTAACAACTCGAGATTAGCCATACCATACAGGTATGATTAAGAATCAAAAATTATATGAAACTTCCGACCTGGGCCTAGCGGCGTCGTTGACTGCATCGGGTTTTCATATAGTTGATATAAATAGGAATAACCTTCGCAGGGTTGTTTTTTGTTTTAGCAGCTCACAAGAGCTTCTAAACACAGCCGATTCTTATTGGGACAATACCTTACTTTTACCTGCACAAGCCATTCTGGACCAGATTAAAATGCTTAAATCGAGGATCTACTCGTGAGGTGGCCTTATGTTGACTGATAATGACGTAAAGAAGTTTCAACGACTCTTTAGCAAGCAGTTTGGGGTAAATCTTAGCCATGATGACGCATATCGTAAGTTAACGATGTTAGTGCGTCAAATGGAGCTAATCTTTAAGCCAATTAGTCAAAAAAGATATGAACAATATGTAAATAAAGATGAGAATTATGACGAACTACAAAAACCCATATCAAGATGAGATATTCTCTCTATTACCGGGTAAGGCTATACTAGTGCATCCAGTGCTAAAGGACGTGACCGGTACACTAAATGCTGCAATATGGCTATCGCAAATGCTTTTCTTATGGGGACGTAAGCGTAAGCACCCTGATGAGGTATATAAATCACGAAACAAGTACGAAGAGGAAACGAGGTTATCTCGTGACCAACAGATACGTGCCGAGAACCGTTTAAAGAAACTCGGGATTATAAATATTACAGTGAAATCAGGGTGCCCGTCATTGATTAATCACATAACTATTAATTCCGATGTGCTAAAAACACTAATTTCTAATGTACTCAAAACACGTACATTGGAAGAACAAGGGGCTGATGTACTAACTAGCAAATCAACATCAGCGTTTAAAGTAAATCAATGTACTCAAAACACTGACAACATACCAGAGATTACCCAAAAGAATATACAGAGAGATATTAAGGATAAAAATTCCGGGGATAATTCAGGGCATTTAAGCTTTAAAGAGACAAGGGAACGTTTAGGCATATGAATGCTATAATGTATGTGTTGACCCAGTTTAAATCCAAGAAGAATTTTTTTGCATTCTGCCTTTTAAGGGGCGGTCCTGCCAGAAGCCTTCTTGGTGACTGGGTCAACCTGGACCGTCCCTTTAAAGTTATAAGAAATATTAATCCTATAAGGAGGTACTATGAAAAACAACAAACAATTAAGATACATAGCATACGTTCGCAAATCAGAAGAGCGTGAAGATAGGCAGTTGCTATCCCATGAAGCTCAAGAAACCGAAATTAAAGCTAATTTTACTCAATTAAAAATAGTTAAATGGATGGAAGCTGAAAGCAAAAGTGCCTTCAAGACAGGCAGGCCCATATTCGATGAAATGATGGCCATGATTGAACGTGGTGAGGCCGACGGCATTGTCGCCTGGCATCCTAATCGTTTATCGAGAAACGAGATCGACAGTGCTAGGATAACCTACATGCTTCGTGATAAATTGAAAGATCTGCAATTTTGCTCGTATAATTTTGATAACTCCGCGGAAGGCATAATGATGCTTCAAATGGTTATGAATCAATCACAATACGAATCATCAAAACAGGGCCGTGACGTTAAACGAGGCATGAAGCAAAAGGCTTCTAATGGCGAACGGCCCGGCCCAGTCCCACCGGGATATATAAAAGTGCCAGTTCTTAATAAATATGGTGATGTTGTCCTAAATAAAGACAAAGTTGTAACAGAGACCAAGAATGATCCAGAACGTTACGAATTAGTACAAAAGATGTGGTCAATGTTGCTAGGTGGCAGATATAACGCTGCTCAAATTCGTCGCATAGCAAATGATGAATGGCACTTTATTACCCGAAAGACAGAGAAAATCGGTGGTGTGCCATTGAGTTCAAGCATGATCTATAATTTGTTTAATAACCCATTTTACGCAGGTTGGATGTATCATAATGGTGATTTGTATGAGGGTGGCCATAATAAGATGATAACCATGGAAGAATTTGACTACGCCCAAAAGCTACTGGGTAAAAAAGGTAAACCTCGAAAAGGTGTATATCAATACGCTTTTGCAGGCCTAATCAAATGTGGAGTGTGTGGGTGCTCAGTGGTAAGTAAAACTGTAATGAAGTATGTAAAGGATGTAGACACTACAAAAACCTATACATATCATTACTGTACTCGCAAAAGTGACAAGCGACCCTGTAATCAAAGTAAATACACTACACTTGATGTGATAGAAAAACAGATAGATGAAGAATTGGGTAAATATACAATCCTGCCCGAATTCCAGGAAATGGCATTAAAGATATTGCAACGCAATAACAAAACTGAGGTCAAGGACCGTAACCAGATTTACCAGAGTTGCCAGAAAA
This sequence comes from Candidatus Saccharimonadota bacterium, assembly GCA_037140095.1. Taxonomy (GTDB): domain Bacteria; phylum Patescibacteriota; class Saccharimonadia; order Saccharimonadales; family Saccharimonadaceae; genus UBA1547. Next base: position 16,049 of record JBAXFD010000001.1, read on the forward strand.
GACGGGATACGATACAAAATCAACTAGATAAACTTGTCGACATGCTGACACGGGGGCTTCTGGATGAAGATGAGTACAAAGAGCAACGTAATAAGTTGAAGGTTGAAAGATCTGAAGTAGACAATCAATTGCGTAGTACAGAAGCAAATAGCGATAAATGGATGGAACTGACTGAAAAGATATTCGATTTTGCCACATATGCTCGTATCCGCTTCCAGGATGGCGATATAATGACCAAAAGAGACATACTAATGACATTGGGTGAGAACTTGACACTCTTAGATGGTAAATTGATTATTATACCTAACGAATGGCTAATTCCGATCGCAGAGCACTATCCTGAGCTTGAGAAACGCTACCTCTGGGTTAGAACCAACCAAAAAGCCTCTCCTACGGTGAAAGAAGAGGCAATGGAATCAATATTCGAACTTTGGAGGGCCAGGTGGGACTTGAACCCACGACATTCTGCTTAAGAGGCAGACACTCTAACCAGCTGAGTTACTGGCCCATATTTACCCCACAACTATACATCATTACCCCTGTTGGCGCAATATGGTAGAAAATATATTATACAATAAAAAGTTCATTTGCAAGGTCCGACCCTGCAATGAGATTCGAGATTTGGAAAAGAGCAGCCGTAGGCACCGGATTCACTCCGTTCGTGGCGCGATGAGAAAAACCTTTAGGCTTGTCTCGTGAGGTTTCTAGGTTCAACCTCGCAAAGGAGATTGCCTGACAGGTTTGATATAATGAGTATATGATTTATTTTATTCGTCATGGGGAAAGTCAGGCAAATGTTGATAACACATTTAGCGGGCCAGATTCATTGATTACAGATAATGGCCGCGCACAATCGCAGATGGCAGGTGAGAAACTAGTGGCTGACGGTATCGTTATCGATCGGATTATCTCGTCTACTTATGAACGGGCGGTTGAGACTGCAAAAATAATTACCAAGGCTATTGGCTTTGACGTTGATAAAATTCAATACGACCACAGGTTAGTGGAAATCGATTGCGGCTCGGTCACATACAAATCACAGGAAAATATAACCCAGCGTCAGATGTTGGAATGTGATGGCGCTGAGGATGTAAACAGGTTCCAGGAACGAGTTATGAAAAGTTTTAACGAAATCAAAGACCTGCCCGGTAATACACTAATTGTCAGTCACGCCGGAGTTGGGCGTATGATTAACGCTACCAAACAGGGTATCCAACCATCAGATTTCATCAATCTACCAGAATATCCAAATGCTATAATTGCTGAATTAAATTAACGTTTGGTCCACTGCCAATTATCGATTTCGGGCATATCAACACCATTTTGTTTGATGTATTCAGTGTTTTGATCGATTTTTTGTTGGTATTTGTCGATTATAGATTTGGCGGTTTCATAAGGAATCTGTCCATTGGCCGTAAGTTTTTCAAATATCGCCATGACTAGGTGGTAACGGCTAGTTTTGTTGCGAACGTGCATATCAAACGGAGTTGTTGTGCTGCCACATTCGATGTAGCCGCGGATGTCAAATCGATTAGCGTCGGTAGCGTAATTAAACAGGATTGATTTCAATGTTTCGGGATAACCATGGAAGTTAAATATGACAGGTTTGTCGGTTGTAAATTGGCGGTTGAATTCGGTTTCACCAATATAGTTTTTGCCTTGACCGAATCCGCGTGATGTTAGCGAGCTGACGTTTACGAATCGTAGTTTGATTTCGGGCATTTCGGATTTGGCTAAGTCGATTGCGGCTAAGGTTTCTTTGGTAGGGTAATCGCCGATACCAGCCAGGACAACATCGGGGTTCTCGTCACTAGCAAAATCCCAGATCATCAACCCAGTCTGTAATTGTTGTCGTGCTAATTCTGGCGTCAACCATTGTGGCTCTGGAGTTTTACCAGCCACTACAACATTTATTTGTTTTGTTGCGGTCAACATTCTTTCCATCACGACTAGAGTGCTATTAACGTCGGCAGGGAAATACACGTCGACGAAATCACCGTGACGTTGCAATACTCCGTCAATAAAGCCAGGGTTTTGGTGGCTGAACCCGTTGTGATCTTGGCGCCAACCGGAACTGGTTAGGATGTAATTGAATGATGGGAATTTACCGCGCCATGGGAAATCAAAAGTATGTTTCAAGAATTTGGCATATTGGTCCATCATGCTGGCGACAACTTGGACGAAAGCTTCATAACTGGCGAATACTGCGTGACGACCGGTCAATACATAGCCTTGGGTTAATCCCTGTAGGTTGTGTTCGGATAACATTTCCATTGCCCGACCGTTTGGTGCCATGTCTTTGTCCCATGATTCAATTGGCCATACCCAAGCGCGATTGGTTTGTTCGAAAATAGCGTCTAGTTTGTTCGAATAAGTTTCATCCGGTGACATGAATCGGAAATTTTTATTGTCGGCGTTTAATTTGAAAACCTCGTTCAGATATTTGCCGGTTTGGATCATACTGCTACCGGTAGAGCCGACCGGGACGGCGAATTGTTCGACAGTAGGTAGATTTAGCGGTTTGTAGACAGCGTCACCACCATGTGCGTGTGGGCTCATGCCCATTCGCTGATTTTTTGCGGGTACGATTTCATCGACAAAGTCACCGAATCCGCGTTCGCGGTCGAATAATTCGTTGAAATTATATGATTGTAGCCATTGTTCTAATAATTTCAATTGCTCGGGGTCAGTTTTGGCCTCAGTCAGCACAACCTGGTGCGATAGACAGTTGCCTTCGACCTTATTACCATTTAGCTCTTTGACGCCGCTCCAGCCTTTTAATGTGCGCATTATAATCATTGGCATTCGTGGTGCAATAATTGCCTCGGGCGCGTTTTTGATGCCCCATATCGTTTGGTGAGCCCAATCCAATGCGTCTTCCATTTGCTGGTCTAGGTCATCGCCGCTGACTAATCTTGGCTCGTAGCCGTAGCCCCAGAATAATGCGCGTAATTCGTCATCGCTCATACGACCAAATACAGTTGGGGCAGAGATTTTGTAGCCGTTCAAATGTAGAATCGGCAAGACTGTACCGTTAGTTTTAGGGTCGACTAATTTATTTAGGTGCCAAGATGCGGCAGCTGGGCCGGTTTCGGCTTCACCATCACCGACTAGGCAGGCTACTATCATATTCGGGTTATCTAGCGCTGCGCCGTAAGCTGTCGATAGGGAATATCCCAATTCTCCACCTTCTAGTATGACACCAGGTGTGCCAGGGTTGCTGTGGCTAGGGAATCCGTATGGCCAGCTAAAGTTTTTGCAAATATATTCGATACCCGCCAGGTCGTGGGTCGCGTTTGGATAAAATTCACCTAGTGTCCCTTCCATGAACAGGTTGGCTTGCAGGGCAGGGAATGCGTGGCCTGGTCCCAGGACGAACATCATTTCTTGGCCGTATTTTTTGATCAGTTTATTCAGGTGAGCATAGGCTAGGTTTACACCCGGTCCCGAACCCCAGTGACCTAATAACCGCGGTTTGATATCAGCTGCCGTTAATGGGCGGTCTAGTAAAAAGTTATCTTGCAAAAAGATTTGCGCAACCGTCAAATAATTCGCTGCGCGCCTGAATTTATCAAATCCCACCATTTTTTCATTCATACTTATGATTAATTGTATATCAGTGGCAGGTGTTTGTAAAATTAAAATTATGAGGTTATTCGGTTATTTGTTAAGATAGAAACAATGAAATCATTAGATGGATCAGAATTATCAGGATATATCAAAGAACGCCAAGCAAAACAAGTCCGGGCGTTACGGCAATCATGGCGAGTTATTCCGCGGCTAGCGATTGTTCGAACTGGCGAAAATTCGGTTATTGATAGATATGTTGGGCTGAAAAGTATTTACGGCGAAGACATCTTGATTGAGGTTGATATCTACACGCCTACCGACGAAGATTTGATGGCACAGATTGATAAACTGAATCGTGACGAATCGGTACATGGAATTATTATTCAATTACCGCTGTCTGATCCATCGCAAACAGACGCGGCTGTCAATGCGGTTGCGCCCGAAAAAGATGTTGATGGGTTGGGTACTAATCCAATATTCACGCCGGCTACCGCTATGGCGATAAATTGGTTGTTGGTTGGGTACAATGTTGATTTGGCTGACAAGAAAATCGCGATTGTTGGTAGGGGACGATTGGTCGGCGCACCGCTGGCAAAATTATGGCAAGATTCAGGTTACGATGTATCAGTCTACGGACGTGATGCGGATTTGAATAGTGTTTTGCCGGTTGCTGATGTTATTGTGACTGCCGCTGGCGTACCAGGGCTGATTCAGTCTAATATGGTTCGTAATGGGGCAGTGGTAGTAGATGCAGGTACTGCATCCGAAGATGGTAAAATCGTTGGCGATGTAGCCGGTGAAGTTCGCGATCGTCAAGATCTGACCATCACGCCAACACGTGGCGGAGTCGGCCCGCTGACCATTGCCGCATTATTTGACAACGTTATTACCGCCGCTCGAAAAATAGCCGACGCCCGCGGACAACAAGATAATTAGATTATTCTACTAGTTGTACTTTGACGCGAGGCATTTGTGGATTGCCTGGCTGAATGATTTTTTGCGACTAATTAGCTCTTCTATATTTTCGCATTTATATTTATCAGAGTCGCATGTTTTGGAATACTCTCGTATAATAATCCCAAATTCTTCACCATTCTCAATGCATTTTGACACATATGGCGGCAATGGTACAGGGTCACTGCTATCTGTTATTATATCTAGCCCGTCGTAGATTGTGGCTGTGCAGATTAAATTGTAAATATTATCTTTTTTTGTTAATCCACCCTCTAGCCCAATCGCTATCAATTCTTCTTTTTCATCGATGGTATTAAATGCATTTCTGGATCTATTTAGCGATCCGATAGCAGTTTCTTCTTTGGATGTTGGCTGTTCGGGTATGTCTGAACTGACACTTTGCCCTAATATCTCATCATATTTTATATTCAAGCTATTTAGGCAATCAATTAATATTTTGAGCTTATCTTCACTTTTAGAGCCTAATACTATTCGCATTTATATTTTCCTCAGCTTATGGTTCATTCTGTCTTTTTTTGTCTTGAGATATCTATTGCTTGTAGGGTTAGCCGGTATCTCATGTTGTTTTGCGCCTTTGACTATTACCCCTAGTGATTTTAGTTCGGTAATCTTGTCAGGGTTGTTAGTTAGTAATACTATGCTTTTTATCTTTAAATCTTCAATTATATCTTTCACGATCTCATAGTTTCTCATCTCACTGGGCATCCCTAATGCTCTATTTGCGTCAACAGTGTCTAGCCCCTCCGCCTGTAATTTATAGGCTTTTATTTTATTTATTATATTTATGCCTCTGCCTTCTTGGAAAAGGTACATAATTACGCCCTGGCCCTCTTTGGATATTATTTTAAAGGCCTTGTCTAATTGTTGCCCGCAATCGCAATGCTTGGAATGTAATATATCACCTGTGATGCACGAAGAGTGAACTCTGACTAAAACATCATGTTTGTTTTCGACATCTCCTTTTACTAGAGCCAGGTGATAACTGTAATCAACTGATGATTGATAAGCTGTTATTTTAAAATTACCATATTCAGTTTCTAGCTCGGCTGAGGCGGCTTTCGTATATATTTTGTTATGGGATTTTTTCAAGTAAAGTCCACTAAGTATAGACTGGACGACTTCTTGGATATTTGTATCGGCATCTATCGAGAAATCAATGGGACAGTGATTACTAAGGAATTTACTGACGTCATTTAATTCGGCTGTAAAATAATGATATTCTTCCTCTAGTTCTTTGGTGGAATATTTTTTATTGGTTTTAATTAATACAGAGTCATCAAAAGGGCATAGTTCATTTTCTTTGGAATATTCTCTGTGGCAGATAGGGCAATGGTGCCTGCGCTGTCTTCTGCTCAATGATTTGTCTAGGCTGCTATTAAATTTTACTACTGCTTCAAGCTCGAACCCATTTTTGTTTATAAAGTCGAGCATTTTTTCGGCTTCTTGCAAGTGCATTGGATAGCCCTCAATAATTATTGGGTTTTGGTTATCTTTATGGGCCATTAGTTTTAATGATCGGAATAATTGTTCGGCGCTCTTTGCGTAGTCTGTTTTATGGGTTTGTTTTTTTAATGTTTCACCCCATGATATATACTGGAAGTCAAAGGCGGATTTTAATATTTGAGCGGCCTTTGTTTTGTTTGACCCTGGCGTTCCTAAAAATAATAATATTTTCATGCTAGTTGTTTTTTACTATTTAAACTTTCTGCTAGTATAATACCACTTAATTTAATCAAATCGCTATCACATATTTTATAATCTAATAGTATAGCAATGACTCCTTTTTTCATGTCTAGCGCTTTATCAAAATCTGACCAGTCTATGAATGGATGAGTTCTGTCCCAAAATGGTAGTGTAAAAAGTATGCCACTATCTGTTATTTTTTCGTGTAAATATGAAGAATGCTCGACTATTATAGGGAATATCTTTGAGGGTATTTGTTGTCTGACAATCTCATTAGCAATGACCAGGCTATCCCTGTCCAGGTATGATTTTAGCACGTTATAAATATGCTTAAAATTTCTGACATTAACGTTAGTGTACCCATCAATATCCAAGTTATTTATGATTTCTCTTGTTGCTGGGGGTATCCCTAATAGATAGCCACCCAGGTTTTTATATCTGGCTCCATGTATGTCTGAAGGGTCAATACCGGTATGTATACCTGACCCAGGTTTGTTTATGCCATTTTGGTATTTTTTAAAGTTATTATTTTCAGTGATAACTAGTTTCCGGGGTGGATTTATTATTTTGTTTATTTTATATTTTTCTTTACAGCAAAGTATCGCACCATTTGGTACGGGTAGGATTTTTCTTAGGCTAAATATAATAAGATCACCAATGTCTCCTACGTTTTTTGAGAATAATGCGTAGGCGGCGTCTTCTATCACGAAACCACCTTGGTTGTGAATTGTATCGGTTAATCTCATTAATTTAGACGATTTGTTAACAATGCCAAAGAAATGTGTTAAAAATAATATATCTTTTTCTAATATTTCTTTTGTATTTATGCCTATGCTTTCAAATGGCGACCCTATTCTTTGAATATTATAAAATTTAACATTAAAGCCTAGATTGATTGCTACTGCTACTTCGTCGCCACAACTATAAGCAGGCAATAGGATTCTTTTGTGTCCCATTTCTTTTAGCAAAGAAAGGGCTGCGTATATTGCATTCCTCCCAAATAGGTATTCATGGCAATAAAAACGACTGGCAAATGCCTTGCCCTTTAATTTTGTTATTAATTTATTTTTTGAAGTAAAAATCATATACCTTCCTCGATAATATGGGCTGGAACTGTAATTTATGGATTCGAGTCCCGTCCTCGGTCCCCAACTCACCGTCATTTATAAAGTCTATTCCTTGGCTTGATGCAATCTCGAAAGTAGAGAAGTATAGGTAGTCACTTGACCCTTTTGCGCCATTAATGGTTTCGTCATTCAGCCCCTTTAATATTGTTGTGCATGATACTCCCTGAGAGATTCTATGATCTATCGACAATAGACCTACGGGCATTTTTTTGTAATATAATAGGTGGTTGCTAATATTATTATTGTTCGCGATGGTGGTCTGTTTTAGATAGTTCAACTCTTTATTTTTTCGGTCTTTTTTGTATATGTGAAGTCGAGTACTGTTCCAATTATCTAGTACAAATTTAGCATCATCTAACATGTCCAAATTAAACTTTTTAAGTTCAAAATCTGGATTTTTAATTATTTTATTTTTTTTGTAACGAATCTTGGAGAATTTTTTACCTGGTAATTCTGATAATAATTTTGTTGAATAAAAAACTTCGTTTTCGGAACGGATGTTTTTTACGAAATCTAATGTTGTTAATTCATTCGTATAATTTGTGGATTGATTCTCACTATAATATTTAATGCTGATTTTATTAAAACTTTTTTTCCAAGAATTGACTATTTGAGCTAATTCATCGAAGTTTAATATCAATGGGAAAGACATGATTAGCTCATTATCATCGTACGTTATTGGCAGTATACTGCCCAGTTTGGTCTTTGCTATCATTATATTTGACCCGTAGGATATGTAATAAAATAATAGATCAGGGCTCTGCTCAAAAACTGCCTGCTCTGTATCAATACATTTAATGATTAAATCTATTGTTTCTTTGGATTTTTTATTTGAGAAAGATTCTATCAAATCGTTATTTATAGAGATTTTTTTCATGATATCTTTTTTGGAAATAATAGATCCATATTTAGGTTGGGCATAAGTAGGTATCTTTCGTATGCGCTTTCGGACCAATATAAGTATGCTTCTTGGTACGACTCATTCAGTGCCTGCGCTATGTATGGGTAATTTGTTGCGAGAGCCTCTGTGCGATCTCTAATTTTATCATCTTGCCAGTTTAATATATTCTTATAGAATATTTCGTTCCGACCTTGTACTATTTGTTTTTTATCTTCCTCTATGTTGGCAATCGGTATATTTGAACCTCGTTCGCCAATCAAATTATCTAAATTGTTTAATGCACTAAGCTTTTTAATTATGAATTGTTTGGGTGATTTATCTAACAAATCTCTATAGTTTTTATCTAAAGATGTGCGAAAATCAGTATCAGATAGTTCGTCAAGATTTTCTATTAATAAGTCACTAAAGTAAATTGTAAGGTTTATTTTGCAGCCAGCCGAGCTAAACAGGTGATATAGCTTCGTGAGAGTGTTTATATTATTTTTTGTCGTGTTGCCGATGACATTGTTGTATCCAATTTGTCCGGCTCCGATCTTATAGGAAGGGCAAAAAACGGAGACTATTTGTATTTCGTTTTTTAATATAATGTCTGATAATATTTTATCTAAAGTTCTTGACTGTGTAACCTTTGGCAGAAAACCGAGATTCATCAAATCCATGATGCTACCAAATGTTTTTTGGGAATCTATTAAATATTGTGTTTCTTGGTCCGTGAACACGATCTTTTGTCTAGTTTCTTGATGACCGATGTCTAATTTATAGGCTAATGCTTGTGTTTTGGCTGGTATGGTATAACAGTTCATCATATAAAAGGTTGGAGCCCAAGGACAGACTTTAACTGTCGACCTCCTGGAAACTTTCCAGTTGCTCTCTCTTCTGAGCTACTCGGGCATGGTTTAATAAACTGTCTGTAATTATATCACAATATTCTTGGGGGGTTTTCAGTGACATCTCTATTGCCTTAAACCCTAATTTGATCAACTTAGATTTGACCAGGTTATTATTTAATTCATAGTCCTGATATCTTATTGCAAAGTCTTCGTAGCTATCGCCATCTCTTGTCTTTAAAAGTTCTTTGCAGTCTGGGCAGCAAGTTTGTTCGGTTGATTGGTAATCGCAATTAGGACAAACTTTTCTGTCTTTTATCCTATCCCATGCGTCTTCGTGGCTAATATTTATGTTAAACACAAATCCCGGCAATAGGGAATTATCCTCCATTATGTCTTCTAGAACTTCTACTTCTCTTTCAAATTTTGGGAAGCCGTCGACTAAGATTATTTTTTCAGAATTTATTATTGGTTTTTCTATCAACTTTTTTATTATCGGTTTTGGGTATTCTTCTAAATTATTTATATAGCTTAGCAATTTTTTACCAAATTTAGTTTTTAGCTCAATTTCCTGTCTGGCTAATTTACCTACGGACAAGTATTCTATGTCTTTTGGTAGCAGATTTGCTGCCGTGGTTTTTCCTGCGCCAGGGGCTCCGTATAATATGTTGATTTCTGACATCACTATTCCTCTGTCTTGTCTGTATCGCCTAGGACTCTTTCTATAGCAATAATTTTAAAGACGTCCGTGTTACCGTTACCTATGGTGAATTCGTCTCCAATCGTTTTGTTAATCATAGCTATTGCTATAGGAGCATCATAGGATATTACGTCATTGTCATAATCAGATTCTAGTGCCCCCAATATAGTTAAAGTATCCACGTCACTAGCATCATTAATGTTTTGGTAAGTTACCTTACTGCCGATCCAAACGACTTCCTTTGACTTAGTAATGAACTCTTCAGAATTTTCTACTAATATGGCAGATGCACGCATACCTATAAGCCTTTGTCGTTCGGCTGGGAGCTCTTGGTGAAATCTTGCCCTTATTTCCTTTGCAATTATGTTCTCTGGTAAGTCAGGATCATCAGCACAAGCTTCGCCCAATTCGCGCCGCAAATCTTTAACCTTTTTATCATGATTGTCTATTGAGGTTTCGAGTTTTTCTAGCCCTTTTTTTGTAAAGTAAACGCCTTCCATATCGACCTTTCTGCACTAAAAGTTGTATATATTAATATACTATAATAAATAACGTTAAAAATCAAGGATAAATAGTTAATTGACTAATTGCAGAATCACCAGCGCTACGTTCTTGCATTTTTTTAGTGATCTCTGATAGATCATTTTCATCGCATAATATCCTTAAGTCTCTTTTTATTTCTTCGCTGTTTGGCGTATGGACGCCTTGCCCGGCATAAAACAGTAGGGGTATATTTACAGAGTTGTGGACCCCATTAGAGGCTATATCGCCGCTGACAAGATGCCTATAAGCACCTATGGGATCAAGCGCAATAGATGACTGTGGTGATATCGATGAACCATTGATATGCCCTGCAAGTGACTTGTATGATATATCTCCCCTCAGCGTGTTTGCCGAATAGGTTCCTTGTTTACCTCTCAGTGTACCAGACAAAAAATCACTTATAGGTAAATTGTTATCAAGATTAGAGGATGATTGGTTGGTAACTATAATTAGCTCAGATTCTTTATTTATATAATTTAGTGTTCGGGTTGGGAAGTCATAATAAGAGTCGGGCATGGCTATAGCATGGGGGTAGAGTGACATATATTGATTTAGGCCAACTCTAATTTTTTTGTTAAATATGACATCCAGACCATTTAGTTCTAGGAGTTTTTTGCAATCGTCGGCTAATGTTAAAATCTCTGGCCTGACCAGAACTAGACCTATTCGATTTATGTCTAGTGATTCAAGACTAGCTTCTGCAGATAGTAATGACTCTGCCATATCGTCTTTGACAGATAATAATTTTTTATATTGTCTATTACGTATCAGTGAAGATATAGCTACGCCATAGATAGTATCAGCTAATACCTCATTTGCCTCTATTGCCTTTTTTGTTGGCAGAGAGCCTTCTATAGATTGTTCAATAAATTTATCATCATATAGATCAAGCATTATATCCATATTGGATTCATGCATATTTTTTAGATTGTTAGGTATATTTTCCACAATTTAGTAATCTCTCTATCTTTTATATAGATTATATAATATAAACTACTTTTTAGCCACAGCAGTTATTATTCTTGATGAGATTTGTTGCAGCAATTATGATTTTATTCGGAGTTTATTCTACGTTCTTGATTAACAGGCTATAGTTATTAAATGAGATATCACTATTAATTTTTTTGCCAATCAGTGCGGTTGCTATGGGTGATTTGCGGCTAACTACTAATGCGCCGTCAATTTTTTTACCAGTGTTTATGGACCAGTCACCAGCGATGAAATAATCTGTGGGTTTCTGTGTATCGTTATTTATGACCTGGACTGTTGATCCAATTCCAACTGTATTCTTCTTTTGTTTGGGCATACTAATTGCACAATTATTTAATATTCGTTTTAGCTTTTGGCGTTCAGCGGATAACAGCGATTGATGGTCACGGACTGCTTCAAATGGTGCATTGTCATGGTAGGTCTCAGACGTTTGGTTAAAGACTTCGTAAAACCTTGGCCCCAGATCTAATATTTCTTGGTCAATTTCAGCAATTCGCTGGCGAGCGGCAATTTTATCAGATTCCAGGATTAATAAATCTTGTTTCATATAGAATAATTAAATCACACTTTTAAGGCTATTAATATTTATATATTCAACCAAAAAGTTTAATTCTTCTGGTAGTTCGGCAGATATAAATTCTTTTAAAATATAAATTTTCTTTTTGTTAAAATATTGGGCACTGGCGATTTCTTTCATTGCGCCCCAGGCGTAACCTATACAAATAAACATATCACATTGGCGATTAAATTCATCGGCTTGACGGTCCCAATCGCCACAAGATATTACCGTGCCAATTTTAGTATTCAAATATTCTTCGTGTCCACTTTCAATAGTCGGTATTATCAGTGATATTTTTTTACCACCAAATTCTAGGTATTTATTGCCGAAATATTCCAAAAGCGAGTCTTTGTCTGGGGTTAGAATTATTTCATTGCCAGAATCGGCCAAAATCTGGGCGACAGCATTAATTAGATGTTTTCTTGCATCAACATCCTGCCCATAGATTTTATTTGGACCAATTATTCCTATTTTCATATCAGACTTAAACTATATTTAGCGCTTCTTTGACCTGTTGGACAACTTGGCGGGGGGTTAGATTGGCTTTGACAATATAACTGTTGACACCCAGGTTTTTCAGGGATTTTGGAGATTCTTCGATGCCTACATTGGTCAAAATGATTACCGGTACGGTTTTGCCCCATGTGCTTTTGCGGATGATTGCTAATGCTTCATCGCCATTCATTACTGGCATTTGCAGGTCTAATAGGACGATATCGGGGTTGAAAGATTCTACCAAGGCGACGCCTTGTTGCCCGTCCATCGCTAGCTGAGTTTCGAAACCATCGGCTTCAAATTTCATGCGATACATTTGGCTAATTACTGGGTCGTCTTCGATAATTGCAATCTTTGTCATAAATCTATAATACGCCAGAGCGTATGATTGCTCAAGTGCCAGCCGTCAGAATAAATGGTATAATATAGATGACCGAAACAGCGTTAGATCGCCGTCGCAGTATCCGTATTGCGTGAAAGCCTCATTTTAGGACGCTAGCATGGTTGGTGCAAGTCTAACTTGGTCAACTAATTAGCAATTATATTTTTTCTTGATTTGTTCGAATCTATTTACTATATCTTCAAAATATTTTTCTAAAAATATATTATCCGGGGTATCTTTGTTGCAGCCTGGCGGAAGATAATCTTGGTCTGGTGTTAGTATCCTGCCTGGTGCACATGTTTCGAAGGATGCGGCTAGTTCTGCGAACTCTTCCAGTGCTGGCTCAATCAAGATTAGGTCATCATAATCATCACGCATCATAGTCGCTTCTATGATGCCAGATGCTATTTCGTCTTTTTTGATAGTATCGCTATTGATAAAACTATCGATTCTATCAGCAATTTCCTTTATTGAGTTATTTATATCCATACATCACATATTATAGCAATAAAAATGCCCGTTATATTAATAACGGGCATGGGGCGGTTATCACCGCGGCGGGTCATTTCTCCATTCGGATAGGATTTTCTCTCCATTTTCTCCAACTACGAGGTGGTAATGTTTGCCGGGGATTCCCTTATCTCTGACTATTATGTCAGTGACTATTATCCCTCTTGCATTGTTCCAGCCACTTTTTACTGTCGCATAGACTTCGGATTTTTTGTCGCCATATTGATAATCGCGACCTTTTTGAGTGTGAAATTCTTCAAGCCCAATTTTTTCATAATAGCCTGATCTCATCGCTACTTCGCCTAGTCTGCGTTTGCGATCCTCGGTCTGTTTTTTCAACCAATTTAAATGGTCGTCAAACTCTTTCTTGGCTGCATTGAATTTTGCTTGTTTTTCTTCACATGCTGCTTTGACTGGTTTGTAGCGGGCGCTGACTTCACTGAACTCGGTTTTTAATCGAGCAGTTTTCTGCTTTGCTCTGTCAAAATTTGCCTTATTCCCGTTATTGTTGTAACGGTATTGCGAATCTTTCGATTGAGAAATATGATACCTTACATTCGCACTTGCAGACTCCATCTGTGATTTGTAGCCTTTACCCGTTTCGGACCAAGATTTTGCAGCAGCACCGTCGCGCCTGTCATGGGCGGCCGAAGCTTGTTGGTATGCTTCAACCATTTGACGGTAGTATCTGTCGCTCTCTTCCTTGTAGCTGTTAATCTTATCACTGATGTCTCGCATTACACGTTGGTGGAACTCCCAATCTGCTTGTTGTGCATCGTAAAGTTTTTTTTGTGCCTTAAAGGCCTCATCTAACTCATCATGCAATCTGGAACATTCCTTACCTAGCCGGTTTTTTTCTTCACGAATAGAGCATAACTCTTTGTAGACTCTATCTCGTGTATCGCCCAAGCTATTAAGCTTTGCATCATTTGACATTTCCTTCACCTCTTAATGTACGATTTTACAACTCCTTAGAACTGTAATCTATGTTATTATACCATAAAAAGCTAATTTACAATAATTTACAAGGTTCAACCTCGCAATTGGGTCTTGTTATTGAGAGTATAAACTAGGGTTAAGCTTGACAATATATGGTATCATGTGTGATTATATATATTGTAAAACTAACTTTCCTCCTGTACGGGGTAGAAGAGTTGGCGTATTTTGAAAAGGAGGAATGAGAAATGAAGGAATTTGATTGTAGTTGTAACCCAAAAACAGCATGGCTTACTCTGAATCGTCAATGTAATTTTCGTTGTCGTTGGTGTTATGGTGAGGATACTCATTATGACCCGAAAGAGACAATGTCGCTTGCAATGGCCAAAGAGTTGGTTATGGTCGCGCATGAAATGGGAGTGGATCACTTTAATGTCATAGGCGGAGAACCTACATTATGGCCTGATCTTTTGGAATTTAATAGGTTTTGCAAAGACCTGGGTGTTACTAATTGTATTGTTACTAATGCAGCGTTGTTTGGTGATGACAGCTTTTGGGCAGAATATCAACAAAGTCCGTGCGATAACGTTTCTATATCCGTTAAAGCAGTTGGGCTTGAGCAATTTAAAGATGCTACCAAGGTTGGGATCTATGATCAAACGATGAAGGGGATTGAAAGGGCAATTAATTTCTATCAAACTGGCGTCAGCACTGTATATAACAGTCTTGTCGGTATGGATGGATTAAAGCAAATTGCTACTTTATGTCATGAACTTGGTGCAAAATCTTTCTTGGTTGACCTATGTTGTCCTGTAATTACTGACGAGGGCGTGTCTCTGGGATATTCTATTGAGCCGCATCAACTGGCGAATGACATCATGGAGATGCATCCATTTTTGGACGAATTGTACAATGGTAAAATCGAGATCGAGACCTACATCCCACTATGTTTATTCCCTGAATCATTCATAGAAAAAATGCTGGGATCACGCCAAATAGCAACCATTTGTCATGTTTATGGTCGTAGTGGCCTTAATTTTGACACCAATGGTGATGTTATGGCATGTAATCAATTACTGGGGAGCATTATAGCTCAAAAAGGGATAGACTATAATGACGGAACCAGTCTTTCAGAGCATCTTAATAGTGATGAACTAAAGGAAGATTACAAGCAACTTCTACGCTATCCATCAGAAGAGTGTGATAAATGTCGTTGGAACGTATATTGTCGCGGGGGATGCCTAATCAACTGGATGATATTTGATCCATCTATGTGCCACGCCATAAAGTGACAAGTCTAGTCATATAAGGCTAGCGGCGTCAATTCATATGGGACGATTATTATGAAAGGAGGAGTAGGCTATGAAAAAATTGCTTTCTCGAATGAATAAAGTCGGTTCCACGCGTTTCTTGGAACCAACTGATTCTCATTCCCCTAATTTCTCTGGCTGCGGAAGCCAGAACAGTCGTTGCCGTTGCAAATAAGCTTCGGCAATAAATAAAGTGCTAATCATTATGATTAGCACTTTTTAAATTCTAATTTCGCGCTATAATATCAAATATATGGAGTTTAAATATAAAATTCGCTATGACATCAAAAAAGATATGTGGAACTGGCGCGATTCTTTACGTTATACGTTTATGGGCCAGAATTGGATTGATAATATTGACAATGATGATGACAGGAAGATTGCCGAGCAGATTGTTGGTTTAAAAAAGCAACCTGCCGAGGCAATATTAAAGCCTTATCTTTTGGCCCAAAAAAATGATCCAAATAGCAAGTTGAGTAAATTTTTCAAAATAGCCGAAGATGATTTTCGTAACAAGTTCACGGATGCATGCTTGGTGCTAGAGAGAATCACAAAACGCCCAATGATGTCGAACAGTTTTACTTTTTATATTACGACATTTCCGGCTATGCCTTTTTTCTATGATACGTGCGAAATTTTGATGTATGATTCGACAGAAGGTATTTGGGGCATGCCGATTGATGGTTTTTTACACGAGGGCCTGCATTACCAATTTATGCGCTACTGGCAGTTTGACGAATCTTCCCCGGTTTCTAAATTAAGCGCAGATGAATTCGATTATTTAAAAGAGGCACTAACAGTCATCTTGGATGATGAGCTTAAACCTTTAATTAGCCAGCCAGATAATAGTTATCCGTCTCAGGTTAAATTCCGCAATATAATACACGACCATTGGCGCGAACATCATGATTTTGATAAATTGGTTGATTTTGGACTGGAAAAATTGGGCGATTACGTAGTTAGAACATAAAAAGTTCATTTGCAAGGTCCGACCCTGCAATGAGATCCTGAGATTTGGAAAAGAGCAGCCCAAGCAGCGGATTCATTCCGTGCGTGGCGCGATGAGAAAAAACCTTGGGTTTGTCTAATGGGGTTTCTAGGACGGACCCCGCAAAGGTATTCCAAGTGGTATAATTTATCCATGATCAAGGTTAATTTATTAGTAGCAAATGCGAACGATAACTTTTCATCTAATCAGTTAGATATTTTTAATCAAGCGGTTGTAGCGGTAGAGAAATTTATCGCTGATAATTTTGATTTGGACTATGAGGTTGATGTGGTTGTTGTTTCGCCTTCTTATTTATTAAAGACAATTCCCGAAGACGGCATCGGCGGCAGAACGTATCGGTCAGATTTAATAGTGATTACTGTTGATACAGAATCGGAATTATCCGAAGATTTCTTCTACGAGACATTGTGCCATGAATTGTCTCATTCAATCCGTTGGAATCAAGTGTCGGAACATACGGTAACATTATTAGATGATATTGTGTTGGAGGGTCTGGCAATAGTGTTAGAAGAAAAGGCGATGAACGATAGCGGTAGGCCCAATGTTCAATATTTTTTGAAACAAATGCATGCAATGGACGAGCAGACTGCTAATGATATTTTGGCTAATTTGAAAAATAAACTTAATGACAAAGAATATGATTACGAAAAGACATTTATTAGTGGTGATGAAGATCTGCCGAGATGGGCCGGTTATAAATTAGGCTATTGGCTAATTAAAGAGTCATTGGCCAATAAATGCACAGAAATTGCCAGCGCAACATTGGATAGCTATAAAAATCTGAAAAATAATTTAAAAACCCCATCGTGATATGCGTAACGATTGGTCATATGCGGGTGATTACTTAGTCGTAACATAAAAACCTCATTTGCAAGGTCCGGCCCTGCAATGGACAAAGATTGTAAGATAAATAAAATAGCTCCCAGCAACACCGTAAGGTATTACTAGGAGCTTTACAGCACATAATCTGGATAATTTTAATCTTCCTCTTTATCCAGAATCAGCCATACTGAGAACCCAGGTATCATCATGATGTCTATAAGGCCTTTGCCTACGCTTACACGAGTGCCTTCGGGGCTTGCTGCCTCAAAAAGGTTCTTGACGTCTGCCCAGTCCATTTTACATAGATCACGTCCAGATTTCATTGACATATACACAAAGTGCTTGCTTGCAATCCCAGGGCCACCGTTAGCATAATCTTTAACGGCACGGTCGTGTAACTGCTTTATCAACTTGTCCATATTAATAGACTTTTCTAGGGTGTTTCTTATGGCGCTGTCATGTGCTTCTTTGTTAATAATATTCATTTATCTCACCTCCTTGGATGAAAAATCTACTCTTTAACCCGAGCGCGGGGCTAATATTAACAAGAATAACTCTATTATAGCACATGTCAGTTAGTATGTCAATTTATGACATATAGTTTTACAAAAGATTTGGCGGTTTTTCTATATTTTAAAGTTTGTGGTTTAATAGGGTTAGAAATCAACTAAAATAAAAACAGCTGATATTGTTTGAAATAGTCATAAAGTTGTTGTATAATATAGGATAGTTATGAATGAAAATAGCAAATATGCGAAACCGTTAGATCTCTCAATTAAAACACCTTATCTACTGATTAACTTGGATAAGATTTGTGAATCGTATAATAAAATATCAAAGTTTTTTGAAGATATTGAGATTTTTTATGCCATCAAGGCAAATCCAAATCCAAAAATTATGAAGACTGTTTTGGATTGCGGGAGCGGATTTGAGATTTCTTCTGCTTTTGAAATGTTCAAAGCTCTAGAGGCTGGCGAGAAGCCTGAGAGGATATTGTTTAGCAACCCAATTAAAACATTTGATGATATAAAAGCGGCTTTTGATGCAGGGGTGCAGTATTTTGCCTTCGATAGCATTAGTGAAATCGATAAACTAGCCGAAGCCGCACCAAACGCTAAAGTTTATGTTCGGCTATCAATACCGGTTCGAAAAAGCACGGTTGCGAGCGAGGGTAAGTTCGGGGTATCAATAGAGCAAGCACTAGACCTAATGGTCTATGCAAAGAGCAAGGGGCTCGTACCATACGGAGTGTCCTTCCATGTAGGTTCACAAATGCTAGACAACGACTCTTGGGGTTATGGTATACAGCATAGCGCCAAATTGTTCAACATGCTCAAGAAGAAAGGTATAAAATTAGAATTCTTGGATATAGGTGGTGGATTCCCTGTTTGTTACCAGGATGTTCAGCGTGATAATTTGGACAAGATATCCAAGATAATTCTAAAATCAGTCAAAAAGTATTTGCCCAAAGGGACTCGGGTTGTGGCCGAGCCAGGCCGATATATTGTTGCCGAGTCTGGCACCATGGTTAGCTCGGTTATTGGTACCGCTGAGAGGTTTGGCAAGAAATGGTTGCATTTAGATGTTGGGGCGAATAACGGGATGATGGAAGCAGTCCAGACTTCAAACGCCTTGCTGTTCCCTGTCGGTGATTCATGTAGGTCTTCAGAAAAAGAGATATTTACACTAACTGGCCCTACCTGCGATAGTCAAGATACAATATTATTTGATGTGCCAGTTTCATCCAATATACAGATTGGTGATATTATATATTTCGAATTCGCTGGTTCATACACGACAGCCATGACAGAAAACTTTAATGGGTTCCCAGACCCCGAGACTTTGATAGTAGATAATCGTAAAGGTTAATTATGGCTGACGGAAAATCTAAAGATAACAACGAAAAAAGTTTTACGCCTATTGAAAAATTAGAATTGAATGCAGAACGTCCTGCAGTTGATTTTAATAGCTATGCCGAGATATGTAATTACAATAACGACAGTTCTAGGCGTCGTGGGATATTATCACCAGAAATGTATGCTGATATTATTCAGGATGATAGTACTGGTTTTATAGAATCAGATGGGGTGCAAATACCAGCGTTGATAGACATTAAACATGGTCTAGCTATGGGTTACGATGCCGATAAATGTAAAAAATATGCCGAGGAAATATCTGATAATGTAAAAATTTTATCCGTTCCGTTCCACGAATTGGATGAATCAGAAAAAGAACAGGTTACAAAATTATTGCAAGAAAATGGTAAATGCGCGATTTATTTTTGCGATCACGAGAATGATGAATCTATGGCTTTGGGCGAATATTTGAAAAAACATGATATAGAATTTTCTGAAAAACCATTGATTGATACGAGAGCCGCAGCAGGAGACGAGCAGGCAGCGTTGTCTCTATACTCTTGTTTTGTTGAAAATACAAATGAGTATTCAGGAGACAAGCCTGTTGATTTACGCGATATAAAAGATTATTTTGATAAAAATATTGGTCCAGTTATTTCTGATAGTGGTAAAACGGCAACAACTCTAAATATGGGAGACAATATCTCTGATGATGAAGCTGATGAGATGTGGAAAATATTTAATTCTAGATTTGATTTTCTTGGGGAGAACCACCCATTATCAATGCAGGATACAAAGGATGATTTTTTATTACCGCTAAGGTCAAAAGATTCAATTATAGCAGCCACATATAATATAGATGAAGATGGGTCGGCAAGACAGCTGGTTTGTTTTACTTATTTTATAAATAATGTAGACAGTTTATATTGGCTTAATAGTAAATATATAGAGCAAGAGTTTATAATAGATTCTGGTAAAAGGAGTGGTGTTATTAATATCTATACACCAGGTTTAGTTTCTTCTGCAGTTGGGGCTAGCTATGCGTCATTACCGATTGGTCTATTTACGACCGTATGTGATTCAGCGGGTATCAGTGACAATGTATTATATGAGAACACTAATTTTTCTAAGAGATATATACCTAGGATTGTTGATCGAGCAACAAGTAGAGCGTGCAAGGGGTCTCTTTATCACAAATCTAAAATCATTGATGAAGTTACATATCGTTTGTGGTCTATAAGCTAAGTGGTTTTATAGTCTTTTTCTCTAAAAAGCGGGAAGGTGGTAAATGTTCTTTGAAGCTCCTTAAACCCTCTATGCCAAGATCTTGTTCAATGTTTATTTCTCCAATATTATCTTTTTCTAGTATTTTTGATAGTTGATAAACTGTGAAATAGAAGATGTATTTTATAGAATAATCAACTTTTAGATGGTTACCCCCAGCGGTATCATTATCTAAGTAAGAGACTAGACCCAATGAGGTAATTTTACCATTTATTTTTATTATTAAAGCCTTCTTGCCAAATTGTGAGGCGTATTTCATATTATTTTTTATGGCAATTGGTTCATTGATATTATTTGCCGCTGAGAATGGGTTATTATTCATAGGCATTGTCTTTATGTGTTTTAGGAACGCTTTTTTGATTTGATTATTAAACTTTTTATAGTAAAGTATTTCTATTTTATCCTTTGCGTGTTCTTTTTCGAATAGTTTAATTCTTCTGCGTTGGTCACTAAAATATTTACCATTCATCAAACACTGCTGACGTGTATCTAATATATATTCATAGCTATCACGATCATCTTCTATAATCCATTTATTTTTATCTAGTTTGTCGCATATTTTTGAAGGTATTTCACGGATCTCAAGTGGTAGGTTATGTTGTTTTAAATATTTCATTATATCTTCAATAACTTTGTCGCTAATGGAATTAGCAATCGGGATTATGTTAAACTTATTGTCATTTAATACATTAGTATATTTGATTATCAAAGTATCATTTAAATCACTGATCATTAAGTCATTTTTCATATTAAGCCAAGCTATCATATTCTCTGGATGTAAGTCAGCGTAAGGGTTTATACCTTGACTTATATAATATTCATAATACCAATCACTGTCTTTGATGGTAAAAGGTCTGAATTTTGGAAATTTTGGTATTGTTTTGGCCATTTTATATTTGTGATATTCTGTTATTTTACCGAATTGCTTATGTATACACGGTAGCATTTATCAGTTACAATATCAACGTGGACATAGCATTATTCTTAATTAATTTGTTTTCGATTGTTGGTATATTTGCCATCGCTGCAATTATACTGATGAGCGGCTTTAGTAGGCAGAAGTTGTTTTTTGCATTGTTTATAGGCTCTTTGTGTGTCTGGTTGTTACTTCAATGTTCTGCACAGTTTTTTTCATTGAACGGAGAGATAGGCTTAAGATTAATTCAAATCGACTCGTTAATCCCTTTTGTGTCAGCTTTGCTATTTCTTTTCTTCATTAGAGAATATTTAGGCAAGAGTATCCCCAAAAAAATATATGTTTTTTCCTTAATATTTACTATTGCAGAGATTTTTTTAAATATATCTGGCTTAATGATTCAGGAAGCCTGGGGTGAGCCAGCTGGAGTGGTTACTAATAAATTTACAGAATTATATTTAATATATTCACTAGTAATTGGTTTGGTTTTTTTGGTGCCTATAATACAATTGATAAAAAATAGTTTATCTAACAAAATAGAGAAAGAGAAGTCTCGTAATAGATTGATAATTATTGCAATATTACAAATTGTGATTATTTCAATATTGTCGGCCTTTTTGCTTTCATCATCTGCGATAGCACAAATGACAACGCCGATATCTATATTAATAATGGCCGTTATGATTGGTTTTGCAATAATAAGGCATGGTTTATTCGACATAAAATCCGCAATTATCCGCACCTCTGCCTATGCCTTGTCGCTAATAACTTTGGCGGCGGTTTATTTTGGGCTGGCGTATTTGACTTCAATGATTATGTTCAGCGGGCAGTCTTCGCAAGCTGTCAGTGTGAATCCCGTAAATATTATCCTGGCGCTGTTGTTAGCGTTTATATTCCAACCGGTTAAACGTTTCTTTGACAAAATCACCAATAAGATATTTTACAAAGACAATTACAACACTGACGACTTCTTTGCGAAGTTGAATAAGATTTTAGGGTTTACTACGGATTTGAGAGGATTACTGGAGCATACGGCGACTACGATAGGGCAGACACTGAAAGGCGAACAGGCTTTCTTCTTTATCAATATGGGCGATGGACATTATGTTACGGCCGGGTCGCCAAAACATAAGGTCCTGCCAAAATCTGATGCTGATCAATTAGGCACGGTTCCGCCAACTAAAAACGGCGTTATTATTGCTTCGTTATTAGAAGATGCAGATCCAATAAAACGATTGATGATATCGCATCGAATCGAATTGGTTCTACTGCTAGTACAAGATGGCAAGGCGCTGGGATATCTGTGTCTGGGTGATCATTTGACTTCTAGCTATACTAACCGCGATATTAAAGTGTTGAACACGATTTCTAACGAATTAATCATTGCCATTCAAAACGCCCTAGCAGTGCAAGAAATTCGCGAATTTAATATCACGTTGCAACAGCGAATTGCCAATGCAACCAGGGAACTGCGTGCCAGTAACGCTCAATTGCGTCATCTGGATAAAGCAAAGGACGAGTTCCTCAGCATGGCCTCACACCAGCTACGAACGCCGCTGACCAGCGTCAAAGGCTATATATCAATGATTATGGATGGCGACGCCGGCAAGGTCACTAGTGACCAAAAGAAGCTATTGGGTGAGGCATTCGGTAACAGCGAACGCATGGTCGGGTTAATCAACGATTTTCTATCTGTTTCGCGTATTCAAACTGGTAGGTTCGTAATCGATAAAACCCCATTAGATTTATCATTGGTGGTCGAACAAGAAACTAACAGTTTGAAACAAAACGCCAGCGCCCGTCAGATGGAATTGGTATATGAGAAACAACCAGATTTCCCAATGTTGGATATAGATGAGGGCAAGATTCGCCAGGTCATAATGAATTTCATAGACAACGCTATCTATTATTCACATCCAGGCACGTCAATTAATGTCAGTATGCAGGTCCAGGGCAAAGACGTGGTGTTTACAGTAAAAGATACCGGCATTGGTGTTCCGGCTAGCGAACGCGACGAATTGTTTACGAAATTTTATCGAGCCAGCAATGCCAAGAAAACGCGCCCAGATGGTACCGGTGTTGGGCTGTTTTTGGCAAAGAAAATTGTTGATGACCACGACGGCAAAATTATATTTGAATCAGTAGAGGGTAAGGGAAGTACGTTCGGTTTTAGTCTACCAATAAAAGAATTAGCTGCCGCTGACCAGGCCGACGATTTGAAAAATTAGTTTTAGTATTGCTATTAAATAAAATATGTTATAAAGATATTGTATTTTAAGGTGTTCTGTGATAAATTTATTGATAAATGGGATGAAGTATTCTCATAGTATTTTTATATGTCATACCATTCCCGAATAACTAGTGAAAGAAGGTGAGCAATTTGAAGACTAGACTTGGTAAGAGGTCATGTGTTGTGTTTGCAGGTAATCGTAACCGCATCATCGCAACACGTGAGTCTACTGGCGCTTTTAAGTATAAGGCCCAGTAATTGTATTTGTCAGCCATCGTTGTTTGGTCACTTGACGGCAGGCCCCTGGGGCTTGTCGTCGGACCATAAAAATTAGGAGGTTTTTTAAATGCTTATTAATTCCAGAGGTGATAATCACCTAGTAGTTAGACCGGACGTTTTGCAATGGGCTATTGTTAATGATACTGGCTTGGATATAGCCAAGCTTCTTTTTGATGAAGGATTCTCAGTCTCACAGGTCGTTTCGTCGTTATCGGCGGACTATACCAAAGAAGATGTTGAGGAGATGTGTCAAGAATTGTTGTCGTTGTTTCAGGCTAGCACAGATGAAATTTTCGAAACAACCAAGTCTTTAACTTCGAAAACGACAATTGCTATGATCGCTTTGACGGATGTTTGTAATTTGGAATGTCCTCATTGTTATGTTGATGCGAATACTGATGTTGGTCAAGAATTAAGCTTGTCCGAACACAGAGTTATCGCCAACAAACTGAAAGAGCAATTGGCTACGAATATCGATACAAAGTATGGGGTTGCATTAACTGGTGGTGAACCGTTTTTGAAATCCGATATTGTCGATATAATCAAGGCTTATCAGTCGGAAGGTCTAGGAGTAACAATCAGCACGAATGGATTACTGATAACTGAAGATCAAGCTAGATTTTTAGCTGATTCGGATGTTAGTATCTCGATATCATTAGACGGACCAAACGCTGGTACTCATGATATGATCCGCGGAGAGGGCAACTTTGACCGTGTTATTGATCAAATCAATATGATTGTAGATTGTGGTGTTCGTGTCGGTATCAATCATCTGGTCCATGAAGCCAATTTTGACCATTTGGAAGAAACCATTACTCTAGCTTACGAGCTTGGCTGTAATGGTTTTAATCCTATGAATTTGGTCCAACTTGGCAGAGCTTGCGATTCTCCATTGAAAAGAGTATTGGAAACACAAATCTTCAAGAGGATCGCGGATCACTTGGTTGCTAATCCAGAAGAATTGTTCTTGTTTGAAAAGACCTCATTGTTTTCATCAATGGGCGCAGCTTTACTCTCTGGTGTAACTTGCAGTTCGTGCGGTTTAGGTGAGAGACCCTGTGTCTATATCGATTCGATAGGTCGGGTTTTCCCCTGCGCTAATACCCAAAATGATAGATTTTTATTGGGTAATGTCAGGGACAAGTCTTTGTCTGATATTCTGCCAGTCGATCATCCAATTTTGCAAGAACTGCGATTGCTAAAAGTTGATACTTTGAATGATAAGTGTTCAAAGTGCCAAGTTCGTAGTTTTTGTGGAGGAGATTGCAGGGGAGAAACTTATGGTGTGACAGGTGATATTCGTGCGCCGTATGTGGCGTGCCAAGATCGTCACGATTCTATCATTGAAATGATGTGGATAGTGGCAGAATATCCTGAACTGTTTGAAACGCGTGCGAATGAATTCACGTTTAACGCTCATCTGTCAGTTTAAAAAAAGTATTGGGTCATTGAAATGTAGCCCGGTACCGTCAGATTAAATACTTTTTTCCATTTCCAGCTCGCCTACTAGCGAGCTGTTTTTAATTTCTGAAAATCCAATTTTTTTGTATAAATTAATAGCTATCGTGTTTTCGTTCAATACGCTAAGGTAGATTTTTCTGACGCTATGGTTTGTTTTGGCATAATCCATAATAAAATCCATAGATTTTTTTCCGATACCCTTACCCTTGGCGGCATCATTCAAAACTATGAATACTTCGCCGGTTTTAAATGTTGGGTCTATGTTCATCAAGCCAACCATGCCGCATGGTTCACCATTGTTATAGACTATGAAAAAATATTTGGTTTTTTCAGTTTCATATTTTTTAAACCACTCTATATTATCAGATGGGGATATTTTATTGTCTAATCCAATTAGCTCACAGTTTTTGCCATCATTAACAATCGTGGCTCTATATTGAATATTGCCTTCATTTAGGGGCTCGAATTTTAGTAAGTTGTTATAGTCTGTTCTGTCATTCATAGATTAAGTCTATACCATTTTTGGATTTAATGCGCTATAGCAGGTAAAGGTTATCCGCCGCTAACCAGACCAACGATTTGAAAGATTAGAATAATCACGAATATCACGATGCCGGATGTAATTAGAACTGGTTTTATAATTTTTTTGCGTTCGAACCAAAATTGCCCGATGGCTGATCGCTGGACGGCTGCAATACGGGTAATAATCGGTTTGGTTATCGCCGCATCAACGCCAGTGTAAACCTTGTTTCGTTTTTTCTTATTCTTGCTCATAGTTACATTATAACATCTGGGGTACAAGTAGATTATAGATTTTGGATTTTGGATTTTAGAATAAATCTCAAAAATAATCATTAGGGTATAAAACAACCCCGCTGTTTAGGGCGGGGTTGTTTTGTCTGAATCACTTCAGAAGGAGCGGTCAGACTCGTGTTATTTTTTCAACGACACACGACGGCTGGTAACGAAGTAAACGATACCAGTAATCAATGCACCAAGACCCAATAATGCGGCGATGTTCTCGCCAGGACCAGTGTATGGAAGTTTACCTGGGGTTACCGGGGGAACGACTGGAGGAACAACTGGTGTACATACTTTTGGGACAGTAACAACGGCGGTATCTTCACGAGTGACGTTACCGGTTGTGACTGCAGCTTTGTTGGTTAGGGTATTAACACCACAATTTTTTAGATCGTTGTTTTTGGCAACTCGCGCGCTAAATATAACTTTAGCATTTGCGCCAGGAGCATATGAACCGATGTTTATACCAATACCATTTGCAATGTTATCGCTGGCAGGGGTACCCGTTGGGTGGTTGCCGTTGCGGTAACTGGTCGAATGCATTTCGTAAGTTTGGCCAGCAGGTAATGTGTCACGAACAGTGACGTTATCTTGCTGTACTTGGCCTATGTTTTTGTATTCAATCATGTAATCAACTAATTCACCTGGTTGGGCTGTGTAGTTTTCTACCCATTGATTCAAGCCGTGTTTACTGACAGTTTTGCTGACAGTAAAGTTTGAAGTTTTGGTAAACTGAGGCTTAACAGTAAAGGAAACATATCCAGCGTAATAAATACAACCTGGGATTTTGCCGCCTTGTAAATTGTCAAAACCGATTCGTGCACCAGTACTGGTGAAAATGCTTTCAGGTAATGGTGTACCATCTGTAAAGTGGTTATTTCGGTATTTCAAACTGTTATCAACATATGACAAGTTGAATTCCGTGCTGCCGTTGAAAGTAGCATGGTCATAAACTTCGTTAGGTGTTGCGTTAGTTGAATTCAAAAAACCGTTTACTTGGATAGATTTTGCTGTGTTGGTTGGCAGGTTGAACCTAGCCGTTACGTTTTCAGCTACCAATTTTAATTTGGATTCTGCGTCGTTATGAACATACATACGAACGTCGTAGCTTTTACCTTCAGCGACAGTCATATTGTCCGTCCATAGGCCATTTGTACCAGTTTCTCGGATACCAACGAAATTTCGTTCGTCACCACCGATGTTTGGGTTGTCTGTTATTGAGTTAAATGTTATATGGTTGGCTGGTATTTCCATCGTGAATGTATCACGACTAGGTCCCCAGGCTAACAATGTTGCCGGGATGATAATTGCTAATGCAATCATCACCACAAGGGCGATTAATTTTTTCATTATATAATTCTCCATTCTTGGCTAATCTCGCAGATTCGGCCAAAGTTAATCCGCCGAAACTTTTTTGCAAAAGTTTAGGAGGACAAGTTAATAGTTTCTAGTTTAGGATCCACCGACATTTCATAGAAATTTTGGTGGACAGGTCTTGGTGCCGTGTTGTTAAATGTTACAAATCAGATCATTACAATGTGCACATCCTCCATTTTTTAGAATGGTTACGAGGATATTAATCAACTTGGAAAGGATGTTTTTCATTGTATAGGTTGCCTAGGAAGGGCGGCGGGATAAACCGCCACCCAACATAAACATATTGGATTGAGGCAGTCCTTTGTGGTTAGACTGTCCCGGTATTCACGTTGCCCGTGCCTTCACCAGGTTCTGGTGATGGGATTGGGGCTGGTGTTGTTTTTGGTACCTGTGTGCCTTTCGGTACTGGAGTTATAACCACAACCTTTGGAGTTGGGTCGACTCGAGGTACCGACGTTGTATCCGCCATTTTGTCTTTCGGGATAGCTTTTCCTGGTCCTTTGGTGTCATTTTTACCGCCGATGCTGTCCATTATCTTTTTGACTAAGGCAGCCGGATCCTTGGAAGGATCTTTTGGGCTAGGTAAAACTAACTGTAAATTGCCGCATGGACCTCTAAAGCACAGAACTGCACCGCTACTAGGTGATGCAAAGAACGTTAGCATCTCTCCTGGGTAGCCTTTT
Organism: Candidatus Saccharimonadota bacterium; assembly: GCA_037140095.1. Lineage (GTDB taxonomy): Bacteria > Patescibacteriota > Saccharimonadia > Saccharimonadales > Saccharimonadaceae > UBA1547. The sequence continues at coordinate 44,275 of JBAXFD010000001.1, forward strand.
CGCACTCCGGAATATGTTACTATCCCATTGTGTATCGAGGTGTTCCCAGCATAGTAGAATACTATCGTTGATTGCCCGCTGCTCCAATTGGAAGCGTCCGCCATTTCTGACTTCGTGCTTCTTGCTAGGATCAGCGATGCGTTTAGTGCCGCTGTGCCATTTGGTGATCTACCAAACAAAAAGTTGATAGATTCTGACGGTGTTCTAGTCCCACTGTACGTGTAACTTCCATGGCCAGCCTTTGACTTATCTTTCGATATGTCGATATCTTTGCCTTTTTTTAGGTCCTTGTCTTTCCAGCCTTTTTTCTTTAACGCGTTATCAATCTTTTTCTGGATTTCTGGTTTTGTTGTAGGGGCTAGAGTTGGGGCTGGGGTCGCAGTAGGCGTAGTTGTTGGTGCTGGAGTTGCTGTCGACGCTAGCGTCGGTTCAGCTGTTGCTGTGGGCGCAGTTGTTGGTTCCGGAGTCGCTGTCGGTGCTGGTTTCGGCAAATACATTATTATCACTATTATCAATGCCAAAACAAACAGTGGGATCAATACTTTTAACGACTTGTTGTCATTAACTATCTGCCTTGATGTCACTGATACATTCCGTAACCAATCACGTAACCAATCAAAATTAATATTTTTGAATGGCTTAATTAACACTTTCCAAAACTTTTCAAAATCTTGCAAAAATCTATTCATCATAATTCCTCCTAATAATATATATTTTTTGCTTGTGCGTTTACCACCATAATCGCACGGCCTCCAAATATAAAATCTCAGAGGCAGCACACCGGGTTGGAATGTCCAGTCCAGGGTGCTGTCTCTGAAAGAGGTGATCAAAATAGATAAATGTAGAGAAAGTCCACTAATTTAACCTATACAATTACATATCTTTTCAGATGTGCACTGTAATGATCTGACTTGTTAACGATCCTCCGCTATCCTAGGTCCTCACACCTTGGACAACTGATAGATTCAATATACCACAAACACGTTAAAAAGTCAATATAATACAGCATATTATCATGATAAGCACAAGCAAAATAAATAGAGCCCCAGAGGGGCTCTATCCGTTTAGATCAGATGATTTTGGGTAAACCCAAGATTGTTGCTGCTACCGCTCCTAGGGTAACTGCCATAAATATGGCTGTTACATAGGTTAGATTGCGACTGCAGGTATTCTGCACCAGGATGTCTTCGTCCTCATCGCTAGGCAAGTCAAATTCATCTTTCAATGAGATAGCCGCTGTTTCGGCGGCTTTTTTTAGGTTCATACCTTTTGACATATTATGTCGGACGTAGGTATAACCTTTTTTTACAATCTGTCCTAGGTCTTTTCGATCTTTGATCGTGGGCCCCAGGGATTTTTTAATAGCATTTACGATACTGTTCTTTGAAACAAACATTTTAATTCCTCCTCTTTATTCTTGGTTTTTCATATCTTTTAACATACAAGCTGTCCAAAAAATCCGGGGCAGCCGTTAAATAATCTAAAATCTAGATTAATTAGCGCGCTGCCTCTGATAGGGGGAGGCAAATCATCTGATTTATTAAACGTCTTCGTTCGTATCTGGTGGTTAAACCCAACACGATTGATAATTCACATTATAGCATAACCAGTCTATAAAGTCAAGTTGTATGTATTAAAAATCAATTCATTACAAAAGCGTGCGTCTGTACAGTTGGGTAGTACCCAGGGGCCAATTGGCCCCAGTTGTAGTTTGACCCCGTTTATAGGTGCCGTTTTTTAGCCCTGGGCGAATATGAAAACCGGCAAGGATGTGACTACCAATAAGGCTATCGCGATTCCTGTCACGGCTAACTTATTCTTGGATAGCCCATGGAATAGGTTTTCCTTTACGGGCTTGGTTCTCGTCGTTTTGATGAGACCTAGCAGTTTACTGTCGTCAAAGTGGTGGCCGATGGCTTGTAGCCCGGCTTTTAGTCCCATTTCATGGGGCTGGTCTGTTGTACTAGCTAATTGGTACATTTGAGTAGTCCTCCTTTGTTTTTACGCATCTGTTAGAAAGCATATATGTGACAGTCCGTTGGCTAAAAATATGGCTAATCGCCAAGGTTTTTTAGACACACGCTGTAATGATCTGACTTTTAATGATCGTCTATTGATTCGAGGCGGTTGCATCTAGCAATATATAAGTAGATTATAACATGCTGATGGATATAATGCAACATTTTTGGCTAAAGATGAAAAACTCTAGTCAAAAGAGAGTTTTTTTGGTACAATCATCTGGCAATTGCATTGGCATGGTCTCATCGTCTAACGGTTAGGACACCAGGTTTTCATCCTGGCAACCCGGGTGAGAACTGTAAGTCTACAGTTCGCAAGGCCGGAAGCTGGATGACAATTTATTGTCACCAACTGAGGCGGGGTCGAGAAAAATTCGGAACGAATTTTATCGTGACCGATTCCCTGTGCGGAATTGAACCACAGCATACTGCAATACAGGTACGGTCTCATCGTCTAACGGTTAGGACACCAGGTTTTCATCCTGGCAACCCGGGTTC
>JBAXFD010000002.1:0-43252 GCA_037140095.1 Candidatus Saccharimonadota bacterium
CATCTGTCGTAGAATTCCAACCCGAAGGTGGCAAAGTCCAAGAAGCCGTCAAAACCAAACTGGAAACTAAGCACGAGATAACATTGTCTGGTTTATTCGACAATACATATTATCTGATCAAAGCCATAGGCGTAGACCAATATGGCAACCAAGTAGTATCCGATACCAATAGGGTCAAGACTGACTTTGATACGCGGCCGCCGGTGCTGGCTAATGTTGCGATAGAAGTCTCCAATACTGATTTTGGCGTTTCCGCCAAATCTCAAGTGGTAATATCATGGGAAACAGATGAGCCATCGACTTCTCAGGTTGAATATGACTATGGTGTAACTGGCGATACCTATGGCATCAAGTCTCAAGAAGATAGCACATTGACGACATCACATGTGTTTGTGTTGACTGATCTGCGCCCATCCAGTTCGTATCATCTGCGTGCAGTATCCAGGGATGCATCTGGTAACAGTGGCCATTCTGATGACCAGTCAATATTGACTGAACAAGCACGTTCGTCAGTTCTAGACATGATAATTAGTTCAATCCAATCATCACTAGGTTGGCTGTTTGGAATGGGAAAATGATATGATAGATAGCATGCTAAATTCAAATAATGGCGGTATGCCAATCATTGACATAATAGGGGTAACAAAGTCATTTGCAGTTGGTAAAAATGATGTTGAAGTTTTGAAGGGTATCGATCTAGAGATATTGCCAGGTGAGTTTGTGTTGTTGTTCGGCCATTCAGGTTGTGGTAAATCTACATTACTAAACACACTAATCGGTCTAGAAAAACCAACTAGCGGTTCAATATCCCTCAGGGGCCGCGATATGTATAGTTTGTCCGAAGATGCCAGAGCAAAAGTTCGTCAAGATCGTTATGGTATGGTGCATCAACAAGCTAACTGGATCAAATCGCTAACTGTGGTTGAAAACGTCGCTTATCCATTAATGATTGCTGGCTACAAACGCCATGATGCCGTCAAACGGGCTGAGCACGCGTTGGAGTTGTTTGGGCTAGCTGAATATGCTAAATATACGCCTACAGAGTTATCCGGTGGTCAGCAGCAAAAAGTCTCTATATGTCGCGCTATTGTGAATAACCCTTGGATTGTAGTTGCCGATGAGCCTACAGGTAATCTAGATACGGTATCCGCTGAAGATGTAATGAAGATATTCAAAGATATCAATGAACAGGCACAGCGTACGATTCTAATGGTTTCACATAACCCAGATTATGAGCATTATGCTACGAAATTGGTCTATATGAAAGATGGCTTAATTGAAAAGGTTGTTACCCGCAAGACAGTATCGGTAGACGAAGATCAATATCCATCTGATTTATTGGCTATGGCTAGAGGTAATCTACTGTGAGATTCCCTTATCTATTATATTTGGCATATCGTAACTTGTTCTCACATAAAATGCGTACTATATTAACTGCTGGTGGCGTAGCTATATCCGTTGGTTTTATTGTGTTTTTAATTTCTTTTGGATTGGGTCTACAACGTATATCTACGGATCAGATTACTAACCTAGAAGCATTGCAGGTTTTAGATGTCAGTATAGCAAAATCCAAAGTCTTATCAATTAACGATGAGACTATTAATAAATTTACCAAACTTGGCAATGTTGAAGAAGCATACCCACAAGTTAGTTCAGCTACAAAAATTAGCTATAACAAATCTAGTATTGATGGTGTAGTGTACGGCAAAAACACTGAATATTTGAAATTAGAGGATGTTAAATTAACGGCCGGGCGACAGTATAGCAATGAGTCAACTGATGAAGCTATAATCAATGTGGCTGCACAGAATCAGTTAGCCACTGGTGATGCAATTGGCAAAGAGATTACACTAGATGTCGTAATCCGTACAGAGCTATTGTCCAAAGATGAGAAAGTTAAACAATTTTCCAAGACCTTCAAGATAGTGGGCGTAGTTAATGACAAAAGTGCACCATTTGTTTATGTCCCGCTACATATATTCACAGATAATGGGGTTGTTAATTATTCTAATGCCAAAGTGAAGATGTTAAACAAGAATGATGTTAACCAGGCCAAGTTACAGATTGAGAATATGGGGCTAAAGGCCAGTTCGATCAAAGAGACAATTGACCAAATTAATCAGTTTTTCAGTATATTCCAAGTCATATTGATATCATTCGGTGGTATTGCTATATTGGTCGCCGCCCTGGGCATGTTCAACACATTGACGATTAGCTTGATTGAAAAAACTCGTGAAGTTGGTTTTATGAAAGCATTGGGGACGATGCGACACGATGTTTATTGGTTGTTTACACTGGAATCGGTCTTGATAGGCGCTTTGGGTAGCGTAGTGGGCGTAGCCTCTGGTGTAGGGTTGGGCGTAGTGCTAAACTCTGCAATATTTGGACTAGCCAGTAGCACTGGTAATCAAGCTGTGGAGTTATTCTACATACCAGCATATCTGATATTCTTGATTTTGGGTTCTTCAGTATTGGTCAGCCTGTTGACTGGTGTATACCCAGCACGACGTGCTGCCAAGATTAGCCCACTTGACGCTATGCGTTACGAATAGACTGGAAATTTATCACAATCTAGCGTATAATTGTCGGGTTATGCCAGAGGTTATTAAGGTTGTAGGTGCGCGTGAGCACAATCTAAAAAACATCAGCGTTGAGATACCACGCGATAAATTAGTTGTGATCACAGGTTTGTCCGGTTCGGGCAAATCTAGTCTAGCATTTGATACTATTTATGCCGAAGGTCAGCGTCGTTACGTCGAAAGTCTGTCCAGTTATGCTCGCCAATTTTTAGGTTTAATGGAAAAACCAGATGTTGACTATATCGAGGGCTTGAGCCCAGCGATTAGTATTGACCAAAAATCAACCAGTCGTAACCCGCGCAGTACAGTCGCAACAGTGACCGAGATATATGATTATCTGCGCCTGCTGTATGCCCGTATCGGCGTGCCTCATTGCCCAGTTTGTGGCAAAGCAGTCACACGTCGTACGTCGGAAACTATTATTGATGAAATTATGAAATTGCCAATGAGCGCAAAGTTGATGATATTAGCGCCAATAGTCAAAGATAAAAAAGGTGAGTTTGCTCATATTCCAGAACAATATAGCCGGACTGGATTTGCCCGCGCTCGTGTCGATGGCGTTGTTTACGCATTAGACGAATTCCCAGAATTAGACAAAAAATACAAACACAATATAGAGATAGTAGTTGATCGTATCGCATTGTCGCTAGATTCTTTGGGTCGTGTTACTCAATCCGTTGAACAGGCGCTAGAATTAGCTGGTGGTATTGTTGAAGTGGTAAATACCGACGACAACACAACTACGGCTTACAGCCAGCGATACGCATGTTTGGACCACCCCAACGAAGATATCCCCGAATTAGAGCCACGATTATTCAGCTTTAACGCGCCACAAGGCGCCTGCCCAACATGTACAGGATTAGGTAACCGTCTAGAAGTTGACCCAAGCCTAGTTTTTAATCCAAATTTGACAATATCCGAAGGCGCAATTCGACCATACAACCGCGTCAATAGTGATGCTTGGTATATGAAACGTTTGGCAGAAGTTGCCAGGGCTCATGGATTTGATGTTCACACTCCAGTCGGTAAATTGTCTCAGGCAGATTTGAATAAAGTTTTATATGGTACTGGTGATCAGAAATATACAGTTCAATTAGGTAGTGGTCGTGACTATGATTCTACTTACGAAGGCGTTATCCCGAACCTAGAGCGTCGTCACAAAGAAACCGATAGCGAATTCATGCGCAAAGATATCGAGCGATTTATGCGTGAGAGCGAGTGTCACGTCTGTAAGGGTGCGCGTCTAAAACCTGTCGTATTGGCAGTGACAATCCATGATAAAAACATTATGGATATATGTAATATGGACGTGACAACAGCATTAGATTTCTTTGAAAATAAATTGAAACTAAGTGACCAGGAAATGTTCATCGCCAGACAGATTATCAAAGAAGTTTTGGCACGACTGGGCTTCATGAATAACGTTGGTTTAAACTATCTAGAGCTAGGTCGTGCGGCTAATACATTATCTGGCGGAGAAGCTCAACGTATTAGGTTGGCGACACAAATTGGTTCAGGATTACAGGGCGTGTTATATGTGTTGGATGAACCATCGATTGGTTTGCATCAACGCGATAATCATCGCCTGATTGGCACATTAAAACATCTGCGAGACCTGGGTAATACTGTGATCGTGGTTGAACATGATGATGATACTATTCGTAATGCTGACCACCTATTGGATATTGGGCCAGGGGCAGGTATTGCCGGTGGTCATGTTGTGGCCCAAGGCACACCAGATGAAGTCGCTAAAAATCCTGACAGTATAACTGGCAGGTATCTCAGTGGTGTCGAGAAAATCGAAGCTCCTAAAAAACGTCGCCCAGTAATCAAGGACCGCAAATTAGTTATCCGCGGAGCCAGCGAAAATAATCTAAAACATATCGATGTCGAATTCCCACTAGGTGTTATGACAGTAGTCAGTGGTGTTAGCGGCAGCGGTAAATCGACGTTAGTAAATGATATTTTGGCCAAAGAATTATCGGCGCGCCTACATCGCTCACATGTTGTGCCTGGGTCACACGAGAATCTAGAAGGCATTAATTTGTTGGACAAGGTTATCGTGATTGATCAATCGGCGATAGGTCGAACTCCGCGCTCAAACCCAGCAACTTATACTGGCGTATTCACGGCGATCCGCGACTTGTTCGCATCTACACCTGAAGCTAATATTCGTGGTTATAAAACCGGACGATTTAGTTTTAATGTTAAGGGCGGTCGTTGCGAGAATTGTCAGGGTGATGGCGTGATTAAAATAGAAATGCATTTCTTGCCAGACGTATATGTAACTTGTGATGTCTGTAAAGGCAAACGATATAATCGCGAAGCGCTAGAGATTAAATATAAAGGCGCAACCGTCAGTGACGTATTAGATATGACAGTCGAACAGGCCGCAAAATTCTTTGAAAACGTTCCAGCGATTGCACGTAAACTAGATACATTAGTCGAAGTAGGTTTGGGATATATCAAATTAGGCCAACCAGCCACGACGTTCAGTGGTGGTGAGGCACAGCGCATCAAATTGGCCAGTGAATTATCTAGACGAGCAACTGGTAAAACTTTGTATATATTAGATGAACCAACTACGGGGTTGCACAGTGCGGACGTTAAGCGGTTGTTAACAATATTGCAAAAACTAGTTTCTGGTGGTAATAGCATGGTAATTATTGAACATAACCTAGACGTGATAAAAACTGCTGATTACATTATTGATATGGGCCCAGAAGGTGGTTTCGGCGGTGGTTATATCGTCGCCAGCGGTACGCCTGAGCAAGTCTCAAAAGTTGATAAATCATTCACAGGTCAGTATCTAAGAGCTTTATTGTAATCTAGTGAATTTATTAGTGACTATTTTATCTATAAAGATGAATACGCCAAATACTAATAGCCCTAATCCAACAGAAGCAACAATATCAGTTAACCAGTGATAGCCTAGATATAATCTGCTGATGGCAATGATAGCTGTGCCTATGACGGTTGCTGATAGCCAATTAACGATACTTAGCACGCTGGATCGACGCGAACATACCAGATAGCCGAATACTAACAAGAAAACGATTATTGCTAATGTGTGGCCTGATGGGAAACCCCAGTCTGTTTCGATAGGTGGCACCATGCTGATTTCTGCTGGGCGACTGATCATAGTAGTAGTTTTTAATATAGTTGATAGGATGCTGGCTGTAATAACAGATACAGATAGAACTATAGGTCGCCAAAGCTCTCGTTTATAAGATATCCATATTATAGTTACTAATATAACCATTATGGTTATTGCGGCGGCGCTGGCGGCTACAGTAACGGTTGTCATTATGCCGTTCATACCAGGTTGGCGTAGGCTTAGCATGAACTGCAAGATTGATTCATTAAAAGATCCTATGCCTAGGTCTTTGCTGGCTCCGATATAAGATATTGCTAGGATTGTCCCGCCAATGATGACGCTCAATATAGCCACGATGATGCTAGTTCTGGTCTTCCAGGGTTTTTTTATTACTGGTAAGTTGATGGTTTCTGTCGCCATTTTATTTTTTCCTTCGGTTTTTTATCTTTGCAAATTCTAATTTCGTAGCGTTCCAAATGGCAGATCGTTGTTTAGGATCTTTTAGCAAGTGGTAGACTGCCGGCGCTATAGAAACAAATAATATAACTGCGATTATCGGTAGCAGTACTGTGTCGACATCAACACCCATCTGACGTAGCCAGCCACCTAGGAAATAACCTAGATAAGTTACACCGGCGGCCCATAGGACACCACCGATAATGTTAAATGTCATAAATGTACGAAATTTCATTTTGGCAACACCTGCCAGTAGTGGTACAAATGTACGGACAATCGGGACAAATCGGGCGATGATGATAGTCTTGCCACCGTATTTGTCGTAGAAATCTTGAGCTTTTTGGACGTTTTCCTGTTTGAATAATAATGAGTTTGGCCTTTTGAATAGGTGCGGGCCGATTTTGCGACCCAGCATATAACCTACAACAGTACCAACGGTTGCTGCGATAAATAATAATAGAACAACGACATGGATATTTAAGTCGACTTTGAATGTGTTGGTGCCTTGGACTAGAAATCCGAATGTGAATAATACGCTGTCGCCAGGCAGGAAAAAACCGATCAATAAACCGTTTTCGGCAAATATAATCGCCATTACTACCAATAAAGCGGCTATTGGTCCAGCGGCCTCTGCGAATTGTGCAAGGTCAAATCCAGGTATCATATACAACTATTTTAGCATAATGGGGCTTAAAAATGTTATAATGGATATCAACAGTTACTAAATAACGACTGAGGATAAGGGAGAGCATGAGCAATATTTCATTAAAATTAGACAAACGAACAGCAGAAGGCAAACAAGTTGCCAAATTACGCGCGACCGGAATGGTGCCAAGCGTAGTTTATGGTGGCCAGACAGAACCAATGATGACACAATCGCAACTGGTTGAAACAGCCAAGGCTGTCCATCATGTGGGGAAACATTCACCAATTGACCTGATTATTGATGGTTCCAAGAAACTAGCAATTATTAAAAGTATTGATATGGACCCTGTAAAACATGTCTTACGTCATATTGCGTTCCATACTATTAATCGTAATGATATCATCACGACTGAAGTTCCAATCGTATTGATCGGTCAGGGCGAAAGCGCAGCCGAACGAGCCGGATTGGTTATTTTGCAAGCGTTAGAGCATATTGAAATTAAAGCAAAACCTGCTGATTTGCCAGAGTCAATTGAGATGTCAATCGCAGAATTAGCAACGGATGAAGATAAATTAACAGTCGCTGACATTAAACTGCCAGAGGGTGTAGAATTCGCTGATATCGAACAAGATATGGGCCTAGTCATCGCCAATGTTTATGAACCAGGCGCATTGCAAGCTGCTAACGAAGCTGCTGGTGGTGATGCCGAGGCAGACACTGAAGTAGCGGTTGAAGGTGAAGAGCCAACAGCCGAGGCAGGTGATAAACCAGCTGAAACTGAAAACCAAAACTAGATATATAGTGTATATCAAAAAAGCCCCGCATCATGCGGGGCTTTTGGTTTAATCTTTTATAAACCCACCAGATTGGCGTGACCATAACTTGGCATATATCCCATCATTGGCCATTAGTTCACCATGTGTGCCTTGTTCGGTTATTTTACCATGGTCCATTACCACGATCCTATTTAATCGGGAGATTGTAGATAGGCGGTGAGCAATAACTATACTGGTGCGGCCGACCATTAGTTTCGCCAAGGCGTCTTGGATTAGTTGCTCGCTTTCGCTGTCTAGGGCTGATGTGGCTTCGTCTAGGACTAGTATTGGAGCGTTTTTCAATATAGCTCGGGCTATGGCGATTCGTTGACGTTGGCCACCTGATAGTTTGACACCGCGTTCACCAATTGTTGTATCGAAACCTTTGGGTAAGGATTCGATGAACTCTGTCGCATTGGCCTGTTCGGCGGCGTCAAAGATTTCTTGTTCGGTGGCACTTGGTTTACCATAGGCTATATTTTCGCGGATTGAACGGTGGAATAGTGATGGTTCTTGGGCTACGTAGGCGATTGCCTCGCGTAACTCGGATTGTTTGACCTGGGTGATGTCTTGGCCGTCGATTTTTATTTGTCCGTCTTTGATATCGCTAAACCTCAGCAACAATCTAGTGAGGCTGGTTTTGCCTGATCCTGATCGTCCGATTAGCCCTACTTGTTCGCCCGGATTGATGGTTAGCGAAAAACCATCAAATAGGGCTTTTTTGTTACCATCATGTGTAAATGACATTTTATCAAATTCGATTTTGGCTTCATTAATAACTAATTCTTTGGGGTTATCGATATCTACGATCTCGATTGGCTCATCTAGTGTGGCAATCATTGGGCTGGCATCTCCGACTATGCGGATGTATGTTCTGGTCATATTAGATACTTGCCATATTTGGCCAACGACATTTAATGTATAGCTGACCACTAGGTAGATAGCTCCGATGTTAGCAATGTGATATTCCGTGGCGAATATGGCGGTCGTAAAGGCTGCGATATTCATTAATGTCATCATGATGCTCATCACCCCAGTCGATATGATCACAGCCTTCATTTGTTTCATTGACGCTCGAGCGTAAGAATTAAATAGCTTTTTAAATCTACTGAGTTCATTTTTTTCTCTGGCGAAGGCTTTGACGGAAGATATATTACCGATGGCATCTGACAGGTGACCGATCATTCTGCTGTGTCTTTTGGCTACCAAGTCGCGATTAGGTGCAACTACGGTTTGGATTTTTATAATAATCGAAATAATTGTTAATGCTAGAATCGCCAACACTAACGCATACTGCCACATTATAAAACTAAGGGCCGTACAGATTGCTATTAGCGTGGTTATTATCGGTATTGCGTTAAAAGTTAAGGCATCCCAAAAATTAGATATTGACCCATTTAGCTTGCCACTGTCAGAAACTATTCGACCGCTCATATTGTTGGCGTGATAGCCTAGGCTTTTTTCGGTCAGGTGTTTGAATACGCGTGATGTAACGACTTTTTCCATTCGACGCTCTACTATATAAATTAGGGCAAGAGAAATTCGTACTATGACCACGCTACCGATAAACAAGATTGAAGCGTAAATAATCAATAGTCCCAAACTATCGTCCATAGTTGCGGTGCCGTTGGCTATGCTAGCTAATAGCTTAGATACGAATATAGGTGCTATCGTGGATGTTAGAACTGTTGTGATGATTTGGGTGATGATCATCGTCCAAGTTAATACAGGCGATATTCTCCATAGCTTGAACAAGAACCCAATTACTCTTTTTTGTGAAACTTTTTTTGTCATTATAAATACTTCTAAATTATAGTTTATCATAAAGATATACGTATCTGTTAGAAAAAAGTATAATAAATGTGATGAATGTTAAATTATCGGCCAAGCTAAAAAATCTACCCACCAGCCCTGGTGTTTATTTTCATAAAGATGCGGACGGGGAGATTATTTACATCGGCAAAGCGGCAGTACTAAAAAATCGCGTTCGGCAGTATTTTCAGAAGAAATCGGATGTCGACCGCAAGACCCAGATTCTAGTGGCGGAAATAGCTGATACTGATTGGGTTGAAACTGATAGTGAGATTGATGCATTGTTCCTGGAAGCAGAACTAGTCAAACGCTATATGCCCAAATACAATATATTACTGCGCGATGACAAATCATCGACTTTTGTACGAATCGATATAAAAAACGATTGGCCGTATATCAGTTTCACCCGTAACCCGGCAGACGATGGTGCGGAATATTTTGGACCGTATTTTAATGGGTTCGCGGTGAAAAAAGCCTTGCGTTATCTGCGACAAGTTTTTCCATACTACACGAACAAGAATCAAAAGGTTGACCTAGATGCTCACCTGGGCCTGTCGCCAGTTGGCATGACAAGTGGCGAATATAAAACCAATTTACGAAAATTAGTTAGTTATATTCGGGGTGACAAGAAAACAATAATTGCAGGATTAGAAAAAGATATGAAATCAGCTGCCAAGGCTCAGGATTTTGAGTTGGCTGCTTCTATTCGAAATAAATTGAATGACCTGCGTGAATTGAGACGTCGAATTATGTTCGGCGACAAAGAGTTCCTGGATATTAGCAAAGACCTGGCTTTATCGGAATTAGTTGATTTGCTAGGGCTAGAAAAAACACCAGTTCGGATTGAAGGCTACGATATATCGCATCTGGGTGGGACAAATGTGGTCGCCAGTATGGTGGTATTCACGAACGGCGTTAGTGATAGGGCGCAGTATCGCAAATTCAAAATTCGAGTTGATAAGAATGATGATTTTGCCAATATGAATGAAGTGTTGACCAGGCGCCTGAGTGAAAAAAACCTGAAATCGTGGGGCGCGCCAGATTTGGTATTGATTGATGGTGGCAAAGGCCAGCTTAGTTCAGCATTAGCGGCTAGGGGCGTGATGGGGCAGAGTAAAATCCCATTCATAGGTCTAGCAAAACGTGACGAACAGATTATAGTTTGCGATAATGGCGTTTTCCGTGAGATAGACCTGCCGAAAAACACGCATATCATCAAATTGTTGCAACGAATTCGTGATGAATCACACCGTTTTGCAGTTAGTTATCATACGGTTTTGCGTCGCAATAAATTTCTCGATAAATAATGCTTGTGCTATTATTAAACTGATGAAAAGCATTAAAAAACGATTAAATGCATTTACTATTGTTGAATTGATAGTCGTGATAACGGTCATTGGTATATTGGCAACAATTGCAATTGTTGGTTATGGCGGCTGGATGAAATCGGTCACTGAAAGTCAGATAAAAAGCGACCTAATATCGGCAGCCACAGCAATGGAAAATTATCGTAGTTTCAATGGTTCATACCCAACTAACGACACAATCCCTAATACATTTACTCCCAGCAGTGGCGTAGCTGTTGCCAGGTTAGTTACTGACAGTAGCACATATATTATCTCTGGTCGTAATTCGGACTTCAGTATCAGTTATACAGTTTCAAATACAAGCCCTACACCTGCCAAGTTAAATGACGGTTTGGTCGGTTGGTGGAAGCTAAATGGTGATGCATCTGACGCTAGCGGTAATAGCAACAATGGGACGTTTTCTACTACGCCACCTGCGTCAGTTGTTGATAAACTTGGCACGGCAAATAAAGCCTACAGTTTTAATGGGACTAGCCAAAGTATACACTTTGGTGATAAGGCCGCCTACGATTCTCCCGAATTGACACTTTCTGCCTGGATAAAACCGGCTTCGGTCACAGGCTCGCAAAATATTTTAGCAAAAGAAGGCCAGTACAAGTATCGTCTTAGTGGCGCGGACTTGAGTATTCTTGCTAGTCCAAATGGCCAGGGTTGGTACAATAGTTGTTACGACGTATATCCTACTAATTTTACTGTCAACTCGTGGTACCATGTTGTCGCTATAATTAGTTCAAAGGATCTTAAAATTAGCGCTTATGTCGATGGCGTAAAAAAGGGATTATCTTGTGTACTTTCCGGGCCTATCACTGCGTACAATTCAACCAACCCCTTATATGCAGCAGCCTACGCCCCCACGTCAGAGATGTTTAATGGTGTTCTCGATGATTTAAGAGTCTATAACCGGGCGTTAAGTGAAATAGAAATCAAAGTCCTTTTCAGTTACGGGCCATCTTGAATTAGTGAGTGCAGTGCTGTTTTGGTTGTGTTATAATTAGTAGTAACTTATGAATATGGATACAATTTTACAGATAGTTACAGTTAGTTCGGCCGTTTTAATGGTGCTGGCAATATTATTACAACAACGTGGGGCGTCTCTGGGTGCTGGATTCGGCAGTTCAGGCGAATTGCATACGACTCGTCGCGGCATCGACAAAAACTTATTTGAAATAACAATCGTTCTGGCTGTGGTTTTCGTGTTGTCCATATTAGCCGGGCTATTGTTGCCCTCTTTCCAGTAGGTAATTTATGGCAGAAGACGATGGCAAAAAATCACGTTGGCTGCCCAAGATAAATTTTAACTTTACCAAAAAAGATATAACAAAAAAGATGCGCAAAGTCGAAGGCGCTACTATTCGTCATACCCATAAATTTATTGTCAAACGTTGGGGTAATGTTCGTGAGTCTCAGTGGCGTATTGTAGTTTGGATATTGGCGATGGGGTTATTGATTGCCGCAACAGGGTTGCAATTAATGTGGTTTCAGAAAAGTTATCGGGTTGATACCGGTACGACAGACGGCGTTTATGCTGAAGCTGTTTTGGGTCCGGTAAATACATTGAACCCACTATTCGCTAGTTCTAGTGCCGAACAATCGGCTGGTTATTTGATGTTTTCTCATTTGTTGAATTATGACAAAACTGGGCATCTGGGTTATGACCTGGCAAAGAATATCACGACTAATGAAGCCAAGACAGTTTATACAATTCAGATTAAAAATGACGTCAAATGGCACGATGGCGCGGATTTAACTTCTACGGATGTGGCGTTCACGATTGGTTTGATCCAGAATCCTAATGCGCGTACGACAGTAAAAGGTTTGGATGGTGTGACAGTCAAGGTTATTGATAAATATACTATTGAATTGGGCGTCGCATCGGCTTATGCTGCCTTTCCTCATTCATTAACTTTCCCGATTGTACCAGAACATATTCTGGGCAAGATCATGCCTAGCGGAGTTCGAGAAAATGGGTTTAGTAACAGCCCGATAGGTAGCGGACCTTTCAAATTCAGCTTTATCCAAGATATCGATGTTGCTGCCGGCCATAGGGTCGTGTATATGGCCAAAAACCCGACATATTATAGGGGTGTTGCCAAAATAGATCGTTTCCAATTGAATATATACAGTGACAGTGAAAAGATAGCTCATGCTGTATCAATCGGTGAAGTTAACGCTGCGGCTGATTTGAGACCAACAGACCTAGCCGGCATAAATGAGAAAAAATATGTGACTGAGGCTAATCCAATTAACAGTGGTGTTTATGCGATAATTAATGTTAAAAGTACTATATTACAAGATGTTAATTTGCGACGCGCGCTGAGGTTAGCAACTAATACGGATGCGATTAGGGCTGAGTTGCCTGATACTACGCCACAACTAGATTTGCCGCTGACGAACAGTCAATTATCTGGCGACCTGCCAAAAGCTCCGGCATATGACATCGCTGGTGCACAGAAATTATTAGATGATTCTGGTTGGGCAGTTAATGGTCAGGGTGTTCGTGAAAAGGCCGGCAGTCAATTGAAATTATCAGTTGTGACTATGAAAAATAGCGAGTTTGAAAGGGTATTGGAGGTTATAACTGGCCAGTGGCGATTATTGGGTGTGGCGGTAGAGACAAAAGTTGTTGACCCGAATGACGTTACACAGAATGTAGTCCAAAATATATTACAACCCCGCAATTATGATGTCCTATTATATCAGTTGAATATTGGTGCAGACCCAGATGTGTATGCTTATTGGCATTCATCTCAGACTTCAGCCCAAGGATTTAACTTTGCTAATTATTCTAATACTATCAGTGACGATGCATTGTCTACTGCCAGGGTTCGGTTCGAACCAGAACTACGCAATGCTAAATATCTAACTTTTGCGCGCCAGTGGTTAGAAGACGTACCAGCAATCGGTTTGTATCAATCAACCGCGCAATATGTGACCAGCAAGAACGTTAATTCGGTAGGTGATAATAATATATTGATTTCGTCGATTGATCGTTACAGCGATATTCTGGATTGGTCCGTCGGCACGCGCAGTGTTTACAAGACTCCTTAATTAGATATTGAGACCCGCTTTTTGCAGGAATTGTATTTCGCGATCCGTTAGTGATATTTCTGTCATACGGCTATTTATATAATTTTGATCCATATTGCAATTAGAGATTATTGATTGAGAATCTGGGAAATCGAATTTGTCTTGTTCTCTCCCGCGCTGCATAATTGATTTTATGGCGATGGTATCAAATGGATTGGTTATGTAGACGGTCGTGCTAGGAGCCGTAATAGAAATGCGGTTGTCTGTTGCTAAATCAGTTAGGTGTAGGATGTGGTTATTATCATCTACGGTTTCTTGTAGGTTCGAACTGATATCTAATTCGATGTCGCCAACCATGAACCCTATGTTGTCACATTCGTAGTGGAGTGTTTTACTGTCACTGGTTTGCGCCGTGCCGGTCATGCCTATGACCATTCCTGCGTCTGGAAATAATGAGACTAATGTATTAAAGTCTTCGTTGTGGACCAATATGTCGATGTCAGTAGGCAGCCGATTGCTGGTTAACAGACTGGCTGCGGCGCCGGCAAAAATACCCCAGCGAATACCATGTTGATTGAGTGTTTTGAATAAATCAGCTATTTCTGGATTTTCTAGGCAGTATTTTTGTACATTTTCGTTCATATTTTTAACCTTTCATTATATGGTGCGCGCGAGAAGACTTGAACTTCCACGTCCTTGCGGACACTAGCACCTCAAGCTAGCCTGGCTACCAGTTACAGCACGCGCGCATATATCAGATTATAACATCCGGGATGATTTAATGGATATCTTTTGATTTATCAAATATGCCGGCCGCCCAACCGGATATTTTATTGAATAATTCAGCATTTAGAACATAAATATCCATAACTCCATAAGGCAAGCTATGCTTCTTATTTAAACTACCTTTATTTGGCTTTTGGTACGTTTTAAAAAATTGGGCTATCGGTATGCCCGATATTTTGGACCAATATTTTTCGGCAGCCTTGGAGTCTAATCCTTCGTGTATATGAATATGCCCACGAAGCTTTTTGTTTGGGACTTTACATATGATTTTAAAGAATTTTATCATTATTTTAATCATTTCTGGGTCGCCGTTTGAAAACCTCACCATTCTTTGGGTTTTACCACCTTCTGCCCAATACAACATGATGCCAATTAGCCAAAGGTTTTCCAAATTTATCTTTGGTATTTCTAGTTTTGCCTTTGATATAACATCTAGTCGTTTCGATAGCTCATTTTTTATTCTAGATTTCCTACGATTTTCGATAGCGGTATTAGTGAAGGGTAGGGAGTTTAGATTTTTTATTTGGCTGTCTGTAAGATGGACATCTCTGACCCATATACTAACGCTACTCTTTGCGACGCCTATTTCTTGGGCTATCTTGTTTATAGAATGACCCCGTTGTCTTAGTTCAATAGCTTTGTTTCTCTCGTCTAATTTCATAATCATACCCTTTAGTAATTTACATTATAAGTATAAGCTCTATGGTTCTGTTATGCAATACAATCTTGACATATTATAGATAAACAGGGTATTATGTTTGAGTTATGGGCGCTTAGCTCAGTTGGCTAGAGCATCTGCTTTACACGCAGAGGGTCGGGGGTTCGAGCCCCTCAGCGCCCACCAATAAAAACTCCAACCCTTGTGGTTGGATTTTTTATTGGTATGTCTTGAGGGCTCGTGCCCCAGTATCTTTATTTGACAACACCCGGCTTGCATTTTATAGCTATCCGTGCTATAATTAAAAGATAACCACCCGTGATACCCGGGTATATTTTTATGAAAGGCCCGAAAAACAGTATGAAAGACAGTTCCAGAATTATTTTTTATGAACTTTTACGATTTCGAATCGTCACTGTTTTGATGTCAAAATTTTCGTTATTGCGAAGAGGCGTAACTGCTGTTACGTCGATGAGTAAAACGATGATTTTGGCGCAAAACAGTGAGATTATAGAAGGGAAAAGTTTATGAAAGATAGTTCTTTAATCCGAAACGTTGCGATTATTGCCCATGTCGACCACGGCAAGACGACTATTGTTGATGGGCTGTTGAAACAGTCTAATACTTTCCGTTCTAATCAGGCCGAAATGGCACAATCATTGATTATGGACAGTGGCGACCAGGAACACGAACGTGGTATTACGATTACTGCCAAGCAAACTTCTGTTTACTATGGCGATTACAAAATTAATATTATTGATACCCCAGGACACGCGGATTTTAGCGGTGAAGTTGAGCGTACATTAAATATGGCCGACGGCGTATTGCTGATTGTTGATGCTCAAGAAGGCCCAATGCCACAGACTAAATTTGTGTTGTCCAAGGCCCTAGAATTAGGCCTAACCCCAGTTGTCGTCATCAACAAAATTGACAAACCTGCTCGTCGTATTGACGAAGTCGTTGATGAGATTGCAGACCTGTTCCTAGAATTAGCGGTTGATGAATCGCAACTGTATTACCCAGTTTATTATGCGATTGGTCGCGATGGTAAAGCTTGGAAAGAATTGCCAGACAACCCATCTGAGCACACTGATTTAACACCGATTTTTGATGCAATCGTTGGTGATATCCCGGCGCCCAAAGTTGACGGCGATGGGTCACTGCAATTACTAGTTACAGCATTACAATACGATTCGTTCCTAGGCAAATACGCTATTGGCCGTATTACTCGCGGGTCGGTCAAAAAATCTATGCCAATCACATTGATCAAACGCGACGGTGATAAAATCGTTGGCAAAATCGACAAAGTTTTCGGTTACCGTGGTCTGAATCGTGAAGAAATCGATAGTGCGATTGCTGGTGACATCGTTGCAATTACTGGTGTAGCCGATGCACACATTGGTGAAACTATTGCTGATCGTGACAACCCCGAGGCGTTGCCGGTTATTGATGTCGAGGCCCCAACAATTAGCATTTACCTAGGTCCAAACACCAGCCCATTCAAAGGTCGCGAAAGCCAGTTTAACACTTCTCGTCAAATCGGCGAACGATTAAAACGCGAATTAGAAACTAACGTTAGTTTGCGCGTTGAAGACGACGGAATCGGATTTAAAGTTTCTGGCCGTGGCGAATTACACTTGTCAGTATTGATTGAAACATTGCGACGTGAAGGATTTGAGTTTGAAGTCGGTCGTCCACAAGTTGTTACGATTATTGAAAACGGAAAAACAATGGAACCAGTCGAAGAATTATTGGTTGAAGTTTCCGGTGAATTCTTAGGCGTAGTTAGCCAAGAATTAGGCAACCGTCGTGCTGCCATGACCAAACAAGAACAAACCAGTAGCGGCACAACCCGTGTAACTTATATTCTGCCAACTCGTGCATTGATTGGTCTACGCAACTTGTTGCTGACTGATACCAAAGGTACAGTTATAATGAACAGTCTGCCTCATGGCTACCAGCCACTAGGTCCAAAACTGCAAAAAATCCGCAACGGCGCAATCATCGCAACTGAAGCCGGAGTTACAACTCCATACGCATTGCAAATGGGCGAAGACCGCGGCGAATTATTCGTCGGCCCTGGTACGCAAGTTTATGTTGGTATGATTGTCGGTTTGTATAACCGAAATGATGACCTAGAAATGAATGTTTGCAAAGCCAAACACCTGACCAATATGCGCAGTTCATCCAGTGACGGTACTGTCCAATTGACACCATTTACTGACCTGAGCCTAGAACAATGTATTGATTTCATTGAAGACGATGAATTGTTGGAAGTCACTCCAAAATCACTGCGTCTACGCAAACGACATCTAGATCCAAACCAACGCAAAAGAGCTGCAAAGCAGTAGATTATAGGATAATCTCTCGTTCTTTCTTTTGGTAAAGAACCAAAGACCAGTTCCTTTTTGACCGCAAAATAGGAACCGAAAAACTCTCGGGGCGGCTTCAAAACCGCGGATTGACCATTTTACCAATCATCTTGGGTATCTGCGGAAGCTCGCGCCTTAGATATGTTCTAAGGGCTCAAACAGTCCTCGATACTCCAGGATGCTTAACAAAATGTTCATCCGGGTTTCTCCAGATGCCCCAAACCCCCAGGCTACAAACCTATGATCTATTTTTTTACTTCTTCAGGTAAAAAACCGTTCTTGTGTTCGAAACCGGCCTTCCATTCGTAATCTTTGCAATAGCCCAGCTCTGACATTAGTGGGGTGGAGTTGTTGCGTAGATGTAGGGGCACTTGGGCATCGGGATATTTTTTCGCCAGTTCGGTAGCGTGCATTAGGGCATCATAACTAACCCGAGATTTTTCGCTTTTGGTTAGGGCACAGACGACATGTGACAATATGATTGCCGATTCGGGCATGCCGACGCGTTCGACGGCCATGAACGCATTTAATGCCAATCCCAGCGCGCCATTGCCAGCCAACCCGATATCTTCGGATGCAAATATAACCATTCGGCGGGCGATAAATTTTGGGTCTTCGCCGGCGTCAATCATGCGTGCCATATAATATAGAGCTGCGTCAACATCGCCGCCGCGCATACTTTTGATGAATGCGCTGATAATCGTGTAATGTTTGTCGCCTTTTCTGTCGTATCCTGGCACGCGTTTTTGGGCGGCGGTTTTGACGATTTCGGGCGTGACTTTTTCACCCATGCTCAGAGCCAGTTCTAGGTTGCCTAATGCTACGCGGGCATCGCCGGATGACAATTCGGCTAGATAATCTAACGCGGCCGGGGTAACATTTTTTGTCTTTTTCTCCAGTTTGAGCGCATTTTTTAATATCTTGATAATCTCGGGTTTATCTAATGGCTCTAGTACTAGAACACGACTACGTGATAATAGCGGGTTGATAATCTCAAAGCTAGGGTTCTCGGTCGTGGCACCGATTAATGTAATTAGACCTGATTCAACGTGAGGCAGGAAAGCGTCTTGTTGGGCTTTGTTAAAACGATGGATTTCGTCGACAAATAGGATTGTTCGTAGTTTCAGATTCCAGTTTTGGCGGGCGTGTTCGATTATTTTGGTGACATCTTTTTTGCCACTGGTTACGGCTGAGATTTCAATAAACTCGGCTTTCACCTCGTTAGCGATAATCCGAGCCAATGTGGTTTTACCGCTACCAGGCGGTCCCCACAGAATTAAACTGACAGGTTCTTGGTTGCGGACAATTCGACGCAATATTTCACCATCGCCCAACAAATGGGTCTGACCAATAACACCATCTAATGTGGTTGGTCGCATCCTCTCAGCCAATGGCACTCGTTGCATATATCTATTATACCTATATTCACGCCGTATGAGATATAATGGGATTAATGAAAGTTATCGTAAATGGGCAATTGATAAACTACGTAGATGAGGGTTCTGGGCCGGTATTGTTGGTGTTGCATGGTTGGGGGACTAATCTAAACACTTTTGATCAGTTGGCAAAACACCTATCCAAAGATTTTCGAGTGATTAGATTTGATTTCCCTGGGTTTGGTCAAAGTCCAAAACCGACCGATGATTGGGACGTGACTGATTATGCAAAACTAACTAGTGACCTTGTGCAAAAACTTAAAATCAGCAAGGTATATGCGGTTATCGCACATTCGTTTGGCGGGCGAGTCATGATAAAAAGTGCAAAATTGGGCCTATTAAATCCTGTAAAAGTTATATTGATTGGTTCTGCTGGTATTAAACCAAAGGCTTCGGCCAAAAAATTAGTTTTTAAATTAATCGCGAAACTAGGCAAGGTTGCAACATCGTTACCACCGCTAAAAAATATGCGCCAATCACTTCGCAAAAAATTATATTCATCAGCTGGCAGCACAGATTATCTGAATGCTGAAAAAATGCAACCGATATTCCTAAAAACAATCGGTGAGGATCTGACATCTGAAATTGCATCGATTACGCAACCGACATTATTACTGTGGGGACAGAACGATACTGAGACGCCAGTTGCAGATGCCAGGTTGATGCTAAGCAAATTGACCAATGGACGATTGGCAGTGATCGATGATGCAGGGCATTTCGTTTACCAGGACAAATTTGAGCAAGCCGTAGCAGAAATAGATAGGTTCCTGTAATGAGATATTTTTGGACACGTTTTCTACCCAGCTATCCGAATGCAATTGTTTATATGTTGCAGGGCTCAGAATACAGGATTGCAGATTATTTAAAATGGTTGCACAGAACATCAGATTTTAGATCGGTGATGAAACGTCGACAATTGGATCGTACCAAAAAAGCCGGTTTGCTATTATCATTGGCGCGTCTAATTCAGATTACATTATATTTAGTAATTATATTTTTGGAGGTTTGGTCAGTTATTTTGATGAGTTGGCCGATTATAATCGCATCAATCATATTGTTAGCTGTCACGCCGTTTATAATTTGCTATGGTATCGTGTTGCCGCTGTGGTTAGGGTATCATCTGGTTCAAAAACCAAGGCAGCGAGGCATGATAGCCGCAGCCAGCAAGATATTAGAAAACCATCCGGCGATTAAAATTGCGATTGCCGGCAGTTACGGCAAAACTACAGCCAAAGAGATATTACAGACGATTTTATCCGAAGGCAAAGAAGTGGCATTTACGCCCGGAAATATGAATACGCCAATCGGCATCAGTAGATTCGCCAACAAATTAGTGGGCGATGAAGAAATTATCATATTTGAATTAGGCGAAGAAAAAGTCGGTGATGTCAAAGAACTATGTGAATTAGTGCAACCCGATATGGGGATTATTACAGGTATAAATGAAGCTCATTTATCCAGTTTTGGTACACTAGAAAAAACAGTCGCGACAGTATTCGAATTACAGGACTATTTAGGTGACGGGCCAATATATAAAAACCAAGAGAGCCCATTGGTTGCTGCCCAGATTAAATCTGGCGACAAATTAGCCTTTGGTCGTGCCGGTACGAATGGTTGGAAAATCAGTGGTGTCAAAACCGATATCAGCGGGACTAGTTTTGTTGCCAAAAAAGGTGATAAATCAATATCGGCACACACCGGGCTATTGGGTGAACATAATCTAGGGGCTTTGATTGTAGCAATTGATATTGCCAGTAGCATGGGGCTGTCGGTCAAGAAAATCACTGCCGGTATAGAAAAAACTGTGCCATTCGAACATCGCATGCAACCACGCAATATCCACGGGGCTTGGGTGATTGATGATACTTATAATGGTAATAGTGAAGGTGTCTGTGCGGGATTATTGATGTTAGGTAAATTAGAAGCTAAACGCAGAGTTTACGTAACGCCAGGTTTAGTTGATCAAGGCAACAAAACTCAAGAAGTCCATGAAAGCATAGGTCATCAAATCGCTGCCGTAGCGGATGTCGCGGTGTTGATGAAAAACTCGGTGACTGATTACATATTGACCGGCCTAAATGATGCCGGGTTCAAAGGTCAGCTAATGGTGGTTGATGACCCATTGGAATTTTATACCAATTTGGAACATTTTGTAGTCAGAGGCGATGTGGTATTAATGCAAAATGACTGGCCCGATAATTACAAGTAATCTGGTATAATCTTATTATGAATAAAACCATAGCCGTTTTCTTTGGCGGAAAATCAACTGAACATGATATATCAATAGTTACAGCGGTTAGCGCGATTATAAAACCACTAGAATTGTCCAAAAAGTTTAATGTCGTACCGGTTTATATAACCAAAGATGGCCGATGGTTTAGCGATCCTAGATTAAAAACGATCGATATATTCCGTAGCAGTGCTATCGACGAGTTTTGCTCCAAGGCAAAACCATTGTCGGTAGTTTTTGATGGTGGCATGGTGTTGCGTCAGTTTGGTATCACGGTCAAAGACATTCGTGTTGATATAGCTTTCCCAGCAATGCATGGTGCGTATGGCGAGGATGGCAGCTTGATGGGTGTTTTGCGAATGGCGGGCATACCTTTTGTCGGTGCGGATATGCAGGCTAGCGCCGTGGCTATGGATAAAGTTCTATCAAAACAAGTTGCTCAGGCTAATGATATCCCAACCCCAAAGTTCGTTGCATTTTCAAAAACGGAATTTGAATCAGATAATTCAGCGGTAGTTAAAAAAACCATGGATAGTTTAAAATTCCCAATGTTTGTGAAACCGCCACATCTGGGATCTAGCATTGGTATTGCCAAGGTTAGTAACGAAGATGAATTATTAGCAGCGATTGAAGTCGCGGCTTATTATGACAATAAAATACTAGTCGAAGAATCAGTTGAAAATTTGATTGAAGTGACACTGCCGATTATTGGCAACGAAACTATGCAGGTCGCATTAGTCGAGAGGCCATTATCGCATGATGAAGGATTCTTTGATTTTGAGACCAAATACATTAATGGTGGCAAAAAAACCGGTGGGGCCAAAAAGATAGGTGCCCAAGGTTACAGCCAGCTACCAGCCGAATTGCCTGACGGGTTATATGACCGAGCAGTTGATACGGCTAAAAAAGTATACAGTTCGGTTGGTTGTGAAGGTATTTCCAGGATCGATATGTTGATAGATTCCAAATCAAAGATTGTTTATTTTAATGAAATTAATCCTTTGCCGGGTAGTTTGTATAATCATAACTGGCGTGCGGCAGGTATGTCATCAATAGATCTAGTCTGTAGATTGGTTGAATTGGCTCAGGAACGGTTCGATCGTGATCAAAAGACTGAAACAACATTTACATCTGGTTTTTTGAAACAGTTTTAATAAACTAGTGACTTGTCGAAACCGGTCAAATCTAGTAAAATGTATCTTGTAGCTGTTTTCAGTGTGGCTCTTTAGCTCAGCGGTAGAGTGAGAACTGTCAGTGACAGTTCGCAAGGCCGGAAGCTGGATGACGAACGTCACCAACTGAGGCGGGGTCGCGAAAAATTTAGGATAAATTTTATCGTGACGAGGCTTGAAGACTTCAGGGCGACGTACTTTGCAAATGTTATAATGAATGAACCGCCCACAATATGTGGCTCTTTAGCTCAGCGGTAGAGCAGAGGCCTGAAGAGCCTTGTGTCCCCAGTTCGATCCTGGGAGGAGCCACCAAAGTAACAACCTCGACCTTATGGCCGGGGTTTTTACTTTGGTAACCCTACGGATCGAACTGGGGATTTTTTGCTGAAGGCAAAAATAGTTCCCAGTACGGTGCAGCGATTGAAGCAAAAGAAAGCACCGCAGGTATTTTCTTTTGCGAATGAGCGGAAAAGGCGGAGCCGCTTGCTGGGAGGAGCCCCAAACTCTTGCCTTTTTGTAATTTAACCCTTATAATCATCTAAGTATGCGGGTGTAGCTCAGTTGTTAGAGCGCTTCCTTGCCAAGGAAGAGGTCCGGAGTTAGAGTCTCCGTACCCGCACCAAATAAAAATCTGACCTTTTGGTCAGTTTTTTATTGAAAATAGTGTTTATTTAACCAAAAGCGGTATAATGATATTATCAAAGTATTAATTAGTGAGGGTTATTATGGAGCCAGGTGAAGAAAACACAGAATCAAAACCAGAGGTCAAACCGGATGATTTTTATCAGCCAGACCCAGTAGTAAAAAGTGACGAAGCGGTAGAAGAAACTGCAGAACCAAAACCAGTAATAGGGTCTGAGGCTAAACCAGAGCCTTTGCCAATCCAGCCAGAGGTTGCTAAACCAAAAACCAAGAAAAGCAAAAAACCATTCATCATAGTTTTGGTTATTTTGTTGTTGTTGATTGCTGGTGCAGGGGCAGCATGGTATTTTATTTTTAATAAACCGGCTACGACAAATAATAGTGGCGATTCTAGTAATCAACAGGCTAGTGTAGCAGTAGAGACTAATCCGGACTTGCTAAAAATGATAACACCAACGACTGGCGAAACTTATTTAGATACGCCATTAGCATTGGAAAAACAAGGTTATTTCAAGGCTAATCAATATTCACCTAATGCTGGAGACGCTGGGACTTATTCCAAGGTTGGTACGAGGGGTGATAATGAGATAATTGCAGTGGAATCATCGCAGAGCAGAGGATTGGGGAATTCTGTATATTTGTTTGAGAAATCTCCGTCTGGCGAGGTTACTTATATATCTAGACCAAATGCCCTAGCTATATACAATGCCGAGAGTGAGAGCTATCTAAATGGTGATTTGGTAGCGACTGTCAAGGTAGACACAACTACTAGATATGACAGTTTGAACATCCCAGCTAACTTAGCGCTGGATGATAAAGGTAGTGTCGCCGTGTACAATGATACTGATTTGGGTTATTTCTACAAGGCACCAGCTGACAGCACTCGAACCGAAGAGGTCGTCAAGCAATTGGGTAAAAGCACAATTGTTAAAAGCCAAAGTACTAGTGCCGAAACTGGTTTGACGTCCATTTACTATTTTATAAAAACAGCGTTTAATAGTGTGATTACTCTAAAATATGAGCCACTTACTTTGGATATGAGTGGCTATCAATGGGGCTTGGGAGCTGCTAATGCATATGATCCTAATGCTGGTAGAATAGCGATATTAAAATCTATAACTCGCGGTTGCGGGGGTTCAGCATCAGTTAGCAAGGCTAATAATATAACTGACGCAGATGTCCAAGAAGCTGGTAAATCAGACAGCGGCTTGACAGTTTATCAATTTAAAGACTCAAGCAATATATTGCTGACAAAAGTTTATGACGAATACTATCAATCTGAATTACAGGAATACTATCGATCTGAATTACAGTTTAACGATAAAACTCCTTTGACTTTAGCTGAGTTTATTGATCAGCACGGTCTAGTATTATTCAAAGACGTGAACGCTCAATGGTTGGTATATGTTAGGAATGATTTGGCGCCATCTATGGGTTGTGCAAAACCAGTAGTCTATCTATACCCAACAACAGCTCAGAATATTAGTGTCCGAGTAGGTGCAGACGTAAAGGTATCAGACCCATTATATAGCCCACAGAGTGGCTGGACGGCCTATGCGCAGCCTAACGGCCAATTGACAGTAAATGGTATCCAATATGGTTCATTGTTCTGGGAGGGCCCAGGATACGGTCAATATCCAGGTATTAATAGCGGTACGGTTGTTAAATATGCTGATGCTATCGGTACGATTCGTCAACAATTGGCTCAGCAGGGGTTGAATGCTACTGAATCTAATGAATTCGTTGATTATTGGCAGGATCAGATACCTAATAAACCATACGTACGATTGACTTGGTTGAATACAGCGCAGATGGATGAATTGGCGCCTCTGTACATATCGCCAAAACCAGATACTATGATTCGTGTATTCTTGGATATGAGCGGGTTGGATAATCCAATTAATATTCCTGCACAGAATCTGACGTCAATTCCACGCAACGGCTTTACAGTTGTTGAATGGGGTGGTCTGTCTAGCAAAAAACTATACTAAAATAAAATCTAAATAAAATATAAAACCCCAGTCACTCTGGGGTTTTATAGACTATAATAGTTATATGCGGGTGTAGTTCAGTGTTAGAGCGCTTCCTTCCCAAGGAAGAAGTCCAGGGTTAGAATCCCTGTACCCGCACCAACTAAAAACGACCCATTAGGTCGTTTTTAGTTGGTGCGATACTTTTAATTATCACTATCTGATTTGTCGGTATCGTAGAGTGTATCAAGTGCAGGGTCTTTTTCTATGGTATATCTGTCGTCATTTATCCAGCCACCACCAAAGCCAGCTTTTGGTATAAAATTTGGATCAATTTTTGATATCTGTTCATTTGATAGATATGCCCATTCGCCATTTGGGTTTGGTACCTGATAGGTTTCTTCGCCGTTTGATGTAGTCATTGTATCAGTTGTGGCGAGACCATCAGGCGTTTCTATTTTTACTGGTTGTCCTCCCGCAGTGTGTATCTCCCAGATCAGGTTATCTTTAACGGCCGAAGTAATTCTAACGCGCGCGCCGTCTTGTACAGTTATGGCGATGTTCCATATGCTCGTGGTGGGTGCTTCTACCCCCATTTTTTGTTCAATCTCTGTGCCAGGATTTATACCATCCGCTGTTTTGGGTTTTTCACTGGTTGCGCAACCTGACATGACAAAGGTTGATGCAGTAACGGCTGCCGTGGCACTAACAAGCCCGACTTTTATTAATGCTTTCTTCCAAAAGCCTGTCTTTTTCTCTGGTTTCTCAGGTGTTGCGCAGTTTGTGTTTTCTAGGTTTTCTGTGTTCATATTATTCCTTTTCTTTTATATTACTATATCACTCATGTTTAGTTTGGTCAAAATGGTATATAATTTTATATATGGTATTTGAAGATTTTAAACAAAAAGACAGTGTAGTCGTAGTCTACACAGGTGCAGGTAAGGGTAAAACAACAGCAGGCGTCGGTTTAATGGCTCGTGCGCTAGGTACGGGGTGGAAGGTCGCTTTCGTCCAGTTTATTAAATTATGGGATTCGGGCGAGCATAATTTCATTCGTGATATAACGCCGATTTACGAAGGCAAAGTTACGTTCTACAAAGGTGGAGCAGGATTCTATAATGCCGGTGAACTGAGCTCGGATCTACCGCGCGAACAACATATTGCCGAGGCTCGAAAAACTTACGACCTGGCATACCAGGCAGTGACTAGTGGCGAATATAATCTGGTGATTTGTGACGAGATTAATAATGCCGTTCACGAAGGTCTGTTATCAATCGGTGATTTAAAGAAAATTATTCTAGATAAAAACAAAGATACGAACCTATGTATAACTGGCCGTGATTTTCCAATGGAATTAATCGACATTGTTGATATTGCCACTGACATGACAAAGTTAAAACATCATTTTGATAACAAGATGCTAGCTAATCGTGGTATTGATTACTAGGCTTTTAGCAGCGGCACGTGCACGGACTAATTGATACGCTGCAACGGCTGCAGGGATGATAATTAGGTTACCAATAATCATTGTTCGATAGAACGGAATTGCTAGCGTAAAGCAGGTTTGTAAACCAGCTAGTGTAGCAGGGTACCAGCCTTGTGCCCAAACACCAAAGTTAGTTATTACAAAGAATGTCAATGAGCTGATGATTGCGAATCCAGCTGAAGCCGCAATTTGTTTGCCTGGTCGGTTATTCAGTTTTTTCAATAAAATCGCACTGGCACCGATAACCGCAAATGCTCCCCAGGTGAACATGAATATCGATGAATTACCGATTATTAGATCAGAAACAATCATAGACGCTAGAGGTACGATAATCGCCCAACGAGCACCTAAGACGATTGCTGCCATAACGGCCGCTACTGTTACGAATTCTAGGTTTGGCGCAAAGTAAAATTCATGGTTAACTATGCGCCAACCAACCGCTACGGCGACCAGGCCGATAGCGATTGCGATTTTAGTCATCAGAGTTTTGTTTTTTGTCATATTTATCATCCTTAGAATGTAGTTAGTTTCCAAACAATTGTATCACCGTCTTTGGTTATTAGGCTACCTGCGCCGACTGCGGCCATTTCGCCGTTGACTTCAAATGACCAGAATTCTTTAGCACCGGCTGTTATGCCGTCAATTGTGGTTACGAAAGCTGATGCGCCGGTGCCGCTGGATAGTGTATCGCAGGTTTGGTTCAATAGATCTAGTGCCGATACGCCTTCTTTGCCGTTGTATGTTATGGTTCGGCCTTCATCAGATGTTGGGCAAGTTTTTGTCGCTACGACTGGCGCTGGTTCGGCTTTTTGATTGGTAGATTGGTAGATGTAGAATCCGCCACCAATTAAACCGATTAATAGTACTACGATTCCGATATAGATTAATACTTGTTTTTTCATATTGTTCTCCTTCTGCGCCGTATTGGCGACTTTATTTGATTATATTTTTTAACACTTACTAAATCCGCATGATTCACATTTTTGGCAACCTTCGATAAATCGTAGGCTGGCTGTACCACATTCTGGGCAGATGTCGGTCAATGTGCTGGTTTTTGGGGCTTCCCATAATGAAGCAGTTTCGTTGGAAATTGGCTTATCAACTGGCTCCATGGTGATCTTTGTTGCTTGGTGCTGACCGATGGCCTTTGCGACTGCGTCGGCTAGTGACCTGACACGATCAGCGCCAAATCCAGTCGAACTGGAACCGCCAATACCACGTAATTGGGACATGACCTTTTGAGCAATTTGATCTGAATTATAGTAATCTGATGGTATTCGGAAGGTTAGTGATATCAGGCGGCCAATCGCTTCGGCGTCGGCGGTGATGTCTGATCCGGCACGACCGACGTTGATGAATACTTCGAAAATATTACCGTCTTCGTCCTCGTTGATTGATACAAATGCTTGACCTACTGGTGTTGCTATTTGGTGAGTGCGGCCATTTAAGACACTTGGTCGTGGTTTTAGCTTTAATCTTGTAGTAGTCACAGATTCAGCGTTGTCTGTAGGTTCGTCGGTGTTAGATTCATCTAGTTTGTCGTAATATGATTTACCTTGTTTTGTTTCTAGAACTTGTTTTTCACGGCTACCATCTCGATAGATTGTAATGCCACGGCAACCAGTTTCGTGTGCCATTAGATATGCATCGCGGACGTCATCAACAGTTGCGGAATTGCTGAAATTGATAGTTTTTGAAATCGCGTTGTCTATATATTTTTGGAATCCGGCTTGGATTTTCAAATGCCATTGAGGACTGATGTCGCCAGCTGTGACGAATACTTTTTTCAAATCGGCAGGGATTTCATCTATATTTTGGATTGATCCGCCGTTACTTTGAATTTTTTCTAGTAGGTCTTCAGAATATAGGTTGCGGGCTTTTAGGGCTTCGACAAAATACGGGCTAGTTTGGAATATTCGTTTACCTTCAATAGTGTTTTTAGCATAAGTGATAGCGAATAGTGGTTCGCAACCGCTAGAAGCGTCGGCTAGCATGGCGATCGTACCGGTTGGAGCAATCGTTGTTCGGGCACCATTACGAGGAGTGATTTCGCCTGGTTTGTCGTAAATTGAACCTTTGTAGGCAGGGAATACACCGCGTTTTGAAGCTAATTCTTCGGATGCGTTGTCTGATTCTTTTTGGATGAATTTCATTACTCGTTCAGCCATTTCAACACCTTCGTCGGTATTGTAACCGATGTTTAGTGCTAACAACGCATCTGCAAATCCCATGATACCTAGGCCAATTCGGCGGATTTTTCCTACCATTTCTTTGACTTCTGGGATTGGGTATTCGTTCATGTCCAGGACGTTATCTAGGAAGTGGATTGATTGATGGGTGGTTTGGCGTAAAGCTTCCCAGTCAAAATCATCTTCTTTGACGAATAATGCTAGATTGATGCTACCTAGCGTACAGGCATCGTATGGCAATAGTGGTTGTTCACCACAAGGGTTGGTGGCTTCGATCTGTCCCAGTTGTGGTGTTGGGTTAGCGCGTGATTCATTGATTCGGTCAATGAATATCATGCCAGGGTCGCCATACTGCCATGCAAAACGGGTGATTAAGTCAAATATTTTTTTGGCATTTAGTCGGCCGGTTTCAGCGCCATTGCGAGGATTGATTAAGGGGTAGCCATAACCAGGTGTGGTCTCGGAACACCATTCAGTTAATTTTGCTACAGCTGCATCTAATCTGACAATTTTTAGGTCAATATCTCGGGTTTGGTGAGCTTCTCGTACATCAGCAACTAATGAATCTAGGTCAAAGCCGTTTTCATAATCGGCGGCCAATAGTTTTTCGTCAATTTTGATTTGGTCAAAGAATTCTTTGGCAGTAGTTACGGATATATTAAAGTTAGTTAATGAGAATTCATCTAGTTTATAGATCATGAATAACAAAATGTCTGGGTGGTTATAATGCAATATACCCATATTGGCACCACGTCGGACGCCACCTTGGCGGATTGCTGATGTCATATCGTTATACATTTGCATGAACGATACAGGTCCAGTTGTTGAGCCGCCAGACGATGATAGAATATCGTTCTTTGGGCGAAGGCGACTGAATGAGAACCCTGTACCGCCGCCTGATTTATGGATTTTTGCCATATTAACGGAAGTGTTTAGAATGCCGTCCAGGTCATCTGGTATGGGCAATACGAAACAGGCAGATAATTGTTGGCCAACTTTACCAGTATTTAGTAAAGTTGGGGTGTTTGGCAAGAATTTGCGGGAAGTCATTAGTTTGTAGAATTGAGTTGCTGTTGCTAGGTGTTTTTTTTCAGTGCCACCATATAGGCGTTCGGCAGTAGCAATATTATATGCAACGCGCCAGAACATTTCGCGAGCTGTTTCAATAGGATTGCCATCTACATCACGTCGGGCATATCGCGTTCGTCCGATATACCATGCGTTATCACTTAGTTTAGGTTCAGGTAGATTATCCGGTGGTTTAGGTATATTACGACCTATTGTTTGAATATCTACAATTTCATTAGATTCTTTTAAAATCGTTGTTTGCTGTGTTTTTTCACTCATTTTTTACCCCTTCATATCCCCATATATTGTGTCTAGGATGTAGTATAAGCGCTATATATTGCGCATGTCAACGATAATTGTTATTATTACATTTGTAGTAAATAGATTAAAAGAGGGGATCATGAAAGCAATATCAAAAAGCACATTTGAACAAGATATTTTACAATCTAAAAAAGTTATTTTATTAGATGTTTGGGCACCTTGGTGTGGTCCCTGCCGTGCGATGGAACCGATTCTCGAGGCGGTAGCCGACGAGATGAAGGGCCGAGCAGAAGTTGCTAAATTAGACGCGTCGGTTGAGATGGACCTGGTCCAAGAATTGGGCGTTAGTGGTTTACCAACATTTTTGGTATTCAAAGATGGCAAGATCGTTGATCAAACAGTGGGTATGACTTCCAAGGATTCATTAATTAATTTATTGTCAAAACATTCATAGTTAAAACCACTACGTTTAAAAAATAAAAAAGTCATATTATACAATAAAAGTCTCATTTGCAAGGTCCGACCCTGCAAAAATAGGGTGATTTATCTGTTTTTTTGAGATTATTCTATAATCCATAATCTAAAATCTATAATCTACTTTACGGCTCTGTTATAATATGGGGCACGGAATGGCGCGATGACGGAACGGTCACGTAGAGGTCTGCAAAACCTTTTAAGTGGGTTCGACTCCCACTCGTGCCTCCAGAACCTTGAAAATTAGGTATTGTATAGGTAAACATAAACGATATGGTATAATTAGAGTATGCCAAAAGAAAGATCTTGGACGGACGACCAATTAAAAGATGCTGTATCCGACTCAAAAAGCTATAGATCGATTATCGCAAAGTTGGGGTTAATACCAGCAGGCGGTAATTATGCTCAGGTGCAATCAAGAATAAAAGACTTGGACCTGGACGTTTCACATTTTAAGGGTCAGGGTTGGAATAAAGGGACAACTTATCACAGCAAAACTCGCCCAAATTTAGAAGATTTGCTAGTGATTGGCAGTAAGGTTCAAAGTTTTAAGTTAAAGCGCAGATTATATGAGAGTGGCCTAAAACTACCAAAATGTGAACTTTGCGGCTGGTCAAAAATGTCAGAAGACGGTAGGGTCCCATTAGAACTTGACCATGTCAATGGTGAGCATAATGATAATCGTTTAGAGAATTTACGAATACTTTGTCCAAATTGTCATAGCCTCCAACCTACACATAGAGGTAGGAATAAAAAGGTGGCATATGCGCGGATGGTGGAATGGTATACACGCGACACTTAAAATGTCGTAGCCTTACGGCTGTGCGGGTTCAAGTCCCGCTCCGCGCACCAATTAAGAATATCCTCCTTGTGAGGTTATTTTTAATTGGTATGTAGATTGAGCTTGAACCCGCACAGGGCTGTGCGGGTGAGAACTGCCAGTGGCAGTTCGCAAGGCCGGAGACAGATTTGAAGCTGTGCTTCAAGTATGTCGAGGCGGGGTCGCCGGTAAGGTGACCAAGTCCCGCTATTTGAGCCAACGGGGGGGTTATTTTATTTCCCAAAATTTGTTATAATAGAAACATATAAATGTAACTTAAAAGCCCGCCAAGATTTCAGAGAAACCTAGGCGGACAAGGGGAAAATAGTCATGGAAATTGTATGGGTAATCGTAGGAATTATTATATTATTAGCAATCATTGTAGGTGTTACTTACAACGCTTTGGTGACGTTAAAAATCCGTGTTGACGAAGCTTGGAGTGACATTACTGTCCAGTTAAAACGCCGATTGGATCTAATTCCAAATTTGGTAGAAACTGTCAAAGGCTATGCTAAACACGAAAGTGGCGTATTCACAGCTGTAACCGAAGCTCGTGCCAATGCATTGAATGCCAAGGGTGTCGCCGAGACTGCCGCAGCTGACAACCAATTTACAGGTGCATTGAAAAGCTTGTTCGCGGTCGCTGAAAGCTACCCAGATCTAAAAGCCAGCCAGAACTTTATCGAATTACAACAAGAACTAGTCGACACCGAAGACAAGATTCAGGCTTCTCGCCGATTCTACAACGGTGGCGTTCGTGATTTGAATACTAAAATCGCAACTTTCCCAACCAATATCATTGCTGGGATGTTCAAATTTGTCGCCCGAGAATTCTTTGAACTAGATGAAGCTGAACAAAAAGCAGCCGCAAAACCAACTGAAGTAAAATTCTAAAGATCGGCCGCTAGTTAAATGTACAAAGCTATCGCTGCCAATAAACGCAACACCATATTAATCATGGCGTTGTTCGTTGGTATTATAGGTGCAATTGGTTGGGTAGTCGGTAATATGTATGGTGATGTGAATATCGCCTATGTCGTGGTCATTGTTGCTGGTCTGTATGCGTTGTTGCAATATTTCATTGCATCAAAACTAGCGGTTGCGATGACTGGCGCTGTCGAGATTCAAAAACGTGATAACCCACGGTATTACCGAATAGTCGAAAATCTATCTATTACGACTGGTGTGCCAATGCCACGAGTTTATATTATTAACGACCCAGCGCCAAATGCATTTGCGACTGGCCGTGACCCTAGACACGCTATTGTGGCGGCTACAACCGGGTTGATTGAAGTTATGGATGATAACGAATTAGGGGCAGTTATGGCACACGAGATGGGTCATGTCCAAAACTATGATATTCGGGTCGGTATGATCACTTTTGGGTTGGTTAGTGCCATAGGGATTTTGACTGACATCGTGTTAAGGATGTTTATGTTCGGCGGGAATCGCGATAATGACAATAATTCACCGGTTGCTATGATAATAGGGATTGTAGCCTTAATTTTAGCGCCAATTGTCGCAGTAATGGTCCAAATGGCGGTTAGCCGTCAGCGTGAATACCTGGCAGATGCGACTAGCGCGATGACTACGCGTAATCCTGATTCTATGATTAGTGCGTTGCAGAAATTAAAGACTTATGGCAAGCCAATGCAAAAACAAACTTCATCGGCCTCGCACCTATTTATTGCTAACCCGCTGAAATCTGGTGGTATTAGTAAACTATTCAGTACTCATCCGCCATTGCAAGATAGAATTGATAAATTACGTGACAGCATGGGAAAGTTTTAATATGGCAAAGCGTAAAAAAACAACTAAAAAGAATGGTTCAAAGTCTAAATCTAAAAATCTTATTAAAAAATCTTTTGGTTTTATCAAGAACAAAGCAGTTAGCTATTTGGGGCGTCGCCCTCATCGTAGTTTTCGATTAGCTAAACGTCGTGATCATGTTCGTAATTTGTCATTGCCGGGCTATATTGCATTTACCAAATATGTCATCCGTACATTATCCAAAAACCGCAAAACATTCCTGTTATTGGCATTAGTATATGCAGTTTTAACTGGGATCGTGGTAGGCATGGCTTCCCAGGACCTATATGGTACGTTATCGGATACATTCAATAATAGTGGCGGTATTTTCGCAGGATTTGTAGGCGAGATAACTAAAGCTGGCATGTTGTTTGCTAGTGCTGCAACCGGAGGCGTGACTAATGCATTATCTGAATCACAACAGATTTTTGCTGTTGTCATGATTTTATTGGCTTGGCTAACCAGCGTGTGGTTATTGCGTAATATCATGGCTGGGCACAAAGTTAAATTGCGCGATGGATTATACAATTCGGGTGCACCAATACTGCCAACTTTTTTAATCGCATTACTGGGTGTATTCCAATTACTGCCCGTTGCATTGGCAACCATTGGCTATAGTGCGGCTAATACGACTGGTTTGTTGGCCGGTGGAGTCGAAGCCATGTTGTTCTGGTTCGCGGCTGGTTTACTGACTTTGGTGTCGATTTATTTCTTGACCAGTACAGTATTCGCATTAGTTATTATTACACTACCTGGTATGTACCCAACTAGGGCTATCAAAACGGCAGGTGATTTGGTGGTTGGTCGTCGTTTTAGAATATTACTACGATTTATTTGGATGGGGTTGGTCACGATGGTTAGTTGGGCAATCATCATGATCCCGATAATCATATTCGATAGCTGGCTGAAAAGTGTTTGGTCTGGTATTGGCTGGGTGCCGATAGTTCCAGTATTTATATTAGTACTTAGTTCGTTGACAGTTATTTGGGTGTCGAGTTATGTTTACTTACTTTATCGCAAGGTGATTGATAATGAGTCTGTCTAACATAAAATCCCGTGCTGACCAGTTGCGCAAATTGATTCTGCAATACAACTATGAATATCATGTTTTGGACGCGCCATCTATTGAAAATGCCATCTGGGATGGGTTATTCGCCGAGTTAAAACGCATTGAATCAGAACATCCAGAATTGGTCACGCCAGACAGCCCAACCCAACGAATAGGCAATAAATTATTAGATGGTTTTGAAAAAGTCACCCACAAAACACGGATGATTAGCCTGAACGATGTGTTTGATCGTGGCGACGTTGAGGCTTGGGTTAAACGTATGGACAAGCTGTTACCAAACGTAAAGCATGAATTTTTTGCGGATATAAAAATGGATGGTTTGGCTTGTTCATTGGTTTATATTGATGGAGTTTTTGATCAAGCAGTTACGCGTGGTGACGGATTCGTCGGTGAAGATGTGACTGAAAATGTCAGGACTATTCGTAATGTCCCGTTGCGTCTGCGTAGTGAACTGGGTTTTGAACAATTCCTAGTTGGCCGCACTGAGATTCGTGGTGAAATCGTGATGTTGAAAAAAGATTTTGAAGCATTAAATAAACAGCGGGTTGCCGCTGATGAGCCAGAATTCGCTAATCCGCGCAACCTAGCAGCTGGCACAATTCGTCAACTAGATCCTAGCATCGTTGCTTCACGTCCACTACAATTTCGGGCATATGATGTTATTCGAGATGATGTATCACAGGTGCCTAGTTGGATGTTCGCTTATCAGGCTGTTAGCGCATTAGGTATTAGCCGCAATCAACAGGCTAGTGTGTTTAGTGATCTTGATGGTGTAATGAAATTCATTGATGAATGGGACAAAAAACGCGATGACCTGCCATTTGGTACAGACGGGTTAGTGGTAAAGATAAATGATCGCAAACAATATGATCAATTAGGCATTGTCGGCAAACAACCACGTGCGGCGGTGGCTTACAAATACGCTCCGGAACAGATTACGACAGTTGTCCGCGATATAGTTATCAGCATTGGCCGTACAGGCGCAGCCACACCAGTAGCGGTCTTTGACCCAGTTATATTAGCTGGTAGTACTATTAGGCACGCTAGTTTGCATAATGCCGACGAGATTGTACGCAAAGACGTGCGAGTGGGTGATACGGTGGTTATATTCAAAGCCGGTGATATTATTCCTCAG
The DNA here is from genome assembly GCA_037140095.1 of Candidatus Saccharimonadota bacterium. GTDB lineage: Bacteria > Patescibacteriota > Saccharimonadia > Saccharimonadales > Saccharimonadaceae > UBA1547. The sequence continues at coordinate 35,377 of JBAXFD010000002.1, forward strand.
GTTGAATCTGTAGTGTTAACGATTCGCCCTGAAACTTCAGTCCCATTTGATTTTGAATCAGTTTTGCGCGCTCAATACCCCGAACTAGAATTCGAACGTTCGGATGGTGAGGTAGTCTATCGAGTTCGTGGTGCCACCGGTCCGGTGTTGCTAAAACGCGCGGTTGAACACTTTGCTAGCAAGGGCGCATTGGACATTGATACATTGGGCGAGAAAAACGTTGTTGCGCTAGTTGATGCGGGCTTGGTAAATGACCTAGCGGACATCTATAATTTGACATTTGATCAAGTCGTGCGTCTAGATAGGTTTGCGGATATTTCGGCACACAAATTAGTTGATGCTATCGCCGCGGCCAAAAAGCCCAAAATCGAACGATTCCTGTTCGGCCTAGGTATCCGCCATGTTGGCATACAAACAGCCATAGATTTGATTGATAGGTTTGAAACAATAGATGCGTTACAGACTGCGACTATCGATGAACTCAGGTCAGTTGAAGGTGTTGGTGAAGTCGTAGCCGAAAGCATACTGGCTTGGTGTGCCGATTCCGACAACGAAGAGCTGTTGGATAAATTTGAAAAACTGGGTGTAAAGCCATATTTTACTAAAAAGACCGGCAAATTAGTTGGCAAAAACTTCGTTGTGACTGGAACGTTAGAATCAATGTCGCGCGATATTGTGGCCGATAAAGTCCGCGAACTAGGTGGTGGCTTCCAGACTGCGATTGCACGCGACACTACATATCTAGTGGTTGGTAAAAACGTTGGCGCATCTAAACTGGCAAAAGCCAAAAAATACGGCACCCAGGTCATAGCTGAAGATGATTTAACCAAGATTTTGGAGGATAGGTAATGCCGACTTTCAAATTAAATAAACTAGTTCGTGATAAGTTAAAGGGGATATATGAGGGTATGGACCAAAAGCCAACCTACAAAAAGCTTTCTGATATCGATCATAAAACCTCCCTCAGGGATAAAATAATTGAGGAAGCCTCAGAACTAGACGTTAGTGATGAACAATCTAGGATTATTGATGAAGTCGCCGATTTGAGGCAAATATTAGATGATCTGGTAAAACTGTGTGATATTACCGAAGATCAGGTTAAATTGGCGCAAAAGATAAAATACGATAAAAAAGGTGGATTTATCGAGGGTGTCTTTGTCGATACTATTGAACTAGCGGATGATGATGAATGGGTTGAATACTATCGCAAACAGCCCGATATAACACCTGAATTGTAATCATTGACTAATTTGTAGGCTGTTGCTGCTGAAGCGATTTGTTGTATGCGGACAGTTTCGTCGCCATCGCGCGTCGGCAGAATGCTATGAGCTAGCCAAAATCCGATTAACACCAGTGCATGGTCATGGTTAAAGTATCTTTCCATATACGGTGAAACATCATGGTCGCTTTTTGCTAAATCAATTAAAAACATGGTTGAATCTGATTTCTCTGGTGCTAGATCTGCCCAGCTCCAATCAACAATTTTTAACCCGCGATCCGGGTGCCAGGCGATGTTGGATTGTCTAGCATCACCGTGGGATAGTACGAGGTTCTTTGGTTTGTTTATCTGTAGCGCTTGCTCTTGTAGTGTCTCAATGTCTTTTAATAATTTTTTTGCTCGTGTTTTTTGATATTTTTTGAAATCACGTGATACGGATTTGATCTTGTTTTCTATATAAATTATGGATTCGTTGGTTATATTATTCCAACCTTCGTACCATAGAGTCGCACTAGTTGGTTTGACTAGCTCGTGGTGGCGGTTGCCAGGGGTTTTTATATTGGCCAGAGCGTCTAGTGCAGTTAGTGAATCGGATATGTAATCATGTCGGGCTTTGTCGTCTTGGGGTGCGCGCCAGTGCCAGCCGTCTTCTGGTTTTAATGCATCCATCGTTAGTGAGTTTTTGGTCAATTTACAATTTGCCGGCAGATGGTTGTAATCGTTGTTCTGTAGGTGCTTTAGAAAAATATATTCTTTTTTCAGATAGCGTTTTGAATGTTTTTCGTGGCTAGGGTCGCTGAAATTGTTTGGATTGTGAATTTTTGCGAAGGTATCGCCATCTGGCCCTTCAATTATTAAATGGTCATAGGCCATATGGCCGCCATTGACGGTAGTCGTCTTTAGATGTTTGTTGGTTGGGGCTGTCATTATGTAACTATACTATTTTTTGGCATCAACAAAAATACCTCGCCAGTTTAGGGGCGAGGTATTTAATTTTAGGTAACTGATTACCAGCTGCGTTGGCGGAACGAACCACCACCGTTGCCACCACGATCACCAGAATCACGACGAGGTCGATCTTCTTTTGGACGAGCTAGACCAACGCTAATTGCGCGTCCGTCTAATTCTTTGCCATCAAGCTGATCAACAGCTTTTTGGTTGTTTGCTTCGTCTTCGAATTCAACAAAGCCGAAGCCTTTTGAACGGCCGCTATCGCGGTCTGTGATTACTCGTGCGCTTGATACTGCACCGATTTGTGCAAAATGTGCTGCTAGTGTGTCATCAGTAGTAGCATATGCTAGGCTACCGATAAATAGATTTTGTGCCATAATTGTAGGTACTCTTTTCTTCTTATCTGATTATAATTATCGTCAGATCGACCGCTTCTGCGATTGTGCGAAGAAGAGAGTTTACCTGATAAGAGGTAAGCGCCCGCCTTTTGCCTTGATACGCGTGTGCTTCTGAACATCATTATTTAATCATAGTTCGGCAAATAATACTAGCATAAACGTTAATAATGGGATATTATGGTATTGAGCTGGTGCGCATAAGGGGTGACCTTTATGCGTATTAATATAAAAACAAAAATATATTAAAAACGAAAAAAGTGCCCCGGGTGGGCGCGCAACAGCAAAAAAATTACCTCTGTAGCACTACGGGGGTAATTTTGTTATACTGTAATACATTATGAAACGATATAATCCCGTCGAAATAGAAAAAAAGTGGCAAGCAACCTGGGAGAAAAACGAAACCTACAAGGTTGATTTTTCCGACCATACGAAACCTAAATACTATGGTTTTACGATGCTGCCAGGGATTACGGGTGCCGGAATACACGTTGGACATGGTCGTTCGTATCAATTTAGTGATATCAAGGTCCGTGCCAAGCGCCAACAAGGTTATAACGCCTACCATCCTGTTGGTTGGGATTCTTTCGGTCTGCCAGTTGAAAACTATGCTATCAAAATCGGCAAAACTCCTCGTGTCGCTCATGATGAAGCGCGGGTTATATTCAAAAATCAGTTGAAAAGATTAGGTTACAGTTACGATTGGTCCAAAGAAATCAGCACGGCTGACCCGTCTTATTATCGATGGACACAGTGGATATTCAATCAATTATTCACGAATGGTTTAGCGTATCAAAAACAAAGCCCACAGTGGTGGTGCGAAACCGATCAAACGGTCCTGGCTAATGAGCAGGTAGAAGGTGGCAAATGTTGGCGCTGTGGTAATCAAGTTAGCAAGCGCAATCTAAAACAATGGTTTTTCAAAATTACAGATTATGCTGACGAGATATTAGAAGCAACCGATGACCTGGATTGGACCCCAATGGTCAAAACCATGCAGAAAAACTGGATTGGTAAATCACAGGGTGCCGAAGTCGATTTCAAAGTTGAGGGCCGTGACGATACCTTGACTGTATTCACAACTCGTCCGGATACGTTGTTCGGGGCGACTTTCGTTGTGTTGGCGCCAGAACATGAATTAGTAGATAGTTTGATGACGGATGAAACCCGCGACGGGGTGCAAGCATACGTAGCTGAAGCGGCTCGCAAATCTGAAATCGAACGCATGAACGAAACCCGCGAAAAAACCGGTGTTTTCACTGGTAGCTATGCTATTAATCCAGTTAATGGTGGGTCGGTGCCTATATGGGTGGCTGATTACGTATTATCTGGTTACGGGACCGGTGCGATTATGGCCGTGCCGGCACATGACGAACGCGACTATGAATTCGCGCAGAAATTTGGTATTGAGATTGTAGAAGTTGTACTACCCTATAGGATAGACAAGAAAAACCCTCCGGTTGCTGGCAAAAAGACAGTCGAACGCCAAACAGTGCATGGGATTGTTTTTGATTCAAAGACAAACAAATATCTATGCCTAAAATGGAAGCAGTTTGGTTGGACGGCCTTTATAACCGGTGGCGTTGAAAGCGATGACGAGGGTGATTTGATTGCTTCTGCCAAGCGTGAGATTACCGAGGAGACCGGTTACAAAAACTTAAAGCCAATTAGAGTTATGGGCGGTCAGGTTGTATCAGAATATCTGGCGACTCACAAAGATGAAAATCGCAAAGCGTTTGCAAGTGCTGTACTATTTGAATTAGTTGATTCAGAAAAAATCGAAGTATCAGTTGAGGAATCTGCAAAACATGAACCAATCTGGCTAGATTTGGCAGATATTACGGCCGAGACTATGACCTGTGCAGAACTAGATATTTGGCTATCTCGATTAGAGGCAGAAGGCAATTTGTTCACTGATGAGGGCATATTGACTAACAGTGGTAAATTTGATGGGATGTTGTCGTCTGATGCCCGCGAACAAATCGTTGCATGGCTAGAATCAGAAGGCGCTGGCCGTAATAAAATTTCATATAAAATGCGTGATTGGTTAATTAGCCGCCAACGATATTGGGGTGCACCGATTCCTATAATCCACTGTGACGATTGTGGCGCTGTGCCGGTTCCTGACGATCAATTGCCGGTTATATTGCCCGATATCGAAGATTTCAAGCCCAAAGACGGTAATACTTCGGCACTAGCTACAGTGACTGATTGGGTTAACGTACCATGTCCAAAATGCGGTAAACCTGCCAAACGTGAAACTGATACTATGGACGGCTATGCATGTAGTAGTTGGTACCATTTACGTTATCTAGATCCATTCAATGACAAACAAGCTTGGGATCCAGCGATAGAAAACCATTGGGGACCGGTTGATTATTATAATGGTGCTGATCATGCGGTAGCCCATCTGTTATATGCACGGTTCTGGCAGCGATTTTTCTATAAATTAGGTTTAGTATCACACCCAGAACCATTCAAACGGATGATGTACAACGCCTATATTCTAGCGGCTGACGGTACCAAGATGAGCAAATCTCGTCACAATGTTGTTGACCCGTTGGAATTAATGGACAGCGGTTACGGAGCTGACAGTTTGCGTGTTTATGAGATGTTTATAGCGCCTTATGACATGGAAGCACCTTGGGATACCAGGGGTGTTCCAGGTACGTATAGATTCTTGAATCGTGTATGGACATTGGTCCAAGAATATATTGATGGCCAGCCAGTCCAATTAGATGAATCTGCCAGCCGAGAAATCCTAGCAGTTGCGCATCATACGGCCAAAAAAGTCACGGCTGACATTGAGGATGAAAAATTCAACACATCAATTTCGGCGATGATGGAAGCTGTCAATGGTTATTATAAATTAAAGACTAAATTGCCAATCGGCAAATGTGATGCATGGGATTTTGCAATTGAGAGCCTGTTACAGGTATTGTCACCATTTGCGCCACATATTACCGAAGAGTTATGGGAGCAAACTGGCCATACATCGACAATACATGTTGATTGTTGGCCTGTGTGGGACGAACAATATATGCAAACCGATACAATTACGATTGTAGCGTCGGTTAACGGCAAAGTTCGTGCCAAATTAGAGGTCGCCAAAGACATTAGCGAAGATGAGGCCAAAAAACTAGCATTGGATAATAAAAACGTCCAAGCATTCATCGGTGATCAAAAACCAATCAAAGTGATTTACGTCCCCGGTCGATTAGTTAATATCGTTATCTAGTCTGTAAGCAATACCTTTTTATCCTCTTGAGCTAATGTTGTTTGTTTGGTATAATCAATTTAAGTTTTAATATAATAACCTACAAAGGAGTACTTTTTATGGGACAACCAAAAAAACAGACTAGTCCACGAAAAACTGGCTTGCGCCGCAGTCATTTGCGACTTGAACTAGCACGTCGTGTCAACAAAAAATCACCAGTCAAAGCGTTTACAACCGCTAAAGAATCTGGCAAAGCACTCGCAAAATAATTGCGAATTGTTAACATACCTTAAAACATAATAAAAGAAAGAATTAAACGCTATGGCATCTAATCGCCACCTCGGTCGCATCGTTGCACTGCAAACATTGTACGAATTTGAATTTCGCACACAATCCGCAGATGCATCTGTTGATGTTGATGAAATCTTGGACCGTAACTTATCTAGGTACGAATCTGCGATTGACGATAAAGGCTTTGTCGGGACAATTGTCCGTGGTGTAATCGATCAGCAATCTGATTTGGATGCCAAAATACAGCCTATGGCACCAGAATGGCCGATTGATCAAATTGCACGAGTTGACCGCAATATCCTGCGAATTGGTTTGTACGAATTGCTACATCAATCTGCTGTTGTACCGCCCAAAGTTGCAATTAACGAAGCAGTTGAACTGGCCAAAGCGTTTGGTTCCGATAATTCAAGCAAGTTTATTAACGGAGTATTAGGCACCGCCTACCGTACGCTTGTAGAGGACGTAACTAATGACACCAAACCAGCCGATCGAAAAGATTAAAAAATACTTTGGTCGTAAAAAACATCAAATTCAAGAAATAGTTCGTGAACCGACATCGGGTGGGATTATTTTTCGACGTGACGATGATGGTGGAGTAGAGATTTTATTATTCCAAGACAGCCGCGATAGATGGTCTATCCCAAAAGGCCATATCGAAGAAGGTGAAACTGCCGAAAAAACGACTATCCGGGAAATTGGCGAAGAAACCGGGTTATCTGATGTTCAGGTTATTGGGTGGCTAGGCAAAGTTCATTTTAGGTATCGTCGAATAGACAAATTAGTATTGATGACAACCCAAATCTACCTAGTGCGCGCAATGGGTGACACCAATGCTATTAAAAAAGAAGAATGGATGAAAGACATCAAATGGTTCAAATTCCAAGATGCAATTGACGCTATTGAGTACGAAGATATTGGAAAATTAATGTTATTGGCGATGAAACGCATTCGCCAAGAAAATCTATAGGGGGGTAATATGTCCGGAATGCAAACAGCACCATATCAAGATTTTGCCAAGGAAAAACTAGGCTTTGAGTTTAGTGATATTCAATTATTAATCACAGCATTAACTCACCGTAGTTACGTTAACGAACATAAAAAAAGCGTCAGCGAGCACAACGAACGTCTAGAATTCCTAGGTGATGCCGTATTGGAATTGGTCGTGACTGAATACCTGTACAAAAATCACTCTGAACCAGAAGGCATATTGACCAGCTGGCGTGCGTCCCTAGTCCGCACCGAAAGTATTGGCGCAGCTGGTGTCGCATTAGGTTATGAGCCATTGGTCCGAATGAGTCGTGGTGAAAAACAGGGTAGTGAACGTGCCAGGCAACAGATACTAGCCAATGCTTTTGAGGCGGTAACAGGCGCTATTTACCTGGAACGTGGCTATGATGACGCTGCAAAATTTATTGCTGATAATATTATCTTAAAATTAGATGACATATTGCAAACCGGCAGTTGGCGCGATGCCAAATCACACCTACAAGAAGTTTCTCAGCGCGTTGATGGTCAGACCCCACAATATCGCGTGATGGAAGAAGTCGGCCCTGATCATGACAAGATTTTTACCCTAGGCGTATACGTCAACGGTGAATTATTAGGCACCGGTAGTGGCCCTAGTAAACAAGTCGCTCAGCAACAAGCTGCACAGGCTGCGCTGGAAACTTATGTCAAGCGCGGTAACTGATTGACATCAGATACGAAACAGTGTAGAATTGTCAAAGTATTAAATGGTAAATAACCAACGAAAAGGAAATAATAAATAATGCTAGCAATTCGTTTGCAACGCGTCGGCCGCAC
>JBAXFD010000003.1:0-38008 GCA_037140095.1 Candidatus Saccharimonadota bacterium
AGGTTTTGCTATCGCTTGTAGTTATAACTGGTCCTGTTGGATATCCCATTACGCCATTTTGGTATCCTAGCTGAGCCCATCGATCACGTATAGCGCCTTTACTTTCCCATGCACCAGAGTTGTCTCCCCATATAATGTAGCCATTCTGGTAAGATTGCCAAGAGGTTTTGCTATCGCTTGTAGTTATAACTGGTCCTGTTGGATATCCCATTACGCCGGCTTGATAGTCTAATTTTGCCCAATAATCGCGTATGGCACCCTTGCTCTCCCAGGCTCCAGTTTGCTCGCTCCATACTATATAACCATTTTGGTATGGTTGTTCAAAACCGGTTCCGTTAAAGGCTTCTGGTCCTGTTGGATATCCCATTACGCCGGCTTGATAGTCTAATTTTGCCCAATAATCGCGTATGGCACCCTTGCTCTCCCAGGCTCCAGTTTGCTCGCTCCATACTATATAACCATTTTGGTATGGTTGCCACGATGTCTTATTATCGCTCGTAATGGTCACTGGTCCTGTAGGATATCCCATTTTACCATTTTGATATCCAGTCTGAGACCATCGATCTCGGATGGGACCTAAGGATTCCCAAGCTCCTGTCTGAGGATTATAGATAATATATCCATTGTTGAATTCTTGCCAGCAAGCGGTATGTCCGGTGTCGCAATAACCTGCTTGTGTGACTTCTCCGATGTAGCTAGGGATTTCATTATATCGTTTTTCTAATTCGGGCAGTATTGCATGTGTACTTACAAACCACTTCTCGAACCAATAAACGAAATTATAGCTTCCACTATAATAACGGCCGGTTGTCCCATATTTAGGCAGACCATACAGCCCAGCAGGGTTATTGTAGGCGTGTGGGGTGTAACAATAAAATGCGGCAGTTGCGGCATTGGTAATAAAATGTGTTCTATAAAACACCCCATCTTCGTCATAGAAATTAATGTTCTGGCCCGGGTATAGGTTTGGTTTGTAGAATTCAGTTTCAACCCCGCAAGTCCATGAAGTTTCAGTACGCCACCATGTCATATTGCTTCTAGCGCGCTCCATATGAAACCGTAATGCCCATACACCGTTATCAACCTGGTACAAGAAATCAGAGGCAGTACATCCAGATGAAGTTGGACAGCCGTAACCCATAGCGTGGTCTATTTGCCATTGGGTTGGGTTAGCAGTGGTCACTAGGCTTTGTTCTTTTTGTACCGTGGCTAGGATCGCCTGTGGGTTAATGCCATATATTTGGGCAGCGTAATATATTATCGTGGATGCTGATACTGTTTGGCCACATGGTGCGCCGGCACTGATGTAATATTGATTGGATGACCCGGTTGATGCGCAATCAAAATTAAATGTTCTGTATGCCAGGCCGCTGCTCATATTAGTTAAAAAAGCCTGTATGTCACTAGCGTTCATAGTTGATGACTTTAGCAACATGACATTGTCAATTATATTACCGCCATCATATGCGGCATGTGCTGGTTTTGGAATAGTAGCAACCCCCAGCGATAATAATATGAACAATAATCCGAGAGTGGTGGCTTTTAGACTTGATTTCATGGCTAATTGAACCTTACTGGTATTTCAACCGTGGAAGACTCTCGGCCACTATTAGTATCAGACGAGAATAGGTCTAGTCGCCCTTCTGTAGCTGTTGTTGCAAATTCAAATACCCCAGAGAATTTGCCATTGTTAACGCTGATATTACCCTGGGATATGACACCGGATACATTATCAATTAATCTGAACGATACTATACTAGTTGTTGATTCTCCAGATATAGTGCTGCCACTAGATAGAATAGCGTTTTTTGTTGGTGAATATGCAGATATTATCCCATCGGTTGATACGGACCATTCAGATTGAGGGACAGTGCTGATAACGTTGCCTTGTGTGTCTAGTACTATGCCTTCTTGTTTAGTGGTTTGGGTTACTGCAGTGCGGCTATCGCCATTAGTAAAGTCATTCTGTGCAGACGGTACAGTGCTAGTGGTTTGCGCCGTCGCATCAGGATTGTTAGCTGCAGGTGATTTTATAAAATTAGTGATGTGGTTAATCTCACAGATGGCAAAGGCGGCGCACAATAAAGCAAGTATAATAACAGATAGGATAATCTTATGTGCAAGTATCCTAGATAGATTGTTATGCTTTCTTGTTGCAAGTCTATTGTTTTTAGGTTTTGTTATCATATTATTTATATTTTTTACCAATCCATTATTGGTTATGCTATACTTCTATTTAATCAGAAGTATAAGGATAATACAAGGAGGGGGATTTAGTTATATCACAAACATTGGTATATAATAAATATAATAGTAAATAATAATTTTAAGGGGTGTATGAATAAAATACTGTTAGGCTACCTGAATGATTTGAAATCATTTGTTTGTAATAAATATATATTATTGTTGACATTTATCACGGTGGCGCTAGGCTATGGTTTCGCATTGACCAACTCATCTATTAGTACTGATGATACGGCGGCATCACTGTATTTTCAAGGCGGTGAATTGATTGCGCAAGGCAGGTTCTTTCCAGTTATCATTAGCAAGATCCTCGGGGGGATGAATTTTACACCGTTTTGGTTGGAATTTATGGCAATTATCATGATGGTATTGGCTGGCTTTCTGTATCTGTGTCTGTTCAAAAAAGTCACAAAAGATAAACTAGGTAAGGTCGCGTATATATTATTTATCCCGGTATTCATTTCGTACCCATTAATCAATGAAATCTTTATCTTTAATACGGCAGTTATATCTATTGGGATTGGCTATTTATTTACTGCAATTTCCACCATATTTGTATACGAATTTGTTGTTAGTAAAAAGAAGCTGTGGCCAATGTTGGTAGCCCCGCTATTGTTGATGATGGCCGTTGTGTCGACTTATGAATCGTTCGTGACCGTGTTCCTGTTGGGGATGTTCATGATCTTATTCCTGCAATACCTATATAATTATAGAGATTTAGGTTTTGACAAAAAGATATGGATTAAGTACATATGTATTTTTTCTAGCGTAATTGCCGTGGCTATATTGTTAGAATTTGCAGTTACAAATATATATATAAATATGCATCACATAGTGCCTAGCAAGAACGCGGAAGCTGGGGTTGTATGGTTTGGGGCAGGCGGTATTATTGGTAATATTATACCTTTTATTAATAGTATGCGAGGGTTTGTCGACCCTTGGTGTGGATATTTGCCCGGGTATCTGTCAATGATCATCTTACAGTTATCTACTCTTGCGCTATTTATATTTGCAACCATAAAATCCATCATACATAGGAATTATTGGTTGATATTGTTTGCCATTGCTTTGTTTTTGAGCATCCTGTCATTGAGTTTTGTCCAAGGCAGGGCTGTACCATTTAGAGCGTGCCAGGGGTTTGCTATATTTGTTGCATTTGTCGTTATGGTTATATACGATCAAACGCCTAAAAGGATAAAACCGCTGATGCTACTAGCGGTCATTTATTTGGTTACTATGCAGACATACGATTTAACCAAATGGTTTTATAATGACAATCTGCGCTACCAAGAAGAACGCACGACGATGATAACCGTCGCAGAGACGATTAAGCGAGATTTTGATGCCACAAAACCAGTCATATTTATCGGTGAATATCAGCAAGGGTCTGTGATTAGACACGGTCAGACCAATGGGTATTCATTCATCAATTGGGGTAAATATCCTTTTCCTGCTAACGGTCCCGGCGAACAATTATTGAGGTTTTTGGATACGAATGGTGAATATTTGGTCAGGCCTACGCTGGATCAATATACTATGGCCCGGGAGAATTTGGATAATATGGCCAGATGGCCAAAGGCAGGTTCGATCGTAGAGTATAAGGGTGTTAATGTGGTCAGGTTCTAGATGAACATATTGAATGTAAAAATTGATACAAAAACCAAGTCTCAATTTGAGAAATTGGTCGTTGATGGGTTGAAAAAAACTAGCAAGACCAAAATTAGTAAAACCAATACAGATTTCTTACAGCGAGCGATGCGCGACGCCGGTTTTGCCAAAGTTTTAAATGATTCAGACATTAATATTGTTGATGGGCGCGGGGTAATGTGGGCTGCGCGGTATCTGACTTTGCCGATTTCTAGTAATAGGTTATTACGACCGATCCAGGCTGTGGTGCAAATGGTTTACAGCGGGGCATCAATTGTGTTGAATCGTAAATTCATTACCTATCCTATAGCCGAGGCAATTCCTGGCATAGACGCATTTAACATCATGATGAAATCGGCTTCAGACGTAGGTGCTGGAGTATTTATATTTGGTGGGGATGAGGCGACTTTAAAATCAGCGGTTACGAATATTAAAACTGAATTCCCGGCCCTAAGGGTATCTGGGTCGCTAAATGGCTATGATTTTCAGACAGATAAAAACCTAAACCCGGTAGATGAGATTAATAAAACTGACGCTAGGTTATTGATAGTAGCCCTAGGTTCGCCACGGCAAGAAATTTGGATTGGTGAAAATATGGATAATTTGAAGAATATCCGGGTCGCAGTCGGCGAAGGGGGCACATTGGATCGCATCGCCAATCCATCGCAGAAATCTCCAGCGTTTATTAATAAGATTGGCTTAGAATGGCTATGGCGCACATTGTTTAACCACAGCAAGAAAAATCGGTTCCGTCGGTTATGGAATGCAGTGCCAGTATTCATATGTCAGATGATAAAATGGAAGATACGATATGGCCAAGCGAAAATTTAAGATCAATTTATTTGATGTGTTAGCGATAGTCGCAGTTGTTGCCATTGGATTGATGGTCATATTTGCAAATAGTAATAAGCCATCACTTGGGGCTATGACAGTTCAGGTTGAGGTCAAGGTATCTGATAAACCGGCAATTGATAATATTTTGCCTAGCCTACAGATGACTGAGGAGGGTGTTTATTATAATGGTACTAAATACCCAATCCGACAGACAGGCTACCGTGTAGAAAATGACCCAACTGGCGCGATTAAATATTTGTACATAACATTGGAAGGTCCTGGTGAGATTGCAGGTGGCAACTCAATTTTTAATGGTCAACGTATCTATGTTAATCAAAAAGCCGAGATTCATGCCGACTATCGAGTAAAGGGCTATGTATCAGATTTTCACTATGCAGACTAGGTTCAAAGATTCAAAACTATATAAGGCTTTAAGCTGGTTGTTTGTTAATAGCAATGCTGATTTGTTGAGAGGGTCAAAAATATTAGGTCTGTTGAATAAAATTAATAGCGAAAAATTAGCTATCGGGTCGCTCGTCTTGTCATTGGGCTGTTTTTGGTACGGGTCTTTTTTCGCTGAAATTGGTCTTGGCTGGGTTGAGGGATTAAAATTAGGCATGGTATTTTTAGCCTTGGCATTTTTATCATGTGACAAATCACGGCTTCAATCGACCAGGGCTATGATGTATCTGTTATTGTTCATCGTGATTGTCCTAGCTTCTGGTTTGGTAGCTTCATTAGCAGGCATTGAATTAGGGATGGTTCTGACAGGTATATTGTTATTCAGCCAATTTATCTTGGCCTTTATGGTAGCATCAACAATCAAGTCAAAAATGGTTATTATAAATTTAGTGTTGGCAGTATCCGTGCCTTTGCTGTTGGTCGGATTATTCCAAGTCATTTTTGGACCAGAAACTTCTAAGTTATGGGTTTCTGGGGCAGAAGATCTGGTTCGATCTAGGGCCTTTGCTTTCTTTGGTAGCCCCAATGTGTTAGGCGGTTTGTCGATGATAACGGCGATTGTAGCTTTATTCGCGTTTCTGGGTAAAAAGAAATGGTATTATATGGCCTATATTATATTATCTATGGCTGTTCTGGTGATGACGTTTTCTAGGAGTGCTTGGTTGGGGTTGTTGGTTGGGGTTGTTGTGGCTTTATTTATAAAAAATTGGAGGTTAGTTCTGTTCTTGCCCTTGGCGGCAATTGGCCTGGTTGCGCCCAGCATCCGTCAGCGCGTTCTTGTCACCTTTAGCCCTGAATATATGTTAGATTCCGCAATTGATGGGCGAGTTTGGTCATTCAATAATGCGATTGAGATATTCAAAACTTCACCAGTATTGGGTACTGGCCCTGGAACCTATGGTGGCCAGACTGCCATTGACTATAACAGCCCAATTTATCTACACGGAATGCAAAATGGCTATGTTGCGCTACCATACACAGACAACCAATGGTTGCAGGTATTCGTGCAGACGGGGATTATCGGGGCGTTGGCGGTTGCGGGGTTCTTTATTAGTCATTTTGTTAACAATTTGAGACAATATAGACAGTCCCATCAGTATTTTAGCTTGGGTATAATAGCGGCAACAGTTGCGGTATTTGTTAACGGTATGTTCGCCAATATATGGGAATTTGGTGCGATATCGATATTGGCAGGTGCGTATCTAGGGCTAGGGAATAGTTATGAAAAATAGGTTTAATAAAAAAATAGCAATTATCTACAGTGGTAGCAAATACTTTGGAGGTATAGAAAAATACCTGTTAGATCTATTTGATAATCTAAAAAATAGCGATATTGAATTAGAATTATTGTCATTGGGGCATTGGGAATTGACGGACAGGTTGGAGCAATCTGGGCATAAAGTCACGATTTTTAGCGGCAGTCGCATAAATCCAATGACGATACTGCGAATCGGTAGCTACCTAAAGGCTAATAAGATTGATCTATTGGTTTCTCAGGCGACCGTCGCCAATGCTTATGCGCGAGCTATATCTTTGTTGCATGGGGTCCCTAATCTAGTCACGGTTCATTCCAATCCGGCTGGTGATTATTCTAACCCACTAGCGCGCGTCGCGTATGGCCTGATCGAGACATTAACGCGGTTCCCAACCCGTCGTTATATTGTAGTTTCAAATTATCTGCGCGACGTCATGATCAAAAATGGCGTGTCGGCTGACAAGATCACAACCGTATATAACGGCATAGATTTTCCGAAACCTGCCCCCAGGAAACATACAGGAGTTATCATCGGTAGCGCTGGGCGATTACACCCGGTCAAAGGTTACGATATATTGATCCAAGCATTCGCGAAATTATCCAATCAGACAGTGATATTAAAAATTGCCGGTGCTGGCGAAGAATTAGATCGATTGCAAAATCTGGCGAACAGCCTGTGCGTTGGCGACAGGGTCGATTTCATTGGTTTTCAGGACGATATTTATGGTTTTCTGGGCGATATAGATATCTATGTTCAATCATCCAGGTCAGAAGGTTTTGGGTTATTAGTCGCTGAGGCTATGTCCCAACAATTGCCGGTCGTCGTAACTCCTGCGGGTAGTTTGTCGGAAATTGTTGTCAGCGGCAAAACGGGGCTGGTTAGTGCGGATTTTAAACCAGAATCGTTAGCAGCCGCAATTGATAGGTTGATTGATAATCCCAAATTAGCTAAAAGACTAGGCGATGACGCTAGCAAGTCTGTGGCAGATGGTTTTACGATTAAAAAATGGGCTGATTCTACTGCTCAGGCATACGAGGATGCATCGCGATGAAGATAGCCTACATATTCGCTTACTTTGGAGATGGTGGGGCAGAAGACCACGCATTATTATTGGCACAGAGCGCCAGAGAATCCGGCAACGAGGTGTCGTTTATAGTCAGTAGTCACTCAAAAACGGCCATGGATAGGTTACAGGGCACTGGTTTTGAGGTTATCAGCCTGTCTATGGAGAGTTCATTCAATCCAGTATCAGTAATATCGGCTGCGATGAAGTTAAAATCTATCATCAAATCAAAACATATTGATATTGTGCATGCTCATATGTTGCGTGAACAAAGTTTGGCAGTAATAGCCAAGATATTAGGTGGCAAATTTACACTGGTACGTACATTCCATCGTTTTGACCAATTTAATCGTAAAATGCGACCATTAATGTCAATTTATGGCAGGTTTACGGACGCAGTTATTGCGATATCTGATGGCATGGTTAAATATCTGCAGGCTAATGGTCTGACGAACAAGGTTGTATTGATCAAAAACGGCGTCGCCCGAGTTGATACAAAGAAACATGCCCAGGCAATTGGTTTTATCGGTCGTTTGACCGGTGAAAAAGGAATATTGAAATTTATCCAGGCGAATACTGAACTGCTACGCAAGAATAAATTAGTGGTAGCCGGTGATGGCCCAGATATGACGTCAATTACAGAATTAGTGGATGCAGGCAAGCTAAATGTTGAATTATTAGGCCGAGTATCGGACAAAGCAAAATTTTACGAATCGATATCAGTGCTGGTACTGCCATCCGAAACGGAAGTTCTGCCACTGGTCATATTAGAGGCATATTCATGTGGCCTGCCGGTTGTCGCCTTCAAGCTAGACTCATTACAGGGTTTGGTTGGCACGGATAATGGTACCTTGGTTGAATATCCTGACTATGCGCAAATGGGCAAATCGGCATTAGAATTGTTGGCCAAATCAGAATCATACAGGGATGAAAATATAGCCAAATACGAATCCGAATACTCGGTTGCAACTATGTGGGGCCAGACTAACGAGCTTTATCGCAACCTGGTCAAAAAATAATCAAAACATGCTAAAATAGTCGTAACGATGTTTACGCCAAAGATTATAATATTACCGTTGATGGCCGCAATTATTACCTTTATGGCTATGCCTTTGGTTCGAAAATTGTCTCAGAAAGTCGGCGCAGTTGCGGTTCCTAGTGAGCGCAAAATTCATAAAAGTATTATTCCGTCTAGCGGTGGTGTAGCAATATTCCTAGGTTTTTTGATTGCATCATTGTTTTTCAATAATCCATCGCCAGAAATTATCGGGTTTTTGATCGGTGGAACAGTTATCACGGCAGTCGGATTGCTGGACGACATATTTGACTTGCCTCCAATTACAAAGATATTTGGGCAAGTGTTAGCCGCATTGATCGTTATTTCGGCTGGTGTGCGGATTGAATTCATTGGCAACCTGGGGGCTGGCAATGACGGGTTGTATTATCTGGGATTTTTGTCACTACCATTCACTTTTTTCTGGATAGTTGGCATTACGAACGCGATTAATTTCATAGACGGCCTAGATGGCCTAGCAGGTGGTGTCACGGGCATCGCGGCCTGGACGTTGGGTGTCGTATCATTACTAAGCGGTCGATATGATGCGGCTGTGTTGAGCTTTACGTTGGGCGCTGCGGCATTCGCCTTTCTGCCATATAATTTTTCCAACAGCCCACGCAAAAAGATATTTATGGGTGATGCTGGATCTAATTTCCTGGGCTATAGCCTAGCCGTACTATCTATACTGGGTATGGTCAAGATTGCAGCGGCTTTTTCAATGTTGATTCCAATTTTGATTCTAGCAGTGCCGATATTTGATACTGGCTTTGCAATCATTCGTCGATTGATATCGGGCAAAAGCCCGTTTGAGGCCGACAGAATGCACTTACATCATAGGATCATGGAACGGGGAGTCAGTCATAGACAAACGACCTGTATCCTTTATGTAATTAGTCTAGTGCTAGGCGTCATATCAATAATATCTATGAATTTAGATCCAGCAGTCATTCCGTTCGTATTCGGTGCGACTGTGGTCGTGTTTGTCCTGCTGTTGTGGAAATTGGGATTGATCAAGGTCAATCTAAAGGGTAAGTAATGATCAAATCTATGATAAATCGATTATTGGGCCGCCAAGAATTCCGATTTTTAATGGTTGGCGGTATCAATACGGCAGTCGGTTATGGCACATATGCCCTGTTCGTGTTTTTAGGTTTTGATTACTTGGTAGCTTTTACGATCGCAACGATTGTCGGCGTGATAAATAGCTATTTGTGGAATCGTTTTTTCACTTTCCGCAGTAGTAGCAAGGCGCTCAGCGAGATTAGCCGGTTCGCGTTGGTATATCTGGTCAGCTTCTGTGTCGGGTTATTATTTTTGAAGGTGATTGTCGGGTGGTCAGGGATTAACCAATATCTAGCGGGCATTTTGAATATTATGATGACGACTGCAATCAGCTGGTTTGGGCACAAAAATTTTAGCTTTAGAGCAAAGGAGAATAAATGATATGAAGGTAGTAATACTAGCTGGTGGATATGGTACTAGAATTAGCGAGGAATCACATTTGAAGCCAAAACCAATGATTGAAATAGGTGGTATGCCAATACTGTGGCATATTATGAAATCATATTCCGCTCAGGGATTTCACGAATTTGTTATTTGTCTGGGATATAAACAACATATAATCAAAGAATTTTTTGCCAACTATTATCTACATCGTTCAGACATTACTTTTGATTTTACTGGTCATAATGAGATGGTTATTCACAGTAACGTTGCTGAGCCTTGGAAGGTTACACTGGTTGATACTGGGTTAAATACCATGACTGGTGGCCGCGTGAAGCGAGTCCAGGATTTTATTGGTGATAAGCCATTCATGTTGACCTATGGCGATGGTGTCTGTGATATAGACATTAAAAAACTAGTCAAGTTCCATAAAGATAGCGGAAAATTAGCTACCATAACCGCTATTCAGCCGGGCGGTCGTTTCGGTGCACTAGATATTGATGATAAAGATAGCACCATCCGTGAGTTTGTGGAAAAGAGAAAAGAAGATGGCGGCTGGATAAACGGTGGCTATATGGTGCTAGAGCCAAAGATATTTGATTATATTGAAGGTGATATGACAGTGTTTGAAAAAGGTCCGCTAGAATCTGTAGCGACTGAGGGCCAACTGGTTGCCTATAAATATGATGGTTTTTGGCAATGTATGGATACATTACGTGACAAATTATATCTAGACGAATTATTAGAATCAAACAAAGCACCTTGGAAAGTTTGGTAGAAAGTGCTGAGTTTTTACAAGGGCAAGAAGGTTTTTGTAACCGGTCATACTGGTTTTAAGGGCAGTTGGCTGTGTGAGACTTTATTATTAGCTGGTGCTGATGTCATGGGTTATTCGTTAGATCCGCCGACAAAGCCAAATCTATTCTCATTACTGGGTCTAGAAAAAAAGATGGAATCAGTGATAGGCGATATCCGTGATTTGAATAAGTTAAAAACTACGGTTGATAAATTTCAGCCTGAAATTGTGATACATATGGCCGCACAGCCAATAGTCAGAGATTCATACAAAGACCCGGTTTATACTTATGAGACAAATGTTATGGGCACAGTTAATATATTAGAGGCTGTCAGGGGGTGTGATAGTGTCAAGTCATTCTTGAATGTTACAACTGATAAAGTTTATCAAAATAACGAGTGGGTATGGGGTTACCGTGAAGATGAGCGATTATGCGGGTATGACCCGTATTCTAATTCCAAATCTTGTAGTGAATTAGTTACATATAGTTACCTAAACTCCTTTTTCCAAGATTCTAATATTGCTATATCATCGGCTCGTAGTGGAAATGTGGTTGGTGGCGGTGATTTTGCGAATGATCGGATTATCCCTGATTGTATCAGGTCTGCTATTGCTGGGGATGAAATCACAGTCCGTAACCCACATTCTACTAGGCCTTACCAGCATGTGTTGGAATGCCTAGGTGGCTATTTGTTGATAATCCAAAAACAATATGAAGATAAAAGATATGCTAGTAATTATAATTTTGGGCCTGATGATGGTTCTTGTATTACTACTGGTAAATTAGTAGATTTGTTTTGTAAAACATGGGGTGGTGTAAATTGGGTTGATAAGTATGATGGCGGTCCACACGAGGCAAACTTCTTGAAACTGGACTGCTCCAAAGCCAAGGCAGAATTGGGTTGGAGGCCAAAATGGAGTATAGACGACGCTATGGCCAGAATCATTGAATGGTCTAAAGTATTTAGTGCCGACAAAGATGTTGTCGAGATTACTGATAAACAGATCAAGGAATATTTTAAATAAATAACCTACAGGTATTGATATATGAAAATGCGAGTTTCTGATTACATAGTACAGTTTTTGAAATCCAGAGGTGTTCGGGATGTGTTTGGTTATCCTGGCGGGATGATTACTTACCTGATGGAATCAATTGATAAAGATGCTGATATGAATCAGTATTTGTTATATCACGAACAGGGTGCTGCTTTCTCGGCCTGTGGGTATGCTCAGGCCAGTGGCCTACCTGGGGTCGTCTACGCTACAAGCGGACCAGGTGCTACAAATTTAATAACAGGCATAGGCAATGCATATTTTGATTCCATACCTTTGATTTGTATAACTGGGCAGGTGAATACTAATGAGGCCAAAGTTGTAGCGGGGATCAGACAGCAAGGCTTTCAGGAAACCGATATCGTTAGTGTAGTCCGTCCGATTACAAAGTACAGTGTGCATATAACAGACGCTAAAAAAATCCCCCAAGAATTGGAAAAGATATATATGTATGCAATTAGTGGTCGTCCAGGCCCGACATTGATGGATATACCTATTGATGTATTGCGTAGTGAAATAGATATTCAACCTATTAAAAATGTTGTCATGGAATCTGACGTTAATCATTTAAAATATGATAGATATTGCGAGTTGATGATTAATCAGCTAAAAATAGCCAAAAGACCAGTTATTGTTGCAGGTAATGGTATTAATATTGCTAATTGTAGAAAAGATTTTTTGGAACTAGTGCAAAAATTACAGGTACCAGTTGTAACTAGTATGATTAGTATTGACTTGCTAGAAACTAATAATAAGTTAAATTTCGGATTTATTGGTGCCTATGGTAATCGCTGCGCTAACATTATTACTAGTGCGAGCGATTTAATAATTAGCATCGGCTCACGTTTAGACAAGAGACAGACTGGCACGGACGTATCGGCATTTGCCCCAAATGCACAGCTAATTCGTATTGATATAGATGATCATGAGCTATCTAACACGATTAAGAAAGGTGAGACTAAAATACAGGCCAACCTTTCTCAACTCCTGAGGTATTTTAATAACTACTCGTTTAATGTATCTGGTAATACAGACTGGATTGATAAATGTCATAAAATTAAGGATTTGTTGGTTGGTGTAGACAATCTATTGCCTAATGAATACGTTAAAGATATCAGTAAAATGCTACCCGTAGGTGTAAATGTTACAACTGATGTTGGGCAAAATCAGGTATGGGTGGCTCAGTCTTTCGATATTAAAGCGGGCCAGAGGATATTATTCTCGGGTGGACATGGCGCCATGGGCTATTCATTACCAGCCGCTATCGGAGTTTTCATTGCGACCAAAAAGCCAGTTTATTGTTTTGCCGGTGACGGCGGTTTTCAGATGAATATACAAGAACTCCAGGCGATCGTTGATTATAAAATGCCAATCAAAATCTTTGTAATGAACAATAAGTCATTAGGGATGATAAAGCAATTCCAGGAGATGTTCTTTGAATCTAATTTTGCTATGACTGATGCAAAACAAGGCTATAAATCGCCAGACTTTGTTAAAATAGCCAAGGCTTACGGGCTAGATGGCATAAGAGTTAGTAGCCTAAGGGGAATGGATAAATTATACAGTTCTATATCCAATAGTGATCCAATATTGGTAGAAATAGATTTGCCAAATATGACCTATGTATATCCCAAATTAGTTTTTGGTCGGTCTGCTAGAGAACAGGAACCATTGTTAGAAAAAACCTTGTCAGATAAAATCACGGCTATCCTATGAATAAGGTCATAGTTACTGGCGCGACCGGGTTTATTGGCAGGAATTTAGTTAGAAAGTTAGCTGATTTAGGATTTAATATTTGTGCAATTGTTAGACCAAATTCAGCGAATAGAGATAAACTAGATGTTGCGAAAAATATAGAAGTTATTGAACTGGACATGTCTGACATTGACAGGTTACCAACGCTGATTGTTGGTAAATGTGACATCTTCTGTCATTTAGCCTGGGAGGGGGTTAGAGGTGAAGATCGTGATAACCACGAATTGCAAGTTAATAATTATTTAAATTCATTAAAAACCATTAAGGCTGCTCATGATTTGGGCTGTCAACTATATATGACGACGGGGTCTCAGGCTGAATATGGTGTTTGCAATAGGGAGATTCATGAGGCGATTCAATGTAAACCGAACACAGAATACGGACTTCAGAAATATCAATTTTTTCAAGATGGTATGAACTTGGCAAAAAAATTAGGCATATCTTTTAAAGAGGCCAGGATTTTTAGTTTATATGGACCAGGGGATAATGAGAATACTTTGGTTTGCTCAGTTCTAAATAAAATGTTAGACAACAAAGAGATCGATCTAACGGTCGGTACGCATGATTGGAACTTTTTATATATCGATGATGCAGTTGATGGTATGGTAAAATTAATCACAGGCAAGTGTCCGGAGGGAGCCTATAATCTTAGTGGGGACGAGACTAAGATATTGAGAGATTTTGTCGAGTCGATGTATCGGGAAACAAAATCAAAAAGTATTTTAAATTTTGGGGCAGTTCCCTACCCAGAATCAGGCCCAGTCGGCATAAAACCAAATAATAGCAGATTAAAGAGAGAAACTGGTTGGATGCCAAAGATAGACTTCGTAACAGGTATAAATAAGATGATAGCTAAACTTATAGAAAAGAGGTAGATAATATGAAAACAATTAGCATAATGGTGCCAACTTACAATGAAGAAGAAAATGTCGGACTGTTGTATGCGGCTATAATTGATGAGTTTAACAAAAATCTAAAAGGCTATGATTATGAGATTGTTTTCATTGATAATTATTCCAAAGACAAAACTCGTGATAAATTAGCTGAATTATGCAAAAAAGATAAAAAAGTTAAAGCTATATTCAATGCCAAAAACTTTGGTCAATTAAAATCACCATATTATGGCATGCTACAGACAACAGGCGATTGTACGATTATAATGTGTGCCGATTTCCAGGATCCAATTGATATGATTCATAAATTTGTGGTCGAATGGGAGAACGGGTTCAAAATCGTAATTGGTATCAAAAACACTAGTCGCGAAAGCAAGTTCATGTATCTAATGCGTTCGATTTATTATAAATTGATTAAAAAGGTTGCATCAACCGAGCAGATCGAACATTTTACAGGTTTTGGCTTGTACGACAAAAAATTCATTGAAGTTATGCGTAATCTAAATGACCCAATGCCATATTTCCGCGGTATTATATCCGAAGTTGGTTACGAACGTAAAGAAATTAATTATGAACAAGCTAGGCGATTACATGGCAAAAGCAAGAATAATTTTTTCTCATTGTATGACATTGGCATGCTAGGGATAACATCGTACTCGAAAGTTGCAATTCGGCTAGCTACATTGTTGGGTTTCCTGATAGCAGGGTTAAGTTTCGTAGTCGGTTTAGTTTACCTGGCACTGAAACTGATGTTTTGGGACAGTTTCCCTATTGGCATGGCGCCGATTGCGGTCGGAGTGTTTTTCATGGGTTCGATCCAATTGATCTTCTTAGGCCTAATCGGCGAATATATTCTAAACATAAATATCCGAGTTATGAACAGGCCGTTAGTTGTTGAAGAAAAACGAATTAATTTTTAATCATAAAAGCTATACATACTTGTTCTGAGGGTTATTTTTAAATGGGATTATTTGCATTATTATTTATGTTTGACTGAAATATTCTCTTATATTATAATATAGGTAATCTTGATTGAGCTGGCTTCCCGGCTCTTGGGAAGTTCGTTCAAATCATTAAATATTTGAAAAAGAGGTGGAGAAATTGGTAAAGTCAAAGAAGAGCGTCTCTATTAGGAGGCAAATATTAGGGTTAGTTGAAAAGTATCATAATGCTGTTCAGTCAGAGCAAGTAGAATCATTTGACCCTGGCTACAGCAGGGTTAACTATGCCAAAAGAGTTTTCGATCAGAAAGAAATGGTGAATCTGGTAGATTCGTCGTTGGATTTCTGGTTAACTTATGGCCGTTATTCCCAGGAATTCGAGCAAGAGTTCGCAGGGTATCTAGGTGTAAAGTATGCTTTATTGGTCAATTCAGGTTCATCGGCAAATCTGTTAGCGTTTATGGCATTAACGTCACCGACTTTGGGTGACAAGGCCATTAAGCGTGGTGATGAAGTCATCACTATCGCTGCTGGGTTTCCTACGACGATTGCTCCGATTGTGCAGTTTGGTGCGGTCCCCGTGTTTGTCGATATTGAGATTGAAACTTTCAATGTTGATGTATCGATGTTAGAAGATGCATTGTCGGCTAAAACTAAAGCAGTCATGATTGCCCATACATTAGGCAACCCGTTTAATGTTAAAGCTGTCAAAGAGTTTTGTTCGACACACGGATTATGGCTAGTTGAGGATAATTGTGATGCTCTAGGCTCTAAATTCGATGATCAATTTACTGGTACCTGGGGAGACATTGGGACGTCTAGTTTCTATCCCCCACACCATATGACAATGGGTGAGGGTGGAGCGGTGTATACCAACAACAAGCTCTTAAGGCGCATCATGCTATCTATGCGCGATTGGGGTCGTGATTGCTGGTGCGATAGTGGTTGTGACAATACTTGTGGTAAGCGCTTCTCGGTCCAGTATGGGTCATTGCCTTACGGTTACGATCATAAATATGTGTATAGCCATTTTGGCTATAACCTCAAGGCGACGGACATGCAGGCAGCTATCGGTTGTGCGCAGTTGGATAAGCTGCCAGTTTTTGTTGATAAACGTAAAGCAAATTTTGACAGAATTACTATCGGGTTGCAATCTGTAGTCGATAAGATTATTCTACCAATGGCAACGGCCGGGTCTAATCCGAGTTGGTTTGGTTATTTAATAACCAGACGTGATGGGGTGGATTTCGGCCGCAACGATTTGGCAAAATTCCTGGAATCTAGGAATATCCAGACCAGAAACCTATTTGCCGGCAATATCTTGCGGCATCCGTGTTTTAACGAATTGGTTAATGGTGTTGACTATCGTGTGATAGGTGAACTTCTAAATACGGACAAAATCATGAATGATAGTCTGTGGGTCGGATTGTATCCTGGTATGACCGACGATATGATTGATTACATGGCATCATCAATCGTCGAGTTTGTTTCAAAAGATAATGATTAGCAACGAATAAGCCTTAGGTGTAAAAACCAAAGGCTTTTTTGTTTGGCCTAAAAGTAAAAGCAGAATAGTTTTTGGTTTTTAGTCTATAATTAAACTATGGACAAACAACGATCTAGCAAACGCCAACGAGAACTATTGAACTTTGTTGATATATTCATCCAAGGCCACGGGTATGGCCCTAGCTATCGTGAGGTTATGCGTGGGTTAGGGTATAAATCTGTTTCGACAGTAGCGATTCATATCAATGGTTTAATCGCCAAAGGCTATCTGCGAAAACGCGATAATTCCGCCCGGTCACTAGAAGTTGTGACGACACATTTGGACGATGCTCCAGTGCACCGAGGCGCGACCCCAGCCCAAGAAAAATGGTTGATGAACGCGGTAACAAATAAGTTTAATGAATTAGACTTATCACACAACCCCGATACTTTGGATGAATTATATGTGCTAATTGGCGCATTGAAAATCCTGGGACTAGATAGCGGTCATATCGCCATGAAAACCAGGCTAGGCGATTATCTGAAGAATCATAGGTGATTCGGCTATTGGGATATGGCTATTAGAATATGGCGGATCCCAATAGATACCTTCCAATAGTCAAATGAGGCACTTACGATAAAGGCAATTTTACGGTATAATTAGTATATGAGTAAAAATGAAAAAACAAAAAGATTGGTAAACAGTATTGCCCGCAGTATGGAAGCTGAGGGTTTCAACTTTAAGGCTGTTAAAAAAACACTTGAAAAACAATTACAACGCATAAAGGTCTAATTTATGACGGACTATTTCGTTGATGGCGATGATGTTCTAGAAAATAGATTTGGCATAATTAATCACAATGATCTGAAAGAGATCGAACAGGAAATTGTAACTAAAAAGACAGCAATAGTCTTGGGTGAAGCTTTCACAGTGTTTGATTTTAACTTATTGCTTCATATTCATAAGGTTTTGTTTGAAGATATTTATGATTTTGCTGGTAAAATTCGTACTGTTAATATTGCTAAACCAGGGGCTGCCCCGTTCGCTTATGCAAAATTTATTAGCAATGAGGCCGTTAGAATATTTGATGAGTTAGCCTCAAAAAAATACCTTTCAGGATTGGGCAGGCAGTCATTTGTGCAAGAAATATCTAATCTGTCAGCTGAACTTAACGCTCTTCATCCATTTAGAGAAGGAAATGGGCGCACGATACGCTTATTCTTGATTTTGGTGGCTGATTCCGCCGGCTATTTGATTGATTATAGCCAAGTTTCATCAAAAGATCTTATCAGGGCTGACAAGTTGGCATTTGAGGGTGATACAAAATCATTAGTCACGTTATATGAAAAGGCTGTGTTTAGGGCTCTATAATAAATCTTGATTGGTGTGCTAAAATATGATTAGAAACGCGGGACGCCACTGCTGTATAGCGGAGGCCAGCCCGCTTTCTTTTTGTTTTATCTATTTATTATTGATTTCTGACTTGTCATTGACTAATTAAAGAGATAAATAGTATAATACGGTGTATTCCGACGTAGCTCAATGGTGGAGCAAGAAGCTGTTAACTTCGAGGTTACTGGTTCGAGTCCAGTCGTCGGAGCCAAACCAAGCAGTCAAATAGGCTGACCGAGTTCCTTGACCGGTTGCCCTAGTTCACTCCTTAGTTCGGCAATATTTTTACAAATTGTAAAAATGTAGTACAAAGGTTAGAACCGCCAGAAATGGCGGTTTTTGCTTATTCGCCTCTGTTAAATAGTTCCGAAACTAACCAGTCGCTCCTGAGGGGCTGGTCAGAGAGAAAGCAGACCAGGTCCCGTGACCTAGTTGTCCCTTATAACTTTACCATGATCAATTCTAACAATTGATTCATCACCTTCAAGTATCGAAGTATCGTGAGTTGCGATTATAAGCGTAGTAGACTCTTTGTATTTTTTAATCAGCTTTAAAATTTCTGCAGCAGTCTTATGGTCAAGTGATGCAGTAGGCTCATCGGCAAAGATAACTTCTGGCTCGGAAATAAGCGCCCTGGCAATCGCTACACGCTGACGTTCACCTCCCGAAAGTTCAAAAATACTTTTATCTATATATTGGTCAATACCAAGTTCGTGAAGTAGAAACTCAGCTTTATTTCGACAGGCTTTGCCCATTTTTGGCGCCCCAACAAGTACGTTCTCCATCACTGTCAAATATGGTATTAGAAAATGCTGTTGAAAAATATAGCCGAATTTTTGCCGTCTTAGGTCTGAAAATTGTTTTTTATTAAATTTCTCAATATCCACGCCGTCATAAATAATTTGACCGGATGTAGGCTTTTTCAATCCTGACAGAAGATATATTAATGAACTTTTACCACTACCAGATGGCCCAAGCAAAACAATGGTTTCATTGTTTTGCACCTGCAAGTTAACACCATCTAGCACTAGGTTCTCTTTGTGACCATCTTTATAAATAAGTGTCAGATTTTTACATTCAATCATTTTAGTTACGCCCTTCGATAATAGTAATTGGGTCTTGTTTACGCATCTTTGAAAGAATTGGTAATACGCTAAATAGTACAGCAGCAACAGGAATATAAATTGTATTTTCAAAAACATTGGCACTGAAGAGATTCAGCATACTACCCTGTGGGTTATAGATAAGAAAGTTAAGTAATTGTATGACTAGATATGAGGCTAGCAAACCCACCGACCAACTTATAATATTAAGTGCCAATACTTCCTTAAATATAAGACGATAGATAAAACTCTTACGATAACCCATCGCCAGTAGAATACCAAACTCATCTGAACGTTGTAGATATATTAGGTACATTAGTGCGCTAATCGATATAGACAAGATAATTGTTACGGCTAGAATAATTGCAATAAGAGTATTATCTATTGATGCAAAGCTTTCCTCGCCTTGTGATTTTAAAATTGAGTAAGTGGTGACCGATGCATCATTAACATTAATCTTATCGAGCATCTCATTAACAGCGCCCATTTTGCCGGCTTTTGGAAAAACAGCGTAGTTAATTGGCTTTGTAGTATCAAGCTCATTTTTTACATATTGCCCCTGGCGGTTTGTCTGTGTGCCCACAAATGTGATACTAGGGCCGTCTAATATACCTACAATCTTGAAAGCCCCAGACAACATTTCATCTGAGTTCTTCTCATTGCCAACGGTTTGCCCAATTTCCCAATTTTTATTAGACATTACTCGCCGATGAACAGCGATCTCTTTTGAATTATTTTCAGGCAGACGGCCCTGCTCAACAGTATCGTTTACTTTATCAAGGTAATAGCCGATATCTGATTTATCCGCAAAGACACCATATGTTAACCCACCCCCTATAGAAAAGCTAACATTGGTCGCATCAATATCACAGGGCACCAGACGTTCGATGTTGCTATCAGATTTTAATCTGTCAACAACTGATTGATTTAGGTATATGTCATGCGAAGTGTTCCCAACAATTGAGTAGTTGGCAAACGGTTTCAGAACCGTATCGTTATACGACTCGTGAATTGAGTTTATAAGGACAGTTATCAATGATACGGCGCAGATTGATAGAATTAGTACGACAAAAGTCATCAAACCTTTTCGTTTGTTTTCTTTAAAGAATTTTAAAGCAGAGAATGGCTTAATCATTGTTATCATTATAACCATAAAGACATTAATATAAAATCCTTAATAGACTTGATTAACTCCATTTACTAAGCTAAGCTACGACGAGCCTTTAAATAGGTGGTAGAATTCTGTTGTTCGAGTCCAGTCGCCGGAGCCATAAAAAATTCCAGACCCGCGTGGTCTGGAATTTTTTATACCCCCGCCGCCTGGACGCGAACCAGATCTTTTGCGTAGCAAAAGTGGTTCGGTGTAGCGATTGAAGCGAAAAAGTGTTTACATTTTTTCGTGAATGAGCGGAAAAGGCGGAGCCGCTGTCCAGTCGTCCCTAATAGGGTTACATATTTTTATGAGCAAGCGGAGGAGCCCGTCGCATACATGCGACGGGCGATGTCCAGTCGTCGGACCATTTTCGTAAATGAACGGAAAAACCCGTTGCATGCATACAACGGGCGCTGTCCAGTCGTCATAGCCATATCGAAATTTATGTATATGATACAATTACAGCATGGTCATAGACATAGAGCTAACACTAAACAGATTTGGATTCGGGAAGATTTCTGAAAACAAATTCCAGTTTTTATTCCTCAGATTTTCTAGGTGGAATATCCCAGATAAATATTCAGTCTCATTTGAAATAAACTGGCGCAAAAAAGACAGTAAATAAATTAGATATTGGCAGCCGTATCGCAGGGTTGTACTATCGTCTATTCAAATAAGTAATCGTCAATTGCAACGTTGTGGCGAATAGAACCCAAATCAGGTAGGGGATATTTACTAATGCGACCCAGCCGAATGTTGGTGCTGATTGCCAGATAGAAATCATCGCCCATACCAATGTACCTAGAATCAGTAATATATCAATCGCGGCCAGCAAATTATTCCTTAACCCAAACTGGATCGGTGTAAAGGCAAAGTTAAATATCAGGTTTAGCGCAAAAGGCAGGGCTGCAACAAATGTAACCTCGTTTTTGAATAGGCCATAGATAACACTGCCAAACGATATAAATATAATTATATATAAGATCGACCAGACAGGTCCGAACAGCCAATCTGGTGGAGACCAGGATGGTTTTAATAATTGCTGGTATTCTTTTCTAGTGTTCATATGACTGTATTCTACCATGTTTCTAATAGGCTATGTCGTGCCTGTATAGATAAACATTGCCAAAGATTGTATCATTAGACAATGAATAATCTGTATAAAATGCTAGTTACGGACATTGATGGGACTATTGTTGATCATGGATCCAGGGGCGAAGACATCGATATTGATCATCCGGTAAAAGTTGGCATCAAGAATGCGCAGAGTCTGGGTAAAATTGTAACTATCGCGACTGGTCGTAATTATCACAATGCCAAATTTGTTATTAAAGCATTTGGGATAACGGACCCGGTTATTGTTAATGGCGGCGCGCGTATAATCAATCCAGTTAGTGATGAGGTTTTGTGGGAGAAGCGCCTAAAGCGAGAAATTGCGCAAAAGATAACAAAATACGTTAATGATACTCGGCAGGATGCGGATTTATTTATTGGTTTTGGCCAAAAGGAAATCCTGTTTTCGGATATGGTTGATGATGATCTAGAAGATCTGATATATCTAGCCTTTATTGATATTTCGGATAGGGCTGAGGCTGACAGGTTGGTAAAAATGGTAAGCACGTTACCTGATGTTAGAGCGGGCTTTGTGCCTTCGCCCAAGTCCCGTGGGAGGTTCTGCGTTACCGTTACTGACGAGGAGGCCACAAAAAGCCACGCGCTAAATAAATTACAAGACATGCTAGGCGTTACTGTTGCCGAGACTATTGCACTAGGTGATGGTCATAATGACCTGCCGTTGTTCGCGGCTAGTGGGCTAAAGGTTGCTGTTGATAATGCTGACCCGTTATTAAAAGCTGCCGCCGATATGGTTGTGCCATCATTCCATGAACACGGTATGTTGCAGGTAATAGACGACTATCTTATTGGAACGGAAGGGCAAAAATCATGAACTCGTTATTGGTTATTTTTCTGTGTGTTCTGGGTGTATTTCTGATCTCTCGATTTATAGCCTTGGGGTCGTTAAAATGGAAGATACTGCCAGTTAAAATCTTGTCTAATGGCAAACGTTATCACCATTTTGTTTGGGGTAATTTCCTGATTGTCGGGGCGGCTTTCATGGTTTTTGGTTTGGGCCTCGATGTAAACAATATCTATCTGGTCGTCATATTCGGAATCGGTCTGGGGCTAGTCTTGGATGAATTCCCTCATTGGACGGGTGATGTAAAGGAACTGACTAGAAATATCCCAATAATACCTGGCGCGGTCCCAGTCGTGGCAGCAGTTGAATTATTTATCCTGATTTTATTGGCTTTGAAGTATTTGGCTCTAATCTAAATCGTTAATAATCGGCAGGTCCATCACGGAAACTTGTAATATGCTTGCCAGACGATCTAATTGTTGGAATTTGCAGTATTTGATAGGTTGATCGTCGGCGCCATAAATTCTGTAATAGTGGTCATATTTTACAGTCTCGCCATTAAACTTTTTTGCAGCTGTCGGCTGGTTGATAGTTTTGATATACCAACCTGGCGCTTGTTGTTGCAGGATATATCTAATTTTTGCGTAGTGGTTGAACGGCATACTACAATATTAGGTTTATCATTCGAAATGACAGAAGACGAGATCATTGTGCTGATTTCGGCTCGTAAAGGGAGTATCATTAGCATCGATGATTATTGGAGGGATTTAATTAATATGATGATTTATTCATAAAATGGCTAGACGCCATTGCTAATAACGTTACCGGGCTTTAATATATAAACAATAACATACAGGAGAAAATATGCAATGATCGCTTTATACAATGATCTAAAACATTCAAATGAGGTTGAGAGCTTATTAATAGACTTTCAAAAATATTTGCACAATATCGACACTACAAATGAGATAAAAGAATTTCAAAATGAAGAATATGCAAAAAAATATCTAACAAAGATGTCATCTGATTGCAAAGAAATGAACGGAAAAATGCTAGTATCAATCGAAAATGAAAAAATAGTTGGATTTATCCAGGGTGTCGTTATTACAAAAGACGATCCTGAAGATATTATGTACGCCACAACTCATGATGCATCAAAACAAGGATGGATTGGCGTTTTATATATAACTCCAGAAATGCGCGGCAAAGGGCTAGGTACAGAGCTGATAGATAGTGTTAAATCATACTTTATCGAACAAGGCTGTAAAACTATGCGATTGTTGGTAGCGTCTGATAATAAGCCTACTATAAAAACCTATCATAATTATGGGTTTATCGATGGCGACGTCGAGATGTCTTTAAAATTATTTTAGTTTGATAATTTAATTTAAAAAAGATATTTGTTTGATTATTTTAATAAATCCGATATATAAGCTAGTATGGGGTGAGTCGTAAATTTGATGGTAATATTTAGTGTCGGTTCGAGTCCAGTCGTCGAACCAACTTTTCTTGAATGAGCGGAAAAGGCGAAACCGCTGTCCAGTCGTCAGACCACCAATAATGAAATAATATCAACTCCACAGTTGTATAATATATGTGACCATGAATGTCAAAAATGAGGACCTATCCGATTCGGATGTATTAGCCAAGGTAATTGAGGGCGATATTAATATGTTTGGGTTAGTTATGGAAAGGTATGAGGCAAAATTGATGCGTTATGCTTCATTCTTGCTAAAAGACTATGATATTGCATCTGACGTAGTCCAAGAAACGTTCATCAAGGCCTATGTGAACCTGCGAAGCTTCAATCTGTCCAAGCCCTTTTCTCCATGGATATATCGGATTTTACATAATGGAGCTATGAATGCTATTAAATCGGGCAAAAAGACTTGCTCATTAGGCATAATTGACGAAATTGGCGATAGTTTTATAGAAAAGTTTGATACTGATAAAGTCATAGATAAAAAAATGTTGGACAAACAAGTTAGGGCATGTCTAGGTAAAATTAGTATTAAATACCAAGAAGTATTGGGGCTCAGTTTTTTTGAAAACCTAAAATATGAGGAAATTAGCGATATATTGCATATACCTACTTCAACAGTCGGGGTCCGCATTCGTCGTGCCAAAGAGGCTTTAAAAAATATTTGTCAGAAAGAAGGAGTTGATTATGAATAAAAAAACAAAAGAAATTGATGCTGATATCAAGCAGAAAGTTATGTCAAAGATTAGTGGTGGTAGCGTACATATGCAATCTAGATCATATTATATTGTGCTAGCTATTGTTGGTATCATAGCAATCATCGGTGCGACCATATTGGCAACATATTCTATTAGCGTGGCATCACTATTTGTGAGATTGCAGATATCACAAGGTCCGGCTTATGGCATTCAGAATAGTTTGAATTCATTATTGAATGATTTCCCTTGGTTGGCTGTATTGTCGGGTATATTATCTATCATGGCAGTTATCTTTATGATTGCAAAATCAGGCAAGATGTACAAAATTAGATTGGCGTACCTGGTGCCGATGGTTGTTGCTGTGATTTTGGCGATTGGCTTTGCGTTGTCTTACAGCTCGTTGCCAGATTTTGGTAACAGAGTTCCGGGCAGCGATGTCCAAAACATTAGAGGCTACCAACGCGGTAGATAGTGAAATAATATTGGCCTCCCGTTTGTATTACATATGTCGGAAGGAGACAATAACAATGAACAAAATATTAACATTAGGTTTAGGAACAGCAGTTGTAGTAGCTGCAGGGATCATAGCGGTTCCAGCGTTGGCACAAGGCCAAAAACAGGGCACAAACGGTAATGGTGGGTCTTATGGTTATCAACAAAACATAGAGACAAAAGCCAAACTAATTGGCATAACGGCAGATGAGCTAAAAACTCAGCTAGCGACCAAGACGATGCTACAAATAGCAGCAGACAAAGGCATTAGCGAGGATGATTTCCACGCGTCAATGCAAAAATCTGCACAAGAACGTTGGGCATCAAAAGGTTTGACACAAGCCGAAATAGATAGCCGATTGCAGAACATGACAGAACGCCAAGCGTCCGATCATGACAGCAACAGCGCCAATCGTGGCGGCATGCAAAACCATCGTTACAATCAATAGAAACGTGATGATATAAAATAGGGGCCTAATTGGCCCCTATTTGTTTTGTTATTTTTGGGTCTTCCAGCGTTCCAATGTTGGTAATTGTTTTCGTGCCATCCAGCGCATTAATCTTCTGCTGCCTTGTTCTTTGAGAGCGTTATCAACGATGACGATCATTTGGTCCAAAGTACAATCTGGGTCGATGAACTTTCCGTCGACGTAACATAGCTTGCACCATTTTTCACTCTTGTCTCCATTCTTTTCCGTGCCGCGACAATCGCCGGCCTTTTCGGTTTGCAGTGGCATCCCGCAACTTTGACATTGTTTGATCATATGCACCTCCTAGTGGTTCTATTATATACCCAAATTTCATTAGACTAAATCCCAATAAAGAGGGGCTCCTTTAAATTGGCCAGTTTTTATTCTGGCAGTTCGCCAAATATATTGTATTGGATGATTTCGGACGATTTAGTCTTTTGTTCTATTAGGGACGCATTGCAATCACTGCCCGGTGCGAATATATAGAATTGGCTAGTGCAGGCTGGGTTGGTTGGGGTAGTCTTGAACAGACTGCGCCCGAACATTAGTTGTGAAGTTTTGATGCCTAATAGGTCAAATATGGTTGGTGTTATGTCTAGTGACGTGCCTGTGCCAGGATGGGTTTCGCCATTAGTTTCATTTGGTAATTTGACGAATAATGGTACGTGTTTGTCGCTGTTTGTGTCCGGCGCGTAATTGATCGTTCCGGCATTGAAAGCAGGCAATATTGGCATGTGGTCACCATAGACTACAACCAACGAATCATCATAGATGCCACTGGATTTTAGTTTAGTAAAGAATTCGCCTAACATTCGGTCAACATAATTGATATTTTCCAAATAACCACCAACTTGTTTAGGATAGTCACCGATATTAATACCTAGGTTTTGGGTCAGGTTATTGGTTTCAAACGGCGTATGGGATGACAGGGTAATTACATAGCTGAGGCTGGGTTTTGGTTGGGTGGCGATGTAATCAGCCGTCTTGTTTAGGAAATCGCCATCGTTTAACCCCATGTTCAGGATTTGGCCTTTTGGATAACTTTCGGCAGCATAGAATTTCTGATATCCTAGTGAACTAATGGCTGTTTCGCGATTGTAAAATGCTCGGTTATACCCATGATAAGCATTCGTGGTATATCCGTTACTAGCTAAAGTTTTAGCCAGGCTGGTAAAATTGTCGCGGCCGTAGCGCACGAAAACTGACGTATCAATAGTAGGGTAGTACGAGGTATTGGCGACGAAATCAGAATCCGATGAATGCCCGGCTCCGGTTATGAATTCATTGTTTGGGAAGAATTGGGATTTTTTGGCCAATTCATTTAGATTAGGTGTTATATCGTGGCCGTTTACTTGTTGGTCTATCACTATTCCGCCTAATGACTCAACTTGTACCAATATGACGTTTTTGCCACGGGCGATACCATTCAGTTCGCTGGTTGATTGTTTGGGCTTGTTAGCGATGACCCAATCGATTATGGCTGATTTTTCGGCCGGCGAGGCGACGGATGTTTCTTGTTTGATGTATCTGGCGATATCTACAGCATGTGCCATCAATACGCCGTAATATTGAGCTGTTACTCGGTTTTCCAGGGCGGATTTGGTCAATGTCGATAGGTTATTGCTACCGACTGGCAAGATTGACAATCCGAACACCAATAATGTTATTCCGACTGCCCATATCGGCATGCGCCTGGTTGGTGTTGCTAGATTATTCTTAACTTTTAGGTTCTCAAAGAAGACCTTGATACGTTTTGCGAATATGATAAATAGAACTATGTCTAGAAAATACAGCAACATCCATCCGTTAAACAGGTCGATGATGGCAGAGCCGACGCCAGTAGCTTCGCCTATCAAACTGAACAACCCTATGCCTGGTAGCGCCGAAAAATACAGGTAATAAACAGTATCAATCAAAAGGATAGTAGATAGCAGGCAGTTCACAGCTATAGCGATTACTGCCTGGTGTTTCCGGGCAAAGTATAGTGGCGCGAATATGACGCCGACGCTAATAAACCCACATATCACGCCAAATAGGAATTGAGGTAGTGGCCAGGTAATTTTTAATACTAGCGCGTTGAATAACGCCATTTTGATACCAATCGCTAGTATGAAGAATACTACAACATAGTTATTAGATATGAAGTTTAATAGATTGTTCAAGATAGTTTTTCTCGTTTGAGACATATGTATATTCTAACTCTTATTGACGCTTAATCCAAACGGCATACACCGTCAACTTGAAACAGCATCATAAACGATATAGAATGGTATATCTATGCATCATCATCTAACTTTACGCGCAAAATTAATAATAATGATCTCAGTAATGGCCAGCATGTTCCTGGTCGCGCTAGATCAGATGGTTGTTTCGACCTCACTGGGCAAAATTGTCGAAGAATTCAACGCATTCTCAATGCTGGGTTGGGTCGTCACGGCATATATGATTACGACCACGATTACAGTACCAATTGCCGGTAAACTATCTGATCTATTCGGCCGTCGATTAATGCTATTAATCGGTGTTGGCGTATTTGTCGCCGGGTCATTGATGGGCGGTATGAGCGGCGATATTAACCAATTGATATTGTGGCGTGCTATCCAGGGTATTGGTGGTGGTATCATTACGGCTAACGCATTCTCAATTGTTGGCGACCTATTCGCAGCCCGCGAACGAGGTAAATGGCAGGGATTAATCGGTGCAGTATTCGGCCTGTCATCAATTGCCGGACCGTTAATCGGCGGTTTCCTAACCGAACCTCACAATTTTCTAGGTCTAATTACTAACTGGCGTTGGACGCTATTAATCAACGTTCCAATCGGTATTATTGCATTCATCATTATTAGAATTTACTGTCCAACATTGAAACATGATCGTAAACCGCGCGTTGATTACGTTGGTGCCGCATTGATAGCAGTCGGTCTAGCCACATTGATACTAGCGATTGATAATACCGAAGCAATCTTTGCGAACCTAATGAATTCTACCGGTCTGACATTAGTCTGGTTGCGTGTCATCATGTTCACCATCGTCGGGCTGGCATTAGCCGCGTTCGTCGCAGTTGAAAAGCGCGCTGCTGAACCAATCGTACCGATATACTTCTTTAAAAATCGTAACTTCGTCAAAATCATAGTAATTGCCATGTTGTTCGGTTCGGCCTTTCTAGGCTCGATCCTATATTTGACGCAGTTTAATCAACAGGTGTTCGGTGCCAGCCCAACCACATCAGGATTGATGTTGCTGCCAATGGTTGGCGGTATGACATTGACCAGTGTTGGCGTCGGTCAGTTGATTTCCAAGACTGGTAAATACAAGATATTTATGAAGATAGGTTTTTCAATCGCTACAATCGCGGTGCTGGCTTTGACCACATTAGACCCAAATACCAGCTATGTTTACGAAGCGATTATAATCACATTTATAGGTGTCGGTATGGGTGTTGCAATGCCAGTCATCAGCCTGGCGGTCCAAAACGAGTTCGAACAAAAAGACCTAGGCGCCGCAACCAGCTCCAGCCAATTATTCCGCAGCATTGGCTCAACTGTCGGCGTGGCTATATTTGGTGCCATATTAACTGCCGGTGTTGCATCTGGCTTGGGCAATATGTCCGACAGCAAATATATTCAAACATTGAAACAATCACCAGCCGCATCAATAATGGGCGATTTGACCAAACCAGACACTTTGTTACGATTAAATACCCCTAGTGTCAAACAAAACATTGCCGATCAATCTAATGCAGTAGCTGACAAATTGCCAACCGCAATTGGCGTCGAGATGAAAAAGCAGATAGTGTCTCAACAAACAGAGTTTGCCAACGTAGTTGTTCGGGCGTACAGCGATAGCATGCATCGCATATTCATCATCGCCACGGTCTTAATGGCATCAGCGACAGCAATAGTCTTTACGCTAAAAGAGCGCGTCCTGCGCAGCGCCAAGCCAATCGAAACCCCAGGCGAGATGTAGTGCTATTGACAAAGCATAAGCTTATATGCTAATATTGAATTAAGTAATAATAAAAAACAAAAAGGAACAATATGACTGAAAACGAGAATCAACCACTATCGCCTGAACAATCAAAACCAACTTTAAGCAGTGTCGAGTCAGTTTTTAACCAGGAGATCACTTCGGCTAGCTCCGCTGTTGAACAGGGCATGCGCGCAAATCCAAATTTGGCAGCGTTTGGTGAAGATGAAGTTCGAAAATCCGTAGAAGCTGCTAAATTAGATGCTGCACACAAGGCGGCATTCGATATGGCCATGGGCTTGGTTCGTGGTTTGCCAGACGCAGATAACATAGCTAGGCAGATTAGTGAAAAAATGGTACAGGAAAAATATGATCGAGACTCAAGAGCTGCACGAGAAGTTAGCGGCCCTTCAGCTAACGAAGCTTTATTTAAATAGATATTAATGTGTTGATTTAATCTATAAATACCGCCGATCTAGGCGGTATTTATAGATATATAAAAAAACGCTTGCGCTTTTAATAACTATGTCCTATAGTTATGGACATAAGCGTTTTGACACACGCCTATATTGACTTGTTTTATGCAATCAGGTAGTATTGGTGATGTGTCTCACGCCAAATCTATAATAATTTAAAGGTCGAAGCGTGTGAGGCTGTACATAGTACAAGGAGTGAAATAAATCACATGCCAATAGCAATCGAATTTGTGCCGTCAAGGCGCAAAAAGATCGCAGTGGATGTGGTGCCTGCCGAATGGCAACTGTATTTGCAACAGTAGAGTTATTCTTATAACTCAAATCCACCCGTAGCTTACAAGCAACGGGTACCAAAAAAACAAACTTTTTATAAGTTTACAAAAACACCCCAAGGCACCGGGGTGTTTTGTTTTTTTTGTTAAGTTTTTATTTATGGTAATGCAATGCCGTTTTTGGCTAGCTCGTCGTTTATCGCGCCTGTTAATTTGGTGATGTCGGCTACGATAGATTGGTCTAGTTTGGTGCCGTTTAGGTAGAATGTAGGAGTGCCGATAACGTTTATCTTTTTGCTGATAGCTGTGTCATAGGCGATTTTATCGCGGACGGATTCGGACGCTACGTCAGTGCTAAATTCGCCCATATCTAGGTTTAGTTCGCGGGCATAGTTTTCAAAGAAAGTTGTTCGTTCGGTGCCAGATAGCGATGCCCAGGCGGTTTGGTTTTCGTAAAGTTTGTCGTGCATCTCCCAATATTTGCCTTGCAGCCCGGCAGCTTCGGCTGTAGCAGCGGCGGCTTTGGCGTTCGGATGTATTGTTGTTAGTGGGAAATTGCGGAATACGAATCGAATTTTGTCTTTGTATTGTTCGACGATAGCTTTGATTCTGGGGTGTGTGGTTGCACAGGCAGGGCATTGGAAATCACCATAGTTTACCAATGTGACTGGGCTATTCGGATTGCCGTAAACATGCTCGGCGATATTGCCGTTTTGTTTGTTGGCATCTTGGATAGCGTTGGTATCAACGTCTTTGACGTCTAGGCTGGAGCCGCCTGAGAAAACTACTAATAGCGCCAATGCACCGACTGCTATTGCTGCAAATATAATCCATTTGATCTTGTTCAAAATAAACTCCCTGTAAAATTATTAGTTTCTATTATACCAAACAACAGTCTCTGCTGACAGCGGGGGGTGGTATACGTTACAATGGTTATGGTATGTTCATATTTTTATTAGTAATTTCATCCGTAGTATTTATATTGTTATTGATGGTCACGTCCATATCCATTCAAAAAGGCCATTTGAGCGATTTTGAACTAAGCAGGCGAGCGTGCGGTGGTGACGAGACGGCTGTTAAAATGTTGGCGGCTCAGAATGTGATCAGCGACTTGTTGTCAGTTCGCAAGATTATTGAAACTTTGTTGTTGATAATATTAGTCTTGTTATTGAATATGACTTTTGGTCTGCTGATAGGCTTGAGCCTATCTATATTTATAGTTCTAGAATACGGCGTTATTGCTCGTTTCAAACCTTTGCATAGTTTGACCCAAAAGGTCTATGCCAAATTCGAACATAAACTAGTTCATATAATTGGCAGTTTCCCATCGGTTTTCAAGATTTTTCGAAGCTTTGCACCGTCACAAGGTGATATCATGATCCATTCTAGATACGAATTGCAGAATGCTGTCGACCAATCGGTAGACGCATTGACTGCCGATGAGAAAAAATTGATTATCAACAGCTTGGCTTTTCCTGACAAATTAGTCAGCGAGGTTATGACGCCGCGATCAATGATTGATAGTATCAAAAAAACAGAGTTCCTAGGGCCACTAGCATTAGACGACCTGCACAAAACCGGTCACAGTCGATTGCCCGTAACCAATGGCGATATCGACCATATCGTTGGAATGTTGCATCTGCGCGGGTTATTGGCGTTGGATATTAAAAAGTCGACAACGGCTGAAAAGGCGATGGAACCAAAAGTTTATTACATTCGTCAGGACCAAAGCCTGCAACATGCCTTGGCGGCGTTTTTGCGCACCCACAATCATCTGTTCGTGGTAGTGAATGAGTTTCGTGAAACTGTCGGGTTGTTGTCATTAGAAGATGTGATTGAGGCATTATTGGGTCGCAAAATTGTCGATGAATTTGATGCTCACGATGACCTGCGGGCTGTAGCGCTGCGTAATCCTCATGGCAATAATCATCCCGAAAAACGCGAAGACGTCTAAGATATAGCGAACGACCCCTAAAAGTGTTAAAATAAAAACAAATAAGCGTTTAAAGGCAAGGAAATAAAGTGAACAGAGATTGGATTATCGACACCGTCAACCAAGTTGGCAAAACTGTAACAATTAAAGGCTGGGTCCAGACCCGTCGTGATCACGGGAAATTAATTTTCATTGATGTTCGCGATCGTAGTGGTATTATTCAGGCAGTTTTCTGGGGCGGTAATTCAGAATTATTTGAACAAGCAACGGCGTTGCGTAGCGAATTCGTAGTCTGCCTAACCGGCAAGATTCAATCTCGTGGTGAAAAACAAATTAACCCAGATGTTCCGACTGGTACTGTTGAATTAGCTGTTGAAACGTTAGAGATATTAAACGAAGCTGAGACGCCAGCTTTTGAGATAGAAAAAGCGTCTGAAACCAACGAAGAAACGCGAATGAAATATCGCTACCTAGATATGCGCTCGGACCGAATGCGAAACAATATTGAAAAACGTCATCAAATTGTTAAATTGATTCGTGATGAATTAGATACACAAAAATTCTGGGAGATTGAAACGCCTTATTTGACTAAAGGTACACCCGAAGGCGCCCGTGAATTCATCGTTCCTGCCCGTTTGCAACCAGGTAAGTTTTTCGTTCTGCCTCAGGCCCCACAACAATTCAAACAATTATTAATGGTTGGTGGTGTCGAACGATATTTCCAGATTGCACGTTGTTTCCGTGACGAAGACACTCGTGGTGACCGCCAAGCTGAATTCACTCAAGTTGACATGGAAATGAGCTTTGTCGAGCAAGAAGACGTCATGCAATTGAACGAAGCACTATTGGTCAAAATTGTTGAAACGCTGTACCCAGAAAAACGCATCCAAACCGTTCCATTCCCACGCATCAGTTACGCCGATGCTATGGAAAAATACGGCAAAGACAGCCCAGATATCCGTGAGGACAAAGATGACAAAAACCTATTGGCGTTTTGTTGGATTGTAGATTTCCCAATGTTTGAGAAAACCGATAGTGGTAGCTGGACATTTACCCACAACCCATTTAGCGCCGCAATGCCGCAATTCCGCCAACAGTTGCGTGACAAAAAAGACATCGGCGATATTATCGCAGCTCAATATGACATCGTATTAAACGGCTACGAAATCGGTGGTGGTAGCATTCGTAACCATCGTGCACAGGACCTAACCGCGGTTCTAGAAATCATGGATACCAGCCCAGAAAAAATCGAAAGTGATTTCGGCCACATGTTAAAAGCTTTCAAATTCGGCGCACCGCCACATGGTGGAATCGCTTGGGGCCTAGAACGATTAGTAATGTTGCTACAGGGCGAACCTAGTATTCGCGATGTTATGGCTTTTCCAAAAACAGGCGACAGTCGTGATATATTGATGGACGCGCCATCAGCCTTGTCGGACAAAGCCATAAAAGAAGCCGGGATAAAGATATTGTAATGAAAACACCCAGCAAGATTTTAGTTGTATGCATCGCATTAACTATCATTTTGAGTGGTTTTGTTGCATTGGCCGGATTTGCCCAGGCAACCACAGCTACCGCCAGCCAATTAGAACAAATTCGCGGTAATTGCATATCGTTAAAAAACACGCTAAGTCAGTTGCATGTTAGTGACGCATTGTTGCGTGTTAACATGGGCCAACGTTACGATTTGATGTTGACCAAACTGATGAGCAGGTTCAATACCCGGGCTACTAGCAATAACTTTAATATCGATGGCCTGGCAAAAGTTTCGGGTAACTATACCGCGACATTAGATACTTTCCGTCTGGATTACAAAACCTACGAAGAACATATGGTGGCGTTGATCAAAATCGATTGTCAAACTCAACCAGGCGTTTTCTACGATTCATTATTGGTTGCCAGGTCTGATCGCGCGCGAGTTTACGCCGACGTTGTGAAGTTAAACCAACAAATCGATCAATACAGTTCCGAGATTTATTGGTTCGAAAAATACTATCAATCAAAGGGATCATTATAACCATGGAAGACGCAGAGACTAACGAAGAAATTGATTTGTCGTTCTGGGGCCAGCACAGGTTTTTCTTGCTGATTATGATTGCTATCGTGATTTCGGCTATTTTGGTCGGTATCAGCATGGCGATGTATAACGGCAGCGGGGCTGCTCAATTAGATCTAAGTCGCCCAGGTTATGTCAATGTTCGTGACAAGACAGTCGACAGTAGCAGCGAGTTCAAAAACTATCCAGATTCTGGTGTGATTAATCAAAGTGCTGTTGATGATTTCAAGGCAATTTATAACGAACAGGCGACCAAAACCAAAGCTGCTGATGCATTCAAAGGTGACCCGCTGAGCCCAGATTCATTGGGTATTAATTCGTTAATTATTCGTTAATTAATTCGTTTTTAGTTTGTCGCGCAACCAACCGTCAATACTGCCGGCGCCCATGCACAGGACCAATCTGCCTTCATCACGTGCTGATTGAATGGTATTCCATAGTTTATTATCTAATTCAGCGATATGGACGTCATCTACGTTAGTTATATTTTTAATCAGATCTCGGGGTTCTAATATTGCTAGATTTTTGTCTTCTCGCGATAGGTAAGTCGGCAACCAATATACTTTCTCTGCCAATTTGAATTGGTCGGTATAATCGTCTTTGATCTCATGTTGTCGGATATTCTGGTGTGGTTGATAGACCAAAACTATATGTTTAGACAATTCGCGGGCCATTTGCAAAGTTGCGGCAATCTCGACGGGGTGGTGGCCGTAATCGCTGTATAGGTTATCGGCTAGTTTTTCGAATCGACGATTGACGCCCGGGAAACTGGATAATATATCGTCAGTGTCGCTTTTAAAGCCTAATTCTACCAGTGCTTTTTGGACCAAGGTGGCGTTGCATCGATTATGTATTCCGGCTAGTTTTAGGTCGATATTGGCATCGTTTTTATTGAACATTTTTGATTGTGGCAGGTGGTCAAATAATTCGCCGTGTTGGTCCGACCAGGCGACGATGTGTTGGCTTTTGGTCGCGAATTGGCGGAAAGCCCCCAGGTAATCGCTAGGTTCTGGATAGGTATCAGGATGATCGTAGTCAACAGATGTGATAATCGATAGGTATGGTTGGAAATTTAGAAAATTACGATCAAATTCGTCGCATTCATAGACAAAGTATTGGCTAGATGGGTCAAATTTACCGCTAGGGCCGAAACTGATGGTCGTCCCGATTGAATAGCTGACAGGTACATCTAGTTGTTGCATGGCCCATATCATCATGCCGGTAGTTGTAGTTTTGCCGTGAGTTCCGGCTATGGCAATTAGTTTTAATTTTTTGTCTTCAATGATGTACGACAGCAATTCGTCGCGCTTGGCAGTTTTTATACCTAGTTTGAGCGCCAATACAAGCTCTGGGTGCGTCTGGGGCAGGGCGGCAGTGTAAATGAACCAATCTATCGGTTTTTCGTCATGGCGGGCCTGCAAAAAGCTTCCGTCTTGACCGATATTAACCGCTATACCACGCTTTTTTAGTTCTGTGGTTACTAATGTTTCTTCCATGTCTGATCCAGCTACCATATAGCCAGCATCAAATGCGATTTCCGCCAAAGGACCTATTCCGACTCCACCAATTCCAGAAAAGTATATATTCATATATTCCAGTATAACACTTCATCTTTGGGCCAATCTGTGGTGTAATAGAATAAACCATAACCGATACAAAAAAATATGTTTAAATCATTCCTATACAAAGTTCTCGAATCCCGCCACTTCTGGCGTTATGCCAGTTTCAGTGAGATAGCCGAACTGTATATGTCACGAACGATTCGCACGATTGCGATGAGCATAGTTTCTGGGTTTACCTCTGTTTATATGTACGAAGCCGGCTACAGCCTGGTGTTTATCATGGGTTTTTTCTTGTGTTATTACCTGGCAAAAGTTCCGCTAGC
Source organism: Candidatus Saccharimonadota bacterium (assembly GCA_037140095.1). Taxonomy (GTDB): domain Bacteria; phylum Patescibacteriota; class Saccharimonadia; order Saccharimonadales; family Saccharimonadaceae; genus UBA1547. The sequence goes on from JBAXFD010000003.1 coordinate 36,225, forward strand.
GTTTCTGGGCGGCAGGTTTGTCGCTAGATTTGGTCCAAAACATGGGATTTTGATCAGTAATCTATTATATGTCCCGGCTATGGTCTCATTAGGATTTATGCCAATAATTGGCATTCCAGCGATCTTACTATGGGGTATTTTTATGGCTACGTCGTCATCGATTTATCAAATCAGTTATATGGTTGATTTCTCAAAAGTTAAAAATACAGAACATGCAGGTAAAGAGTTGGCGGTCATGAATATATTGGAAAAGATTGCCGTCGGTCTCAGCCCTATCATAGGTGGTGTAATCGCACTATGGTTCGGACTACAAGTTGTCATATGGTTATCGGCCATATTATTCATAATTTCCGCACTGCCACTGTTAAAATCAATCGAACCAGTTCGTCTGCGTCAGAATATAAAATTTGAAGGGTTCCCGTGGGCGGCTACGATTCGTGGCATTATTGCTCAGACCGGTGTTGGTTTTGATTACGTTACTACTGGGGCGGCCTGGCACCTGTTCATAATTATCGTTATTTTCCCAGATGCTGGTTGGGAAATCTACGTCGAATTAGGTGCATTATCATCAGTTACGATTCTGACGGCCATTGCCGCGTCCTATGCCTATGGTAAATTGATTGATAATAGCAAAGGCGGTAATCTGTTAAAAATCAGTGTCATAGCCAACGCATTGGTCCATGCATCGCGTCCGTTTGCGACGGTTCCAGCATCGATTGTCGGTACCAATATCGCTAACGAGGCAGCCACTATGGGTTATAACATGGCATTCACTAGGGGAGTGTTCGATACGGCAGACTTGTCGGGTCATCGTATCCTATATCTATGTGTTTGTGATGCGGTGGCGAACTTTGGAGCCGCCATAGCCTGTGTTGCGCTACTAATATGTGCTATGTTCTTGGGCAATGCGGACGGTCTGCGCATATTCTTCTTTGTCGCGGCTGGGTTCGTGTTATTAATAGGCAGCGCAAAATTCGATATCTATCGCAAATAACCTCGTGCTATACTAGTTCTAACAGTATAGGTGGGGTAGCAGTGACAGATAGAAAACAAATGAAACGCAATATCAGACAACTGCAACGTATTAAAACGTGGCAATTATTAGTGTTGTTGGTGTTGGTTGGTTTTGTGGTGGCTACTTTCCTGCGACTGAATAATATTGGTATGGTTCAACGGCGAGAGGCTGTAGCTAGTGCTGATTTGGCAGGTGACAACGAAATAACCCAAACTCGGTTGTTTGACTTACAACGCTACGTTTCGGCCCATATGAACACTGACATGGGCAAGGGCATATATCTAGAAGAAGGCTATAAACGTGACGTTCAAAACGCATACAACAGGGCCGCTGCAGACACTAACCCTAACGGCAATATCTACAAAAAAGCCCAAGACGTTTGCGCCCCGCAATTTAGCAGTTGGTCATACGCATATATCCAATGTACCACTGATGAATTGGCCAAATATCCCGCTTCTAGCAACCTGGATTCGGTCAAATTACCACAGGCTGATGCCTACCTGCACGTATTCGTATCGCCGCTGTGGTCACCAGATTTTGCTGGCTGGTCAGTGCTGGTATTCGGGGTCATCGCGTTGATGATTATCGTCCGGTTCGCCAGTATTGGATTACTAAAATTACTCCTTAGACGCCACTATAAAAACATTTAATTGTTGACACCGGCCCTCTGGCAATGTAATCTGTCTTTGTATAGCATTAACAGGAGGTATAAGGTATTATGGCTTACAAGCACATAAACTCAAAAGGTATTACTTATTATTTGCACAGC
>JBAXFD010000004.1:0-31731 GCA_037140095.1 Candidatus Saccharimonadota bacterium
AGAACCAAAGACTAGTTCCTTTTTGGGTCACAAAAAGGAACCGAAAAATTCTTGGGGCGGCTTCGAGCCCTCGGTTTGGCTATAGATAAAATATCTTGGCCGTCTGCGGAAACTCGCGCCTCAGACATGTTCTGAGGGCTCAAACAGTCCTCGACGTTCCAGGATATTTGATCCATAGCCATCCGGGGTTCTGCAGATGCCCCCACTGGCTACAAATCTCAGGTCTCAAGTTATTTGATACAAATTAAAAACCAGCCTCAGATATAATCTGGGCTGGCGAGTGGGGAGTTAGGCTAACCTGACTTTTATCCACCCTTTTTTGTTGTCGGAATTATAAAATCCAGAGACAACTTGTTCGTAGTTGAGGGGCTGGTCATTGAACAGCGCATTAGACGGAGACACAATAATTGCGTCAAAGTTCCACATATAGCCTACAGGGCCCCAATATACCTGTCTGCCTTCTTTTATGTCATCAATAATGCGAGTGGCTATTGCTCCCCCCAATGGTTTGTGATCATTGTCTGCCAGTCTTGCCCCTAGTAACCGCAATTTAAACTCTACGCCACGGGACGTCTTGAAACTCAGCTCATGAGGATTAGTTCTGCTGAGAGCATACTTTAGACCGTCACAAAATTCATGATTATTCGGGACTGTCTCGAACTCAATTGTCATAAAACGTTCTTCTGGTCCAGTAATTGAGCCGTGATATCTGTTGTAAAACTTATAGACAGGACCGCCTTCTCCTTCTACAATTACTTCTTTGTTCTTGGTAGCCATAAAGCCACCTCCCTTTTCAAATCTCCACGTTAGTGGGCACATATTTGCAGAAAACAAATAATGGTTATATTATAACTCTTTCGCGGTCATTTGTCCACCGAGATTTATACTATAATCTAAAATCCAAAATCTATAATCTACTCATGGTGGTATGGACCACCACTTGCAATCTCTTGGGCGCGGTAGATTTGTTCGGTCAGGATTGGGCGGACCAATTGGTGGGGGAATACTAGATTGGACAATGACCATACTAGGTCGGCGCGATCACGCACGCTGTCGTCTACGCCGTAGGCGCCACCAATGATTATGGTGACTGGGCGCGATGATTGTAATGGTGCCAATAAAACCTGCGATAATTCGATTGAGCTGATGTTGCGGCCGCGTTCGTCTAGTAATATCGTATAACCATTAGCATCAAGCCGTTTACATATGGCGCTAGACTCATCCTGACGCGCTCTGTCACCATCTGACAACGAATGAGGTAAAAACACCCATTCGATTGAAAAAGGGCGTTTCAAGCGCGTCTGGTAGCGTTCGATGCCGGCGGCAACCCAATCTTCGTGTTTTTTGCCGACTGAGATTATGCGGATCGGCATTACATTTTCAACAGTTCTGTCATTTTGGCCAGTTCGGCGTGGTTTGGCTGCGAATCTTTGTCGGTTTGTTGGCGTTTTAGGTCGTTACCCTCATAAATCGGTATCAGGTGGACATGGCAGTGGGGGACGCCGAAACCTTCAACTACGACGCCGACGCGGGGCGGATTGATGACCTCTCGGATATGCTGGGCAATCTTTTTGGAAACTTGCCATAGACATTGGTAATCGCTGTTGTTCATATCCCAGATATGGTCAATTTGTTTTTTGGGTACGACTAGTGTGTGGCCAGGGAAAATCGGGTGGATGTCTAGGATGGCGATAACCTGGTCATCTTCGTAAATTTTATAGGCAGGGATTTCGCCGTTAATGATGCGGGTAAAAATAGATGGTTCATTCATAGGTTAATTGTAGCAGATTACCAATTTGACGTTGCTCTATTAACAGGTTACAATTATAAATAATCATGGAAAATAACAAAAACATCTTTAGGTCTGAAAATAATTCTATAGAGCGAGAATCTTTTGTTGGGGAATTAGAACAAGTGGACCGTTCTAGGCAAGATGATTATGAGAAGTTTGAACAAGAAAAGAACGAAGCTCTTAGGCTAGCCTACACCGATGAGCAGACGGGATGCTATAACCGCAATTATTACGAAAAAATAACAAAGATAACAGAGTATGAAAAACATAAAAGTGATATTATTTTCATACTGGTTGATGTGAATAATCTTAGTTTGGTAAATAATGAGCAAAGCTATGGGGCCGGCGATAGACTTATTGGACATATGGTCGTTCAGTTACGGAATCAGCTATCGACAAGTCCCATTGCAAAACAGATAAATGGCAACGAACTGGGTAGAGGCGATACTATTATTGTCAGGCTGGGCGGTGATGAATTTGCAGTTTTACGATTAAAGACCGAGGAAGAAAAAAATGATACTGAATTCGAGACGAACTTTGAAGAGGCTACAGATAAAAATATATACGATAATGCGCCAAAAAGTCTAGATTTTGCGTGGGGGTTCGCTGTCTTTGATAAAGACTTTGATGAAGATCTTCATGGCACAAAAGACCGTGCAGGCATGATAATGCACCAACGGAAAAGGATAATGAAGGGGATTGAAAATAAATAGCCTCCGGATGGAGGTTATTTATTTTGGCGGAGAGAAAGGGATATCGGCCTCTGGCCTCCTCCGTTTGTTCATGAAAATATGTAAACACATTTTTATTTCGCTGCACTACGCCGAACCCTTGGCAGCGACAGATAAATCTGTCGCCCAAGGATTCAAATCCATTTCCGCCAAATTTAATACACCCACAGGGGGTGCATCAAATTTGGCGGAGAGAAAGGGATTCGAACCCTTGGTACCTTGCGGCACACCGCTTTTCGAGAGCGGCCAGTTAAACCACTCCTGCATCTCTCCATCAGGGTATATTTTAACAGATATGGGCCCCAAAGGCACGATTCAAATTTTTACCAGGTAATTCATATCCCACTGGCTGAATATATCGTCAAAACCATGTATAACCGTTTTTTTACCCTGTCTAAAAACGACGATCATATGAAAATCTATTGAGGGGATATTGGGGTCACGAGAACTTTTTAGCTTTGGTTCGATGGTAAAAACGATGTTTTCTGGGATTTTTAGGTCTTGGTCTTTGCTGATAAATTTCCTTTTCTTGCTAATTATATTTTTGATGTCGTCCCAATTACCGGTGCTGGCGATGTTGTTTTCTGCCGCGGTCATTACATCATATGTCCAAGGAATCGTATGGCCGATATTTACATTCATCCCATCAGTTTGGCTGTAGTCGAGATTCGTCACCTGGTATTTGTCGAATAAGGATAGTCCAAATTCATAGACTTCACGCAGCTCCATCCCAATCTGGGCGTGGTCGGCGATTGATTTGGTGATGGTAAAAACTTTTTGGATATGGTCAATGATTTTCTGGTCATTACCGCCATACAGAGTGATACCAAAATCTCCAATCATATTACTGGCTCTGTCTACAGGCGAACAATACAGGAAATTAACGCTATCTATCGATAAAAAAACATCAGATTGAGGGTAAAAATATTCTTCTCTCAGGGATGAGAAATCCAGCCTTGTTGGGTTAGCGTCATCGCAAGCTAATACCGCGAATCCATCTGGCGGTGGTTCGTACCAACCTTTTTCGTAAATAGATGGGGCGGCAGACAGTTTAGTCTGCCATAATTCTTTGACGTATTTTTCGGAAACGTTCTTGTTTTTGATCATTTTTAACGTTTCGAGCAACGTGGTTGCACTCAGTTGCCGCATTCTCAGGCAAGTATCAATGTTATTTAGTATTTCTGTCATGGGGTGTGTTGTTTGGGGTTTTTATAACCTGTATCTCTTCGCGTGAAGTTTATTCTATCATATTTTATCCTCTACCGTATCTTTGCATGGTGTGATATAATGTCCTGTATTCTATTGCGAGTTTCGCATTGAAAGCACCTTCTAGTTACATGAAAAGTAGGGCTGTGCACATTTATGTTCGCAGCCCTACATTTTGCACCCGTAGCTCAGCTGGATAGAGCGTCGGCTTGCGGAGCCGAAGGTCGTAGGTTCGAATCCTGCCGGGTGTACCAATAAAAAATAACCATTGCGTATGGTTATTTTTTATTGATTTTTTATAACTTTAAAGTCGTAATTTTCGAACAATAATATCAATTATATCTAGTTTTAATTCCAACATTGGTAGGCGGGCGCCTAGTATATCGACAATCTTTTCACCGGATTCTTGAGGGAAATAGACTGATACTGCGGGTGAGAATCGTTTGACAGGGATTAGCATGATTGAATCATGTTCGCCATCACGAACATAACCGAATGATTTGAAATCGCTAAAATGATACAGGCGTTCACCGACGTACAAACCTTGTTGTCCGCTAAGTGTGTATTTGATATCGCGCGGTGGGCGACGTGCAAAAACTATTATTGAAACCGCCATTACGGCGACCAATAGTGAGAATGTATAAGATTTTAGGAATATCAGGTCAGTTGCTATGAAAACAGCGGCGATTAATCCGAATATCACGAACCACATGGTGCTCTTTTCCTGGTTGATATATTCGGTGGCGGTCCAATGAGCAACGTCGGCACTGTCGGCAGGTTGCGGGATAGGTTTGGGTTCGGTAGCCGTATCTGTTGGTTTGGCAGTCTCGTCAGTAGTTGGCGCGTAAAGTTCAGTCACTGCAGGCTCAGCCGATTCTTCGGGGTCTTGTTTCCAATAATTAGGCTGTTGGTTAGGTTCCATAAATTCAGTATAGCATGAGCATTTATGATTTGTTTAATACATTTTTATTAGGAAATAAAATGCTTGAACAAAATAAATTTGGCGGTTAATATGGAAATAATAAATTTTTGAAAGAAAGTAGGTGGCTATGCTTCGTTCAAGGGTATCTTTGTTATTATTGGTCATTTTTTCGGGTTTATTTGCTCAGATTTTTGGGGCTATTTGGGTGACAGGTGCTGATGTTGGTGCGGAAAGTAGTTGGTCTTGGGTTGATGCTAGCCCGACGGTTCTGTCGATGAAAGACGAACCTGCCGAGAATTATGATGGTTGCCAGTCGACGTACGGGCCGCGGGCAATTGATGGGGAATTGGACAAAAAACCAGTTTGTTACAGCACCGGTGATAAATTAAGCCTTGGTTGGTATTATATCAATGCTTGGGGTGGGGCTTTTTCGGTGGTTGGGTTCCCCGGAGACGATAAAATGTATAGAATTGATACGATTTGCGGGGGCTATTCCAGGTGTTTATATTTGCCGGATACAGATACGCTGGTGACCAAACAGTCAATATTAAACTCTTGGTCATATTCTTTGGTGGTATATAAAAACTTTTCCAAAAAGATACGTGCATCACGATTGGATGGTCCGATACCATCAATCGTTTACAGTTTTGATCAATACAGCCCAGATTATATATTTCGTAGCTCGTTAGGGTTTGATGGTTATTTGGAGGGCAGAGCCTGGTCTGTGGGCAGTATGAGCGCTTCAAAAAATGGCAAGTGGTTAGCAGTGGAATTCATCGACCGTGGTATTGGGCTGTTAAATATTGAGACCCTCCAGATGAAGCGCATAGCATTTATGACCAATAGAGATTACGGCTATGGATTTAGCCCAACGAAAGAATTGGCAGTTAGTAATAATGGTCGCAGTGTGGCTGTTATGGGGATGAATGCTGGGTCTTGGGTTTTTGATGTTGTCGATGGTTGCAGCGAAGTGCCGCCAGATGACGATATGCTGTATGGACGTAGCATTGGGCCCATATGTCCTGCCAGGTATATCGATTTGAATAATTTTGCTTCACGGATAAACTATGCTTCATCTCCAAGCCTTAATGATGACGGTGGTCAATTGGCATTTAATATCAGGTATTTTGATAGGGCCGATGTAGTTCGCCGTGTTACTTTGCAGGCTGGGGGTTATTCTAGTGTTCATTTTGACTACATAGCGTTGGGCGATTCATTCACCAGCGGCGAAGGTGAGTTAGAAGATCGCCATTATCAATCTGGCACGAATGATGAATTCGAAAAATGTCATCTAAGCACCAGGTCATATCCATATCTAGTTACTAGTTATTTCAATTTGAATATTGGTCTGGCGAAAAGCGTTGCATGTTCGGGTGCGACGATGGCGGATATTGTTGGTAACGATTCTAATTATTGGGGGCAGGGTGGCAGATTGGGCGTTGATGGGTTAGATGTAGCGGCCCAGGAAAGAACTAGGCTACAGTCAGTCGCATTAGATGATTTTGTGCCCGGCAGGGTTCATCAAATCAGCTTTGTTAAAAGGTACCAACCACGTGTTATATCAGTTGGCATCGGTGGTAATGATGCTGGCTTTATCCAAAAACTACAGGCCTGTTTGGCGCCGGATACTTGTGAGTGGGCTGGGACTGCCAAAGGCCGCGAGAAAACTGCTGTAGAAATCAGAAACTTATTTAGTAGATTGGTCGAAACTTACACCGAGATTCACCAGGCGTCACCCGAATCCAGGATATATGCCATCGGTTATCCGAAAATAATCGATACTGATGGCAAATGTGATGCCCCGGTAGATTCGTTGTTGGGTGCCAGCGAAAAACAGTTTATGAACGAAGGTATTAAATATCTGAACCAAGTAATATCAGCGGCGGCTCGCAGAGCAGGTGTTAAATACGTCGATGTTTATGATAGTTTTGGTGATAGTACGTTGTGTGGTGATGCCCAGCCTAGCTCAATGAACGCGATTAGGTTGGGTGACGACAACAGTCCACTAACTGGGGTTGATTGGTTAAAATTTATTGGCCAAGAAAGTTTCCACCCGACGCCGACTGGGCACGTCAATGTGGCTAGTGATTTTGTATCAGTAATCAGCGGGGCTTTCGTCAACGATATCAGTTACTGTGCCGGTTATTCGGGCATTTGTCCTGATGATAGCGTTCGGTCCCCAGAACCATCGTCGTATTGGGTGAATGGTGAATATCATAATTATCCTGTACAAAAAGTCTCCAGTTACATAGCCGATAATGCCGACGATAGCAAAAAGACAATTTCATTGGCTAGTGGGTCGTTACAGCCCAATTCAGAAGTGCAGGTAGAAGTTGCATCGCACCCAGAGATATTGGGTAAATTTGTGACTACGGCTAATGGGGCGCTAGAAGTAGAATTCGATATGCCAATTGGCCTATCATCGGGCTATCATACGATTCATGTTCTGGGTACAGACCCTAGCGGTGTTGCGGTAGACTTGTATCAAGTTATTTACTATCAAAAACCAGAGCCACCCAAAGATGGAACTACGCCAATAGTGGTAGTAGAAAAGGTAGATGATGTGTTAGAAACAACAGACTCGAACAGTACCCAATCATCTTTAAAAACGAATTTTGTCAGTGATTTGGCCGGTTCAGTTGCTTTGTTGAATGATACGGCCGTCCAAGGTGCATCTTCAAATGGTGACGACAATAAACCGTCTGGCACTGTTGCTACCGAGAACAACGACATAGTTTATATGATGATAATTGTGATCAGTTGGATAGCGATAGCCTTTATATTATGGCGCCAACATCGCACCAAGTCTAAGACTAGGGAATCATAACGGGTTTTGGTGCAATTCGAGTATAATTAATCCTATGATAAATATTCGAAAAATCGTGAAAAAACTGATACCACAGCAACTATTCAAACAAATCGAACCTTACGGGCACTTGGTTGAATCCGTAATTATGAATATCATTTATGGATTTCCGTCACATAAAATGCATATTATCGGCGTGACCGGGACTAATGGTAAAACCACGACGACTTTCCTGATTCAGAAAATGTTGCATACGGCTGGGTTCAAGGTTGGTATGCTCAGCACTGTTGCCTACGGGGCAGGTGATGATATCAAAAACCAAATCAAACATATGACGACGACCGAATCTAGTATATTGCAAAGTCGTTTGCGCGATTTTTACAGGCAGGGAGTCGAGTGGGTGGTGGTTGAAACTTCTAGTCATGCGTTGGCGCAATATCGTGTTTGGGGGCTACGTTACGAGGTTGCAGTCATGACGAATGTGACCAATGACCATCTGGATTACCATGGAACTTTTGATAATTACCTAGAAGCAAAACGTCGATTGTTCAAAATCGCTGCGCGATTTGGCCGCAAATTCGGTGTAGTTAATGCCGATGATCCTAATGCTGTCAAGTTTACAACATCAACACCACGTTCAGTCAGTTATGGTATTGGCAATGGCGACCTGCAGGCCAAAAATGTGAAACTAGCGACTGACCATTCGACCTACCAGGCCGTCGTTGGTGATGACAAATACGATATTCGTATCAATATCCCCGGTGATTTCAACGTCAGCAACAGTTTGGCGGCAATTGCAGTTGGTCGTGAAATAGGGTTGGACAAAAAACAAATCGAAACCGGCATCGCAGCACTAAAAAACGTCGAAGGCCGCATGACTACGATAGATGAAGGTCAGAAATTCAAAGTTATTATAGATTTTGCATCTACACCCGACGCATTCGAACGATTTTTTGAAAGTGTTAGACCGCTAGTCAAAGGAAAATTGATTGCAGTATTTGGTTCGGCTGGGCGACGAGATGAAGCCAAACGTGCCATCCAGGGTGAAATAGCCGGACGTTACAGCGAAGAGGTCGTATTGACCGAAGAAGATGACCGCGACGTTGACGGCAACGAGATATTGGCGCAAATCGCGTCTGGTGCCGCACAGGCTGGCAAAGTAGCCGACAAAGACATGTTCTTGATATTGGACAGGGCCGAGGCTATCAAATTCGCACTAGGCCGGGCTAAAAACGCCGATGATACAGTCGTGATATTAGGCAAAGGTCACGAAAAGACATTGGAACGAGCGACCGAGACTTTGGACTGGAGTGACATTGCGGTAACCAAAGAAGCTTTGAAATCCCTCAAAAACTAGCTGATAGTTAATGTCATGCAACGAATATAACCGCCGCCTTTGGCCAGTTCGGTTATGTCTGGCGTCATTACCACAAAACCACGTCGGCGTAATTCGTCGGTCAGGTTAGGAGCGTGGGCGCTCATGATAACAGTTTGGCCAGTAGAAACGAGGTTAGTTGCAAAGCCGTCGCGGGCTTCGTCTATTGAAACCTCAATTTTATCTACAGCATCTAGGTTGGCTAATAATTCTTGGCTGGCAGGAGTGAAGGCTTCTGGACAGTAAGCAATTAGGCCTTTTTTGTGTTCGGTTGGCCCTGCAATAATGGCAATTGCCAGGTCAATATCATAGAAGAAACTGTCAGGCCAGCCTGATGCAGAGTTGATGATAGGGGTGCCGTTATCGTCGGTTTTTGGCACAGTTTGTAATTGGATCAGGTCATATCCTAATGTTTCGGCGGCAAATTTTTGGGCTTCGGCATCACTGCGATAGCCACTGCCGCAGAATAACAGGTTACCGCATACTAACGCGTCGCCTTGGCCACTGAATTTTAATTCGTTTGGCACATGGACTATTTTTTTGCCCATTTCGGTCAATACTTTTTCGGCATAGTCTTCTTCTAGCTGTCGAGCGTTTGGCAGATTGGCCATCACGGCAGTGTCGCCGCGGACCAATGCCCAATTGGCAGTGTAGACGCCATCTTGGCAGTTGATAGGTGATGGTACTGTTGTGACTTTTACACCAGCACCTATCAATAAACTACGAATGCCATCATGTTCGACCGCAGCCTTGTCGCAGTCAATAGATTCGACGTGGTAGTAGGGGTTAATTGGTTGTTCGTTGCTAAAATTTTTAGCATCAGACATCAATACGCATTGATTAATAGTAGGATTTTTATTTTGATCCATGTGTTGATACCATATCAGACTATTATTGGGGAGTCGACAAAAAATCGATTTCTTTGATGATGTCTAGTAATGCTTGGGCTTTTTTGGATTCGTCAGCTATATCCTGGGCAGCTTTGTGGGCAGGCGCAATCAAAGTTTTGTCATCGGTGCTGCGTAGCAATAACAGATAGATATCGAATTTTTCTTCGGCAGCAATGTCTAGTTTATCAACTAGCGGGCGTAATTCTAATAATGCGTCTTTTTTGATAGATTCTAGGTCGCCACTGCCAGTTATGGGCGCAGGTGTTGGCATTTGTGGTTCGACGGCTGGGGTAGGATCGTTGGCAGGTATGTCAGGCATAGGCATGTCGGATTGCGCAGGGGTTTCTTCGAATCCTACGTTGCCAGGTTGTCCTGTAATACCGGCTAAAACTTTAGCTAGTTCTTGATCGTCGCTGATTGGTTTTGAGTTCTGAGGTTGAATATCCATGTTGCCCACCTATGAATTAACGCTTATACTTATTTAATTAATACTGTATCATATACATATAAGTTATTACAACAAAACGGTGGGTAAATGTTAGACGATTTGAATATATTAAAACAACGTGATCCAGCTAGTGCGCTGACGATTGCTAGTTTGCAATACGAACAGGTGCATTTTCGCGCTGCGGTTCGTAATGCTGATCATGATGGTCGGCATATAGCCAACATCGTTGTTGCGGGGATGGGTGGTTCAGCATTGGCTGCGTTGTTGGTCAAAGTTTGGTTGAAAGGCGACCTGTCCATTCCGATTGAGATTGTTCGAACCTATAGTTTGCCTGATTGCATCGGTAAAAATACATTGGTTATCGCTAGCAGCTATTCGGGTAACACCGAGGAAACCCTCAGTTGCCTGGAACAAGCGAAAAAATGCGGCGCCCAGGTAGGTATAATTGCATCTGGTGGTGAGTTGATAAAGGTTGCCGAGGCCGATGACATAGCCCATGTGCCATTGCCGATCAAATTACAGCCCCGAATGGCAGTTATTTATAATCTACGTGCACTAATCTCATTATTGGTTAATTTTGGTATTGTTGATAAATCTAAATTGGCTGAAATTTCGGCAACCTTTGACTGGTTACATGACGAAACCGCTAATTGGACGGCAAATGTACCGACAGCTAAAAACTATGCCAAAAAACTAGCCAACCAGGCAGTCGGCAAAACAGCTGTTTTCTACGGCGGGGCATTAACTGCGTCAGTTGCGTATAAATGGAAGATTAGTTGGAATGAAAATGCCAAAAACGTGGCTTTTTGGAACGAATTGCCTGAATTTAACCACAACGAATTCATTGGTTGGACTTCGCACCCGGTTGAAAAACCTTTTGCTGTTTTTGATATCGTGAGCGGTTTAGAACACCCGCAGATTTTGAAACGATTTACAATTTCGGACAAATTATTGAGTGGCCAGCGACCAAAATCTACAACGATTGAGCTGGCAGGTGACACATTGATCCAGCAATTATTATGGGGCAGTATATTGGCAGATTTCGTCAGCATATATCTAGCGATTCTAAACAACGTCAACCCAACCCCCGTGCCGTTGATTGAGAAATTAAAAGAAGAGTTGAAATAAAGAAAAAACCTGCAGAATATGCAGGTTTTTCTTTTGGTAATAATTTAGACTGAAACTGGTGCTCTGATTGCTGGGTGTGGGTCATAGCCAATTAGCAAGAAATCCGACCATACAAAATCATGGATATTTGCCCTGTAGTTAATTTTGAGCGATGGCAAAGGCCGTGGCTTGCGTGTTAGCTGCAACTCAACTTGGTTGCGGTGGTTATTGTAGATATGAAAATCACCAAAAAAGTGATTTAAAATCCCAGGTTTCCTGCCCGTTATTATTGCTAACATTGCTAGCAATAGGGCTTCTTGAGCGTCATTAAATGGAACGCCCAGGAACGAGTCGCAGCTGCGTTGATACACATTCATGTGCAGGTAGCCCTCCTGATTAGCAAAAAGCTGGTAGAAACACGGACATGGTGGTAGCAAGGTTTTGCTGTTGTCAGGTGGGTTCCATAGTGACATGATGTTACGCCGGCTTTCCGGGTCGTTTTTTATCATATCAATGACATTCGCTAGTTGGTCGGTTCCGGGTACAAGAATGTCGAACTCGCCTTCGATACCAGCCATACTCATCAACAATTTTATTGCACCAAAATCTCTCATGTGATGTCCGTATGTTGGTCCCAGTTCGCCCCATTCTTTTGCAAATTCTTCATCTATCAGGATGATTTCTTCAAAAACCTTTTTGCGCTGCTTCCATTCATCACTGAAATCTGATTTTTCATCGTCTACATACCATTCAAATTTGTCTATCTCGCCAGTTGCTTTCAGCCATTTTTTAAACGGCCATTCCGTCCATATATGGACGTCCTGTTCTAACAGTGGTCTGATGTTGGTGCTGCCACTTAATTTCCATTTCAACTCTTCAAAAACCAATCTCAAATTGATTTTTTTAGTCGTTAGCAATGGGAAACCGTGTATAACACCATCTTTGCTCATTCTCATTTTCATTCTGTAAGCATAACCAGGTAGTGCTTGAGTGCCTACTCCGGTTCTGTCGCCTGTGAAATAGCCATCTTTCATGATAGTTCTTAGAGCCTTTAAATACTGTCTCATAATTCTTCCTCCTCTCTTAAAATATTTTTATTTTTTCAGAGGAGTATGTCACCTCTGCCTGGTCGGACAAAGTTATTGTTCGATCGGGCAGAGGCAACAAAAAATGAAACGGTTATTACCAAAAGATTAATGTGCCAGATCGTAAGAGTGTAATTCCCTCAATTACGTCTAAAGCCAATTGTAGGGCAGTTTTGCTATTTACACAACTGTGATTTATGTTATAGCTTATGGTTAATAAGATTGGATTAATCTGGTAGAATAGAATGACACGGAGAGGTGGCCGAGTGGTTGAAGGCGCACGCTTGGAAAGCGTGTGTGGCAGCAATGTTACCGCAGGTTCAAATCCTGTCCTCTCCGCCAAAATTGTTTATTTACTAGTTTTTATGATTAAATTTAACCATTATTAAAAGTGCTAAAATAAAATCAGGAGGATACATTATGAAAAAATGTGAAGTATGTGAAAAATGTGGGATGTCTGATAGTGACGTCAAAGATATGGAAGAATTAAAACAGTTTGGTAAAGCTTGCGGGCATATGCACAAACATGGTCGTGGGCATGGCGCCGCCGGTGCAGGTGGTGGGGTTTATTTTATGGGTATGATTGGCGCGGCAGTATATTTCATTAGCACGGCTCCAGATTTTTGGATGGGCGTATTAGGTTTTCTAAAAGCCATCGTCTGGCCAGCATTATTGGTATTTGAAGCTTTCCGAACATTGATCGGTTAATTAGGGTTTAGTCTAATTAATAAATCAAAGTCCAAGTCAAAACTGGTTGTTGTTGAGGAGCATTGTTGTGATGGTCGTAAATTGTCGATTGATACATATCTGCAAATGGGCAGTGGTATTGGTCGACATTTGTTGGCAGTAGGTGAGTCACCAGCCGCAAATGGTTGGCACAAATCCGGTCGGGCTTTTTTCACAGTTGATGGTAAAACCGTGCCAACTGGCAGAAATTTTCTGATCAATCTGGAACAAATTGATGATCGATTAGACCTAGAAAACATATCATTTACAGAGATAGCCAAATGTTTTGTTGGCACGGATCGTAGTAAATTGCACGCTTGTGCTACGCTAGTCTGGCCGCACTTTATTGAACAACTAATTTATGTTCAGCCAAAATTGGTTATATTACTGGGACAGAAAACTACCGAGATATTTAACCTTTTAGCCGGCACGACATTGACAGTAGGGCAGATGGAATCGGTAAAAATCGCTGACAAATCATACAGTATTCTACCGCTATATCATCCATCGCCACTAAACCCTCGGCGGATACAAAATGCTCAGTTCATAAATGATGGTATAGTAGAGATTAGAAAATTATTGGGGGTTAAATAAAAAATATGAAACCAGACGTATATCAACAATCACTAGAATTGCACAAAAAACATCATGGGAAAATGGAAACCGTTAGCAAAGTTAAACTTGATAACAAAGAGGCATTATCGCTAGCCTATACCCCAGGCGTTGCACAGGTCTGCCGTGAAATTGCGCGCGACCCATCACTGGCCCGCGAATACACATTAAAACGCAATACAATTGCCATCGTTAGCGACGGCTCAGCTATATTAGGGCTGGGCAATCTAGGCGCGCTAGCATCAATTCCAGTCATGGAAGGCAAAGCCGCAATATTCAAAGAATTCGCAGGTGTTGATGCATTCCCAATATGCCTAGACACTCAGGACACCGAAGAAATTATCAAAGCCGTCAAACAAATCGCACCGGTTTTCGGCGGTATCAATCTAGAAGACATATCAGCACCACGCTGTTTTGAGATTGAGCAGCGGCTACGAGCCGAATTATCAATCCCAGTCATGCACGACGATCAATGGGGCGCAGCAACTGTCGCGCTGGCAGGCGTCATCAGTGCATTAAAACTAGCCGACAAGCAAAAAGACACAGTTCGGGTGGTTATGAGTGGTGTAGGGGCTGCTGGTGTTGCCACAGCGCGACTATTCACGATATATGGTATTCGTGACATCACATATTGTGACAGCCAAGGAATAATTCATAGCGGTAGGACTGATTTGACCGCCGAAAAATTGGAATTATTAGCTGCTAGCTCGGCAAAACCAGTCGCAGGTGCATTGGTTGACGCGATCAAGGGCGCCGACATATTCATAGGATTATCAAAACCTGGATTACTAACCCAAGACATGGTCCGAACCATGGCTGACAAACCAATCATATTCGGTCTATCTAACCCAACGCCGGAAATTATGCCCGACGAAGCATTCGCAGCTGGCGCATTCATCGTTGCTACAGGCCGCAGTGATTTTCCTAATCAGGTTAATAACTCATTGGTATTCCCAGGGGCATTCCGTGGTATGTTGCAATCCAATATCCCACAATTCAAAATCGAGATGTTCAGTGATATCGCCCAGGCTATCGCTGATTCGATGACAGATATATCCACCGACAAGATTCTGCCATCAATGTTCGATAAAAACGTTGCGAATATAGTTACAGCTACGGTCCAGAGGTACAAGTAGGGTAGAATAAACAACAAACTGCGTCAAATGTGGCGCCACGAAACCTATGATGTTACAATATCATTCCATGAAGAAACTCATGGGGCGAAAACAAAAATTCATATTTGTAACTGGGGGTGTTTTATCGGGGGTAGGCAAGGGCATAACCGCTGCTAGTATCGGCGCGGTATTAAAGTCCAAAGGTGTGAAAGTTTCAATTCAAAAATGTGACCCGTATCTTAACGTAGATGCGGGACTTTTAAATCCTGCTGAACACGGCGAATGTTTTGTGACTCGTGATGGGGCCGAAACTGATCTAGACTTAGGGCACTATGAACGTTTTCTAGACATAGAATTAACCAAACAGAATATAACATTATCAGGTAGATTATTGTCCGAATTGATTGCTGATGAGCGCGCCGGAAAATTCGGTGGTAAAACTGTCCAAATGGTCCCACACCTGACTCAATCTATCCAATCAGCCATTGCCCAAGCAGCCGAAGGTAGCGAAATCCACATTGTTGAAGTCGGTGGCACAGTAGGTGACTATGAAGGATTAAGTTTTATCGAAGCAATTCGCGAGTTTTCGCAAAAAGTTGGCCGGAATAATTGTCTATTTATACACCTAGTCTATGTTCCATTCATTTGCACCAGCAAAGAATTCAAAACAAAGCCGGCTCAGAATGCACTAAAGGATCTACGCGGATTCGGTATAACACCGGATGCCGTGGTCGTCCGTAGTGATGATCCAGCACCGGATAGCGTTACTAGAAAAATCAGTTTATTCAGCGGCGTTCCCGAAGATAACGTCATATTAATGCCCAACGCCTGCACAGTTTATCAAATACCAGTTTCTATATCCAAAAGTGGCCTGAATAAATTATTGACCAAGTTTTCTGGCAAGGCGTATAAATCTAATTTGTCGGCTTGGAATAAAGTTGTTCATAACCAGAAACATAAACCAGACAAAACAATCAAAGTCGGTCTAGTCGCCAAATATATGGACAACGAAGATACATATATATCTGTTATCGAGGCATTAAAAGCTGCTGCGTGGAGTGAGCAGGTTGGCCTGGATATACGTTGGATTAATGCTGAAACTGCCAGCAAAAGAGATTTCAAAAAAGTCGATGCGTTATTGGTCCCAGGTGGATTCGGATCGCGTGGAATCGAAGGCAAGATTGCGGCCGCACGCTACGCATTGGATAAAAAGACACCTTATCTGGGTTTGTGTTTAGGGTTGCAAGTCGCTGTTATTGCAGCTTGTCGCAAAGCAGGCCTAGAAGACGCCAACAGTACGGAATTTGATCCACGGACCAGGAACGACGTTGTGTATATCATGGAAGGCCAAGCCGGTAAAGAATCTACAGGTGGCACATTGCGATTAGGGGACTACCCAGCCAAACTAGTCAAAGATTCATTGGCATCACAGGTTTATGGTGATACTAAAATTATCGAACGCCATCGCCACAGATATGAAGTTAACCAGAAATTTACAGACGACATCATAAAAGGTGGTTTGGTCATCAGTGGCACATCACCAAATGGTAAATTAGTAGAATTCGTTGAAGCTCCCAATCGTAAATTCTTTATCGCTACTCAGGCTCATCCCGAATTCAAATCTCGTCCAACCAAGCCACATCCATTATTCGTTGGTTTGATCAAAGCAGCCGTGTCTAAATAGCATAATTTGCTATACTAAAGAGTAATGGAACAAGTTTCAAATATAATCCAAAAATCCGTCAAACAGTTGTTTGATATTGATGTTGATGTTCAATTAACTCGCCCAGATGCGCAATTTGGAGATTTTTCAACCAATGTCGCTATGCAACTGGCTAAACAGTTGGGTAAAAATCCTCGAGAAATTGCTGATAAATTAGTTGCTGGATTGCAACACTCCAGTGAGTTTGGTGCGGTATCAGTAGCTGGCCCAGGTTTCATTAATTTGACCGTCAAAGACATGATTTTAACGGCTGAATTACAAAAAATTATTGATAGTCCATCTGAATATGGCAAGCCAACTACATACGCTGGCAAAGTTGTAATAACCGAGTATTCCGACCCAAATCCATTCAAAGTTCTACATGTCGGTCACCTATACACGAGTGTTATCGGTGATGCGATTTCAAACCTGATTGAAAACGCTGGAGGTGAAGTTCACCGAGTTAATTACGGCGGTGACGTAGGGTTACATGTTGCCAAGACATTATGGGCGATGGTACGTGAATTCGGCGGTGAAAATATCGACAAGTTATCTGAGATTAAAAGTACAGAATTGATCGAGTTTATCGCTAAATGTTACGTTGATGGCACGCGGTCGTACGAAGACGATGAATCTGCTAAATTAGAGATTACGGCGCTGAACAAAAAAGTTTACCAGATACATACCGACAATGACCACGAATCGCCACTAGCGCAGATTTATTGGACTTGCCGCCAGGCTAGTTACGATTATTTTGATGGTTTCTATGCACGAATCGGCGTCAAATTCGAAAAATACTATCCTGAAAGTGAAATCGCGGGGGTTGGCCTAGCAAAAGTATTAGAACAAAAAGAACGTGGCGTCTATGCCGACAGCGACGGGGCAGTGGTATTCGTCGGTGAACCTTATGGATTGCACACCAGAGTATTTGTGAACAAAGAAGGCCTGCCAACATATGAAGCCAAAGAAGTCGGCGTGGCTATCAAAAAATGGGCCGATTATCATTTCGACCAGTCGATTATAATAACCGGCAACGACATTATTGAATATATGAAAGTTGTTCTAAAAAGCATTGAACAATTCCAACCTGAATTATCATCAAATACTCGGCACATCACTCACGGCAATGTTAAATTAGTCGGTGGTGTCAAAATGAGTAGCCGCAAAGGTAATTTCCTGCGCGCAACCGATGTTTTGGACATGGTTGCTGATGCTAACGAGGCAGCGCAGGGTAATCGCGACGAAGCTCCGATAATGGGTGCGATTAAATATGCTTTTTTAAAATTCAAAATCGGTGCCGACAGCTCATTCGATCCTAACGAATCCGTCAGTATCCATGGCAACAGTGGCCCATACCTGCAATATGCATTGGCGCGAGCAAAATCGGTTGTGAGCAAATCTGATATGGGTAGTACACCAGTTGACCCAACAACTAGCGATTATTCGATTCATGAAAGAAGTCTATTGTTCAAACTAACGCAGTATACAGACGTTATCCAACAGGCGACTGATGAATTATTGCCACATATTCTGTGTACATATCTGTATGAATTGGCCCAAGTGTTTAATCGATTTTATGAGAACAGTCAAATCGTTGGCGATAATCGAGAAACAATCAGGGTCAAACTGGTTGAGGCGTATGTGGCGGTTCTAGGCAATGGTTTAACGGTGCTAGGTGTCCCAACACCAGAAAGAATGTAATTCGCTAAATAGCGAGGAAGGTGAATATGAAACAGAAAATAAACCCAAAAAAGATTTTAGGAGCAGGTGAATCACAATTAAAAAACTTTTTGAACTTTATCCGTACCCAAGGTGTCATCGGTTTGGCAGTAGGGTTGGTGTTAGGTGGCGCGGTAGGTGTCGTTGTGAAATCATTGGTTGATAATATCGTTATGCCGCCACTAGGCATGATACTGGGATCGACAGAGGGTATCAAGGGCCTGTCAGTTGTGATTGGCAATACGTCCGAAGGGGCACCGGCAGTCTTACGCTATGGCATATTCGTAAACGATTTTATTAATTTTCTAGTTATAGCGCTAGTCATATACCTGTTAATTAGTTTATTCAAAGTCGATAAACTGGACGTAAAGAAATAATTTATGGATAAAAAACTAGCTAATATCCGACCGGATCGTGTTCTGTGGTTGGATCTAGAAATGACGGGGTTAGATCCGAACAAAGATCTGATTTTGGAAGTCGCTGCAATTGTAACTGATTGGAATTTTACAGAGGTTGCTAGTTATCAGGGGATAGTAAAAAATAAAGAGTTGCCGTTGAAAAAACGCATCAAAGCCAACGCTGTTTTTTGGGATGCTAACCCCGATTCGCGCGATGGGTTGATGTCACAGAATCAGCACGGCAAATCTCTGTCGCAGATTCAAACCGAGATATTAGACCTAATTGCCAAAAACTTTACCGACGGTGTGCCGGTTTTATTGGCTGGTAATTCAATCCACATTGATCGGCAATTCATCAAATCTTATTGGCCAAAGTTTGATGCCAAATTACATTATAGAATGTTGGATGTTAGCGCCTGGAAAGTCGTTTTCGACGGCAAATTCGGCATAAAGTTTGCCAAACCAGATGCTCATCGGGCACTGGACGACATTCGTGGCAGTATTATCGAGTTACAGTATTACCTGGCAAAACTACAGTAAGTGCTACAATTGGTATATGGCATTGGAGATAAAAAAGGCTCACCTAAAAAGGCGAGTCTGGTGGGCATCTATAGGGTTATTGGCTGTAGTCACAGCTAGTGTTTTCACATCCTGGTTGTTGTACCAGAAATTGACGGCTCCAGCTATCGTTGATATCCCGGTGGTTGTAGTCAAACTACCCGAAACTCAAAAAATATCTTCAAACGTATTATTCCTAGGCAATACGTATTGGGGACGTTATATAAACGATTGGTCGATGGCCAGTTCGTTGCAGTATGCGTATCCTTTTTCACGCCTAGGCGAGTTTGATCGTGCCAAATATGACGCTTGGATAACTGGGTTAGAATGTCCGACTGTTACTGGCGTCCAGGTGTCTTCATCTGTAGAAGACGACACATTGCAATTTAATTGTTCACCTAGCTATCTGCCCGAAGCCGCCAAATGGTTCACGGCATTTACATTGGCTAATAATCATACGGATAATCAGGGCGAGGAAGGTTTTGTCGAGACAAAATTACATCTGGACGAGAACGGTATACAGTATTTTGGTCATTACGAACCCAGGTCAACTGGCGATAATTGCGAGATTATCAGTTTGCCTGTAACTGTAACCAAAGATGACGGGGCAGTATCAAAAGGTAGCCTGCCGGTTGCTATGTGTGGCTATCATGGGGTTTTCCGTATACCAGATGCTGATGCAGTTGCCGAAATGGCTCAGTACAGCCCATATATGCCAGTAATTGCCATGCCTCACATGGGTGCCGAATACAAATCCGAAGCCGACAGTATTAAAACCGATTTTTATCGCAGTTTGATTGATGGCGGTGCCGATATGGTTATTGGTGACCATCCACATTGGATTCAGAACTCAGAAAGCTATAATGGCCATCTGATTGTTTATTCAATGGGTAATTTCCTGTTTGATCAACAATATAATACTGAAGTAACCAGGTCGGCGGGTATAAATGTAGTCATGAATACTAATGGGG
The DNA here is from genome assembly GCA_037140095.1 of Candidatus Saccharimonadota bacterium. Lineage (GTDB taxonomy): Bacteria > Patescibacteriota > Saccharimonadia > Saccharimonadales > Saccharimonadaceae > UBA1547. The sequence goes on from JBAXFD010000004.1 coordinate 20,164, forward strand.
GAGAGGCTAGCGACCTGGATGCGTGGCTGGCATTGGGACCTAGCTGTTCTGTATTCAAAGACACTTGTCTCAGTGAGATAAAATCTCAAGGCTTAACAAAACTAAATATCAATTATCAATTCGGAGTTGTCGGCACCAATGATAGCGATAGGATAGTCAAACCTGCTACTCCAGATCAACAAGCATCAATATTACAGCGTCTGAATTGGCAATCAACAATAACCGGTTTGCGTCCACCATACGCTAGCTTGTAGAATAGATATATGACACACAAAGAAATAGAAGAATACATTCTCAGCTTTCCAAACACTTGGTTGGATTTCCCATTTGGCGAATCTACTTCAGTCTACAAAATCGGTCATTCTAGTGACGGCGAAGGTAAAATGTTTGCATTGATAGCCGAAGGCAGCAAACCGCTAAGGATTAGTCTAAAATGCGACCCACTGCTAGCCGAAAAACTACGTGAAGATTACGAAACAGTCCTGCCAGGATACCATCTGAATAAAAAACATTGGAACACGGTTATTTGCACCGGCCAAGTCCCAGACGATGAATTAAAAAGCATGATTTCTATCAGTTACAACCTAGTTAACGATACTAAATAATCTAGCCGTTAGCGGCGTTAAAATCAGCAAATTGTTTTTGAGTTGGTTCTAGATTTTTGTATGCGCCATCTAGGAACGTCTTTAATTCTTCGTTAGATGTTGATTTGTAGATTTGATTCATGAGGGTTAGAACTTTGTCGATCTGATATGACATTTCTCGGGCGTAAGTACGGTCGTAAATGGCATTCAATCTGGCATCTTCTAATGCTGCCAATGTAGCGTCGCCAGATTCAGCGCTGGTAGTACCGGCGCTCAGGGCGTCAATCGTAATCTTGGAATTTGCCAGTATCGGTGTGATATCGCGGATAGTATTAGTCAGGTAAATCTTTATATTGCCATTAAAAGTCCGTAGTTGGCTGTTTTTAATCTTGGGGATGGCGTTTTCGACTATGGCCTGGGTAGTTAATAGTCGCGCTGCTAATTGTTCGGTTTGGTCGACTTTGTTAAATAAACTAGAAATACCTGCAATCAACATTATTAGAACTGCCAGGGCACCGAGACCGCCAATAATCAACATCTTTTTATTAGAAAAGATCGTCTTTTTAGCCATCTGCGGAGCAATCTGATTCAGATAGTCCAGTGGCGCTTGAGGTGTTTCGGGATTCATACTACTGTTATTTAAGCATAATCAGCACAGATATTAAAGTACCTATCTATTTTGTGATATGGCCTAACAGAGGTATAATGACGTTATGCAAGATGCCAAAGAGGAAGTGCGAGCCAGGCTGAATATAGAAGACGTTATTGGCGAATACGTTCAGCTTAAACGTGCAGGGCGAAACTTCCGAGGTATCAGTCCATTTACGGCCGAAAAAACACCCAGTTTCTATGTCAGCCCTGACAAACATATTTGGCACGATTTTTCTTCTAATAAGGGTGGTGACGTATTCACGTTTGTTATGGAAGTCGAGGGTATCGATTTTCGCGCCAGTTTGGAATTATTGGCTCGCAAAGCCGGTGTTGATCTGACAGTTTATGACACCAAAGGCAGTCAAGAAATCGCCAGCCGTAAAAAAAGGCTGATTTTAGCCCATGACCTAGCCGCAAATTACTACCAGCAAAGTTTGGTCCAGAATCAACATGCGATGGAATATGTTTTTGGCAAACGTGGCCTCAGCAAGCAAATTGTCCAAGATTTCAAGATTGGTTACGCACCAGACAGCGGTAACGCATTGGTCCAATTCCTGACTAAAAAAGGCTTTACCGCTCAGGAATTATCCCAGGCAGGATTAGTTAATCGTTTTGGCGGCGATTTATTCCGTGGACGCATGATGGTGTCGTTGATGGATGGCACGGGGCAGGTGATTGGGTTTACTGGTCGGATAATTAACGATGATCCCAATGCTCCAAAATATCTGAACACTCCGCAAACTCTGTTGTATGACAAAGGTCGTCACGTTTTTGGGTTGTCACAGGCCAAAGAATCCATTAGAGTAGGCGACTACGCAGTGGTAGTCGAAGGTAATCTGGATGTTATTAGTAGCCATCAAGTTGATATCAATCAAGTCGTCGCCACAGCCGGTACTGCCATGACCGAACATCACCTGCGCGCATTAGTGCGATTGTCTAATCATATTCGTCTAGCTTTTGATGGCGACAAGGCTGGATTGGCCGCAACCGAACGAGCGATCCCGATTGCACAGAATGTCGGTGTCGAATTATCGATAATTAGTTTGCCCGACGGAGCCAAAGATCCTGATGAATTGATCAAACAAGACCCAAAACTGTGGCAGAAAGCAATCGACAGCGCCGTTCCGGCAATCGATTGGGTTATCAAACAGTATTCGTTGCGCGAAGATCTACAATCTGCTGCTGGCAAACGCCGATTTACAACCGCAGCCTTAGACGTAGTTCGAATGTTGGCTGACCCCGTCGAACAAGAACATTACATCGGCAAAATCGCCAAATACAGCGAATCTTCCATAGAAGCATTAAAGGATAAATTAGACAGCGCACTGTCTGCGCCGTCCAAAAGCTATAAAACCGCTGTTGTCCAGACCATAACCACCCAAGACCCAGCTTCGTACCAAGACAATCTACTGGCACTGGCTTTGATTGATGGCGCAACTCACGACTTGTTTAGAACTGTTGACCCAGAGGCTTTCTTTGGCGAAGACAGGCAGTCAGTTGTTAAATACCTGGCCGAATATGGGGGCAAATTGGTCAAAGACACGCCCTCACAGTTGCAAAATCACGATACCTATGTAAAAATACTATTATTAAGGGCCGACGCTCGTTACGCTGATTGGAATGACCAAGACCGTTATTTCGAAGCAGCTCGATTGCTCCGCCAAGTTGTAGAAGGGCAAAAACAAAGACAAAAAGATCATCTGACCGAACAACTGCGTGATGCAGAAAATTCGGGTGATGATGTGCGCGCAGGTGAAATCAGAGGCAAGCTAAACCAAATTATAAAGGAGATTCAAAGTGGTAAAAGATAAAATTGTTATTGACGATGCAATCGAAGAAGTAACCCTAGAAGATATCGAAGCGCTAGATCCAGCGCTACTAGAAGAAATTGCCGGCCCACTAGTCGGTATTGATGAGCCAGATCTAGCCGATCTAGAAGATGAAGAAGAAGACGACGAAGAAACTTTGAACAAAGGTCAATATTTTGACGATGCCAGCGATGACAGCGTCCGATTATACCTACGCGAAATCGGTAAAATCCCACTATTAAATTCCGAAGACGAATTAGAATTGGCGCAACGTGTCGTAGCAGGGGACAAAAAGGCAAAGGACAAAATGGCCGAAGCCAATATGCGCCTAGTTGTGTCTATTGCCAAACGCTACAGTGGTCGCGGGCTAGATTTCCTAGATTTGATACAAGAAGGTAATACCGGTTTATTGCGCGCCGTTGAAAAATTTGACCCAGACAAGGGTTTCAAATTCTCGACATACGCGACTTGGTGGATTCGCCAGGCGATTACACGTGCTATTGCCGATCAGGCCCGCACAATTCGTATCCCGGTCCACATGGTTGAAACCATCAACAAATTGCTACGTACTCAACGTCGCATGACCCAAGAATTGAACCGCGAACCAACCATCGAAGAATTGGCCAAAGAATTAGAAATGGAACCATCAAAGGTTGAATACGTTATCAAAATCAAACAAGATATCACATCACTAGATGCTGGTGTCGGCCGTGATGGTGAAGACGAAGATTCAGTATTGGGTGATTTTATTGAAGACGGCGACAGCGTAACACCTGAAGAATCTGCTACTTCACAATTATTGAAAGAACAGGTTCAATCAGTGCTATCATCACTATCTGATCGTGAACAAAAAATCGTCAAAATGCGATTCGGTCTAGAAAACGGCAAAAGCCATACACTAGAAGAAGTCGGCCGCGAATTCGCAGTCACTCGCGAACGTATCCGCCAAATCGAAGCCAAGGCACTAGCAAAACTTCGCAAACACAAAGATGCGAAAAAACTGCACGAATATCTAGGTTAATAGGCTAAGAAGCAAAATCAGTTTCCAGAAGCATTGCATCGATATTTCGGTGCAATTTTTCTAGGTCACCATCATTGATGATGTAATGATCGGCAATCGCAATTGGTCCGCCTTTTTCCAATTCTTCAATTTCGGACCAGTCGCGTTGGTCGACTTCGTATTGAGATAGGGGACGGACTGGGCGGTTGGTTAGGCGATGATGGCGTAGTTTTTTAGGGGTTACGACTGCTACTACTGTTATTTCACCAGCAAATTCGTGTTTCAATGTTTTATATTCGGTCCACGAATACAACCCATCGGCCACGATACGATGTTGGCCGGCGTTGATCAGGTCGTGGATTTGTTTGATAATCCTTTGAGCAACAAAATCATTGCCTTCTTTGGCCCGTAATTCTTCACGGAAAGGCTGTTCGTTCTCTTGGGTATGTTCTAGGCCCGCTGCTGTCATGGCGTCTAATACGACACCGCCAAAGTAAACTTTGGGGTAGCCTTTCCCAACGATGTAATCAGTAGCCGTGCTTTTACCCGACCCAGTCAGGCCGACGAATGCGATTATTTTGACGTTGTGGTTATGTATCATATGCCTACCTTGTTATAGATTAATGTGAGTTGCCACGATGCGTGGTGTGGCGACGAGAGTTGGCCATGCCACCGCTACCTTTGTCGTAGTGGGCGTTACTGGTATCTGGTTGGTTTATTCGTTCGGTGACCGTGCCGTAGCCTGGTTGTGATTTGGCGCTCTCATTAAAGATTGCATCTTTTGGTTGTGATTGGTAGCCATTAGAGACAGGGGGTATGAAATCTGGGGTAGGGGTTGATTCGGGTTGTTTGAACACAGGCGCAGGTTCAGGCTTATCTATAACTGGCACGTATGGGCCTTCATGGACAGTGCCGACTAATGGGATACGTCGAGGCCCATAAGTTATGAATGGTTCGGGCTCGGGGTTAGGCTGGGTGCCAGGAGTTGGTTCTGGCTCTGGGCCAGGTTCTGGTTCTTTTTTGCGACGTTTGAACACAGGTATTAATATAGGGATAATAACTATCTCTGTAGATTTGTCGCCATTTTCATCTGTTACTTCTCGTGACGATTCGATAACAAATCGGACAAATCGATCACTTTTTAGACCATCTAGTACTTCTTTTGCTTCAGGCGATAACGTTTCGGGGTGTGTGTTATATTTGCCGATCAATTCTACTGTCGTCATGTTCAAAGATTCAGCCATTTTATCGATTGCTTCGGCTTGTGCGTCGTCGCGGACTTCAATGCCTTTTTCGACAACTGTTACGTCTGCAAGTTTTTGCGCTTCTGCTGCACCTATTTTTTGAGTTAGAGCTTCGGCTAGTAGGTCATCTCCGGCATGCCCGCGTTTGTCGGCCAGGCGGACGTTTTCAATGTCATTTCTACCAAGACCACTACCATCTCCCTTTGAGATAGCTTCGTCAGACGCATGACCAATAACGGAGATTTTATTAATAGTGAATCCGTTTGCCTGTAATGCAATGATTTGGTCGGCAACACCTGGTATCATGTCTAGGCCGTTTATTTCTAGAGCAGCAGGGTCTGCATCAAATAGGCGAGCATATTTCATTAATTGTACTTCGGTCTCAATGACTTTTTGCTCTGTTAGTGATTCGGCGACATTATCTTCGCCTGTTGGGATGCTGACACCAAACCCAGGGATTGTTTCGGGTCCGGGTTTTATATCATGTAGGCCAACATTTACCTTTGTTGAGTCATTATTTTCTAGCTCACTTTTAACGCCTTTTTCGTTGGCCGCAATTGTCGCACCAGCACTGAACATCATGGTTAATGTTATGGCTAAGGCAGCAATCTTTTTTTTGAACGCCGACCACTCTTTTTTATCTTCTTCTGGAGAGAGTGGGGCTGTGGTTGAATCGGGATCGTTTTCCATATTTTTGTAAGGTTCCTTGATGTTTTTATTTTTGTTGAATTATTTGTATCGATACTATCACACTTTAGCTTATCTGTCAATTAGCGCTTAAGCTTTAATCTGTTAGCTATTGAGCGGGGAATTGCGGTATACTGGTGATATGACAAAAAGGTTGGCAGTTATTGACGGAAAATCGGTTTTTTACCGCGGTTATTATGCGATGCCAAATCTGGCGCTAGGCGACGGCACGCCAACTGGCGGTGTGTTTGGCTTTGCATCACTGGCAATTGAATTGATCAAAAAACTAGAACCTGACTATGTGGCCGTGGCGTGGGACAAACAGGGGACTAATATTCGCAAACGCAAAGAGATTTATCCAGAATATAAAGCCGGCCGCAAAAAAGCTCCAGATGATTTTTACGCCCAGATTCCGATATTGCACGAATTGTTGGGAGCGTTTGGTTGGCCGTTGTATGAATTGGACGATTACGAGGCCGATGATATATTGGGTGCGTTTGCTAAACAGGCGGCCGCCAAAGGTGTTGAAACTTGTTTGATAACTAGCGATTTAGACGCATTACAGATTGTCGGGCCGATGGTAAAAGTTTATGCACTGAAGAATGGATTGGCGAATTTAGAAGAGTTCGATGTCGAATACTTTGAACAAAAATATGATATCAACGTCGAACAGTTTCTGGATCTAAAATCGCTAAAAGGCGATGCGTCTGATAATCTACCAGGTGTTGCCGGGGTTGGCGAGAAAACAGCGACTAGTTTGTTACAAGAATTCGGGACGCTGGACGGGGTTTATGCCAATCTAGATAAAATCAAACCAACTGTCGCCAAAAAGCTAGCTGATGGTAAGGAGATGGCATATATGAGCCACGAAGTCGGGCGAATCTGGGATGAGGCGCCGGTAGAATTGGATTGGGACGTGGCTGATATTAATGATATTGATCTGAACAAGGTTGCGGCGATATTACAGCGATTGGAATTTGCCTCACTGGTCAGGCGTTTGCCAAAACATATGAGCATTCACGGCATTGAAACGCCAATTACTATTGCTGCGCAGTCCGAAACAAAGTTATTGAATGAAGTTAAATGGCCGGAAACTTTAGCAATAAATGGCCCGGTAGTAATGTATATTGATGGTGATGTATTGTGGTTGTCATTAGATGACAAGGCATTGATGCATGCTGATATTAAAACTTTGGACAAAAGTGTTTGGCGCGTATTAGAACTAGCGACTGTTATTGGGTATGATACTAAAATTTTATATCATCAGCTGGCAGCGCAAGGTGTATTCGTGCGTTTTGACGAATTACATGACATTAACCAGGCCTCGTTCCTAATTAATCCATTGCGCCGTGATAGGTCATTGACTGGGCTGACTGGTGGCGAGATTATTGATAGCCCACAGACGAATATAACTGCGATTTGGCAGATTTACCATCAGCAGATTGCTGCGTTTGAAGCTGACCCAAAAATAGCGCGGATTGCACGCGAGTTTGATTTCCCGCTAACTTATATTCTGTTTGAAATGGAGCATAAGGGTATCAAAATCGACCCAGTCATTTTAAAGAAAATGAGCATGGAGTTTGCAGATGAATACATCGATCTAGAACAACAAATTTATACAATGGTTGGGCATGAGTTTAATATCGCCAGCCCATTGCAGTTATCTGAAGTGTTATTTACCAAATTGCAATTACCAACGGCGGGGATTAAAAAAGGTAAAACGGGGTATAGTACCGGCCAAAAAGAATTGGACAAACTGCGCGGCCAGCATCCAATCGTCGAATTGATTGAAAAAACCCGAGAAATCGCAAAGTTGAAAAACACCTATGTTGATGCGTTGCCGCGACTTATGGATGAGAATTACCGCATTCACACGACTTTTAATCAAGATGTTGTTAGTTCCGGGCGCCTCAGCAGTACGAATCCAAATCTGCAAAATATTCCAATTCGTTCCGACCTGGGCCGGCAGATTCGTAGTGCGTTCGTACCCGAAAAGGGGAATGCGTTTGTTAGCGCCGATTATTCGCAGTTTGAATTGCGATTGGCTGCCGTGTTGGCGGGTGACCAGGACATGATAGATGATTTTGACCGTGATATTGATATCCATACCAAAACAGCGGCCGATGCATATGGCGTACCAATAGAGTCCGTTACCAAAGATCAGCGCCGTAATGCCAAAGTGATTAATTTTGGTGTGTTATACGGCATGAGCCCACAGGGGCTGAGCGCGGCGACAGATATGAGTTTCATTGAGGCAAAGAAATTCATTGACCAATATTTTGAAGTCCGTAAACCTATCCGTAAATATATCAATGATACGTTGAACAAAGCGCGCACTGATGGGTATGTCGAAACGTATTTCGGCCGACGCCGACCAACGCCAGATGTCCTCAGCAGTAATTTCATGGTGCGTTCAGGTGCTGAACGAGCCGCAGCCAATATGCCGATACAGGGTACAGAAGCCGATTTAATGAAACTAGCAATGATAGAATTGGACAAACGCCTAGGTAGCCTAGGTGACCAGATATTGCAGGTCCACGACAGTATATTGATTGAATGCCCGGTTGCAAATGTTGATAAGGTATCAGATCTGTTACGTGAAACACTAGAAGGCATCGCCCCAGAATTGGCTGTGAAATTAAAAGTTGACGTCAGTATCGGTTCTTGTTGGGAAGGTATGTAGTTGACTTTACACCGTAAGAATACTATAATATAGCTATGGTGAGTTATAAAAACACTAAAATTATCCCAATTGCGTTGATACTAATTATCATTGCGATTGCTATTGCCGGGTTGGTGTCATTGGCGCGAGCGGTCTTTTTCTCGACCAGTACCGATACTACTATGTCCCAGGCTGATATTGCCAAAGAAGCATTGCTAAGCTCGGACCCAGAACATCAAGTCATATTGACGGTTCGTGGCCCACTAGTTGCGGATGAGGCATTCCGTTCATATCAGATCAAGATTAATGCTGGTGCCCGTCAGGTCACTACTTATTCAGGTTATGCCAATAATCAGACTGACAAGATATCATTGGGCAATAATATCAAAGCTTACGAACAATTCGTTTTTGCTCTGTACAAGGCCAATTTAGTCAAAGGCACAGAATTAACGGGTGACAAAAATGACCTACGAGGTGTCTGTGCGTCGGGATATGTATATAATTTTGAAGTTTTTGCCCACGACAAAGATACTAAGCAATTATGGACTTCGACTTGTTCAGGGTCCAAAGGTTCATTGGATGCTAGTCTAGATCAGTTGATGAGTTTGTTCACCGCACAAATCCCTGAATCAGAAAATCTTATCAGCCAAATCTGGTAATCGGACTAAAATGCCAGAATTGCCCGAAGTCGAAACCGTAAAGCGCGGGTTAAATAAATTGATTATCGGTAGGGCAGTAGTCTCTGCTAATTCTGATAACCCAAGGTCTTTTCCTAATAGCCCTGCTGACGTGCAGGCTTTTTTGGTTGGCGCATCGGTCACGGCCGTTCGTCGCCGTGCAAAGGTGTTGATGATAGACCTGTCATCTGGTTATACGCTGGTCGTGCATTTGAAAATGACTGGGCAATTGGTTTTCGTTGAAGATTTTTCGCGGTTCGGGGCGGGTCATCCTAATGATAGTTTGATTGGCAATTTACCCGATAAATCGACGCGCGTTACGATTGAGTTTAGTGATGGTTCGCACCTGTATTTTAACGATCAGCGTAAATTCGGATGGGTCAGGTTGATGCCGACAGTTGAAGTTCCGAATATTGATTTTATGAAACGCGTTGGTCCAGAACCATTAGAGGCTGACTTTACCGCTGCTCAGTTCGCTGACAGATTCAAACGACGCGCTAGGACGACTATAAAGGCCGCATTGCTAGACCAATCGGTTATTGCAGGAGTTGGCAATATTTACGCTGACGAGTCATTGTGGGGTGCTAAAACACACCCCAGTCGATTAGTTGGCTCGATTACTAACGCTGAATTCAAAAAATTATATACCGAAGTCCGTGCAGTTATGAATCTATCGATTGATAAAGGCGGTTCTACTAACCGAAATTATGTTAATGCCGAAGGTAAAAAGGGTAGTTATATGGATTTTGCCCGAGTGTTTAGGCGTGAGGGCTTGGAATGTCCACGATGTGGTACCGAGATTGTCAAAATTCGTGTGGCCGGCCGTGGCACGCACGTATGTCCAGCCTGCCAGGTGGACAAGTAGATTATAGATTTTAGATTTTGGATTATAGTATAGTTGCAAAATTTCAAATCTCAAGAATCGCCTTAGTACGGTGTGATTAGGCGTTTGCAGTTTGTGATTCTTCTAAAATCTAAAATCCACTCAGCGTTATCCTGTTATAATAGTAATTAATGATAACGCTACTAATTGGGGAGAATTCATTTGAAATCGAGCGGGCACTGGGTGAAATTGCCAGTGGTTTTGATGGTAATGTTGAAAAGATTGATGGTGGGGCATTACAGCTAAAGAATTTACCAGATATATTGATGGGCGTTAGTCTGTTCGCCACAGCGCGAGTTGTTGTTATTCGCGGTTTGGTCCAGAACAAATCGGTTTGGCCGGTGTTTGGTAGTTGGCTAGACAAGGTATCCGATGACATCCATCTGGTGTTGGTAGAACCGAAACCTGACAAACGCACAGTCACTTTCAAAGCGTTAAAAAATGCCGCGACTATACGCGAATTACAGCCTTTTTCAGATCGTGACGTGGTCAGCGTTGAAAAATGGGTAAGCGCTGAGGCTAACAAGATGGGCCTAGCCATGGATAATAAATGTATTCAAGCACTAGTTAACAGGGTGGGTTTCGATCAATGGCAGTTATTTCACGCGCTGCAAAAACTGGCCCTAGTAGACACTGTAACAGTGGAAGTTATTACTGATGTTATTGATCTGAATCCATTTGAAAGCGTATTCAACCTGTTTGAAACAGCGCTGCGTGGTGATAGGGCTCATTTAAAATCCATGCTACGAGTGTTGGAGCAATCCGAAGATGCTTTCAGATTAATAGCATTATTGTCGGCTCAAGTTTTCCAATTAGCGGCGATTTCATCAGCCGAGCGAACAGATAATGTTGCCAAAGATTTTGGCATTCATCCATTCGTGGTGTCCAAACTGTCGTCAGTCGCTAGAAAAGTCGGTGCCAGGGGAGTAAAACGCCTGGTAGATATATTTGTGACGCTAGATGATGATATCAAGGTGTCCAAAGCCGAACCTTGGGTATTGGTTGAGAGCGCATTGCTAAAAGTCGCTAACATATAAAAATGACCCCAGATGGGGCCATTTTATATCTAATCTAGATTATTTTTTTGCAGCTGGTTTTTTAGCTACGGCTTTTTTAGCAGCAGGTTTAGTGGCTGTCTTTGCGGCTACTGGTTTAGCAGCGGTCTTAACGGCAGCTTTTTTGCCAGAGTCTAATTTGGCACCGGCAGCTTTTGCGATTTTGTGTAGTTGTGCTTTTCGGCGGGCGACAGTGTTTTTCTTTAGCAAACCTTTTTTAACAGCGGTGTCTAGTTCGCTTTGAGCGGCGCTTAGCGTTTTGGCACTAGGCTTAGCGATAAAAGCTTTGGTTGCGTCTTTGATTTCGCGTTTAATAC
>JBAXFD010000005.1:0-31530 GCA_037140095.1 Candidatus Saccharimonadota bacterium
GGTGCTTATTCGACGGTGCTGACATATGTTGCGACTGCTAATTTTTAGAAAAGGTCTATGAAGTTATTTAGAAAAATATTTGTAATCATCGCGGTGGTTTTTGTTTTTGGTGCATTTCTATCAAAATCAGCTAGTGCGTTGGACCCGAACCCAGCTGCTAATGCTGCTCAGGGGATTGAGATCAGTCCGGCGTTGGTAGAATTAAACGCTGCCAGGGGTCAAACCTACAATGTCAATCTGGATGTTATGAATGTTACGGCATCGCAATTGAATTACACATCATCAACTGATGATTTTGGTGCGGCCGATGAAAGCGGGTCTCCGAAGGTTGATTTGACCGGTAGCCTGCCGCCTACGGCATCAATCAAAACTTGGGTTCAGATGATCCCAGAATTTACATTAAAATCACGCAAATCAACGGTTATAAATGTCCAGATAACTATTCCCGATGACGCTGAACCAGGTGGGCATTATGGTGTGGTTAGATTTTCTGGTAGTGCGCCAGAAGTTGCAGATAACGGCGTTGGTCTAGCTGCTAGCGCTGGCGTGTTGATATTAATCCGAGTAGATGGAGTAATTAATGAAAGTGCTAATTTAGCGTCATTTTATACTGCGGCTGGCGACAAACAAAGCTGGTTTTTTGAAAACTCTCCCATAAAATTCGTTACTCGCATCCAAAATGACGGCAATATCCATGTCAAACCAACAGGTGTCATCGAGGTGCACGATATGTTTGGTGGTCTGGTATCGACAATCCCAGTCAATGCCGAAAAAGGCAATGTATTGCCGTCTAGTATCCGGCGATTTGAAGGTGATTTGAACAAAGATTGGATGTTCGGTCGTTATAAGGCCAGTTTGACATTGGGTTATGGCACGACGGGACAGGCAATTACTGCTACGGCTGAATTTTGGGTTATTCCTTATAAATTAATCTTGGCTGCGTTATTTTTATCCGCAACCGTTATATTCATACTAATCAGATTAATAAAGGTGTATAATAACTACATAATTAGAAAAGCCAAAAATGAACCAAAAATCAAAAAAACAAAAAACCAGAAAAAATAAATCAGTCGCTACTGTTTGGGCTAAATTTCCCGTTGTGCGTCATTTGCGCCTGATTACACATAAACATACTGGCAAGGTTCTGCACCATCGCCATACTTCACACATATCATTGCTAATTATATTGTTGATTGTTGGCCTGTTTCTGCTAGCCTGTGATAGCATGTCTAGGGCATTGCAGGTGACTAATGATGTTACCGTTACCGCCACTGTCGCTGGTTCGGCACCGACTGTCGGTGCGACGATTTCGGCGCCTGTTAGTGGCGTAAATTTGGTTGATCAAAACTTGGTTGAAGTTTCGGGTACCTGTGGCAGTGGACTATTTGTTGTGGTAAAAAATAACGGGCAATTAGCCGGATCGACTATTTGCACCAGCGCAGGAATATTCGTATTGCAGGTTCAATTACATTCAGGCAACAATACTATTAATGCATTAAACTATGACAGTCTGAACCAACCAGGACCAATTACACCTGTCGTGGTCGTTTATTTGACAGTTACCGCCCCAGTTTTTGAACCGGCAGCTCCGGCTCCCGAACTGCCATCAATTCCATCGATTACCCCAGGCGTATTGCCTGATGTAACCGGTTGTGATGTTTATAAACTAGCAGACCTATCGGTTGGCGGTGAAGTTCGAGTGGCTGTCGTTTGTATTCCACGAACATTTGCGGCTGGACAATCTCAAACTATTGGTTTCTTTGTATGGGGTGGTGCGCCACCATATGCGGTCAGTATTGATTGGGGTGATGATTCGGCTGATACATTGTTGAGTCTGCCAAATCAGATTTACAAAACCGAGGCGTTCAGTTATGATCGCGCCGGCGTTTATAATATCGTTTTGCGGGTCCGAGACGCTGATGGTCGCGAAGCTGTGGTTCAAGCCGCAGTTCAGGTAACTGGGCAATCGCAGAATCTAATAGGCAATATTACCGATGATATATTACACAAATCTTGGTTCGAAACACCCGTGCCGTTTTATTTGTTGGCGGTTGCGATTACATTAGGGTTCTGGGGCGGTGATATATTCGATCGCAAATTTGGCGCCGGTAAGAATCGCCGCCGTGGTGCTAATGCCGCCTAGCACTCGTTGACACGGAGTGCTAGTGAACGGTATAATGTGGGCTATGACAGAGCGTCAAGTTCGTATATTGGCTGCGATTATCGAGCAACATGCCGAGATTGCGGCACCAGTTGGCAGTGTTATGCTAGCCAACCTTTTTGGTGTGTCCAGCGCTACGATTCGTAGCGAGATGGCACAATTAGAAGAAATGGGCCTGATAGCTCAACCGCACACTAGCGCCGGGCGTATCCCGACAGATGCTGGCTATCGGTTCTATGTAAATATGATTAACAATGCCGAAATCGATGATATTCCAAAATTGGATCGTAGCGGTGTTCGTATGATCGAATCTCGTGTCGCCATACAGGGCAATAACGCCGACAGGACTATCCGTAGTGTGGTTGATTCATTGGTTGAATTGACTCATAATTTAGGGCTAGCGACTATCGGTGACGAATTATATATGAGCGGTATTGGCAACTTGTTTTCACAACCTGAATTTACTAATACCGATCATGTCCAATCTGTTGCGAGGTTATTGGACAATCTGGAGCCGTGGCTGCGTGAAGCAGCTCCAAACGAGCCATTGAATGTTTATATCGGATCCGAAAACCCAATTGGTGGCAGCAGCGGTGTTAGCCTGATAGTCAGCCGTTATCGTTCACCATACAGTGACCGTAGTTACATTGGCGTGTTGGGTTCGACCAGGCAAAAATACAAAAAAGTTATGCGTCTAGTGCGACATGCCGGCATAACACTAGAAGAAATGCTCAATAAGTCAGAATAAAGATTATAGATTACAGATTACAGAATAAATTTCAAAGAAAATAATAAAAGGAATAATTAAGATGACAGACAAGATAAAGAAAACAAAACGGGATATTGAGGTCGAACAGGCCTTTGGGGAATTGACGGCTGATTTGCAGAGGACTCGGGCGGATTTTGAGAATTATATGAAACGTGCCGAGATTGAAAAAACTACGGCTCGCGAATCCGGTCAAATCGTCACGATTTTGAAATTATTGCCAGTTATCGACAATATCGAACGTGCGATTGCTTATCTGCCCGCAGAATTAGCCGAGAATAAATGGGCACAAAGTGTTGCTGGCTTGGTCAAAAATCTAGAAAAATCCCTAGGTGATATGGGCGTGCAACGGATTAAATCTCAACCTGGCACTGCTTTCAACCCGGACTTGCATGATGCAATCCAGATAGACGAAGAAGCTACTGGCGAACAAGAAATTATTGCCGAAGAGTTACAGCCAGGCTATACATTGAACGGTACACCGATTCGTCACGCAATGGTCAAAGTCACTAGGAAGTAGATTATATAAAAACTACAAATTACCTTGTTCTTTCTTTTGGTAAAGAACCAAAGACCAGTTCCTTTTTGACCGCAAAACAGGAACCGAAAAACTCTCGGGGCGGCTTCAAACCCGCGGATTGTTTATGAGTTAGTCTTTCTTGGGTGTCTGCGAAACTCGCGCCTTAAACCTTTTAAGGGCTCAAACAGTCCTCGACACTCCAGGAAATCCTAACTCATAACCATCCGGGCTTTTCCAGATGCCCCAAACCCCAAATCTCAATCAAAACCTTATCACCTTACGCCTATCGTGATATTATAGTTGCAGATAGTTAAACATAAACAGAAAAAGGGTATAATTTAGACATGGCTGAATCGTTAATACTGGTTGTTAATCCTGGCAGTGCCAGCCGTAAATACGGTTTGTTTGCTGATGGTGTAAAACGCGCGACTGTTCATTTTGAATTTGATAATGGCGCAGTTGTTGGTGCGGTCGATTATAACGGCGAGAAAAAATCCGCGCACTGCCCAGACCCGGACCTATCCAATGTTTCTAGATATGTTCTGCCATTACTGCATCAATATGGAATTATTGGCGAATCTGACAATCTGTCGGCTGTTGGTATTCGTGTAGTTGCGCCTAGTGACAGTTTTACGGTTGATCGATTAGTAACAGATGATTTAGTAGCAGAGTTGACTGCTTTACAACCAAAAGCACCGCTGCATATCACAACGGCATTATCCGAAATCCAACATCTACGCGCATTTTTTGTTGGCATCCCGATTGTCGCTATATCTGACAGCGCATTTCATAATACCAAACCTGTTTGGGCACAACATTATGCCATTGATACGGAACTAGCGACCAAATTTGGCATCAAACGCTATGGTTATCACGGTGTATCAGTTGGTTCGGTTGTACGGCGACTAGTCGCGGCTAATCAGTTGGCTCCTAAAATGATTATCTGTCATATTGGCAGCGGTAGCAGTATTACAGCCATAGTGGATGGCAAAAGCGTTGAAACAACCATGGGTTATTCGCCACTAGAAGGTCTAATGATGTCAACTCGTAGCGGCAGTATTGATGTTGCGGCAGCCCTAGCTATCAAACGTGAATTACAATTGGACGAAAACGGCCTAGAACAGTATTTGAACAAAAAAAGCGGCCTAATCGGTGTCAGCGGTACGTCCGACGATGTTCGGCAGTTATTATCTAGCGAGACAGCAGGTGACGAGCGAGCCACACTGGCATTACAATTATTCGTATATCGTATCCAACAATCTATCGGTCAGATGGCTGCCAGCATGGGTGGGGTTGATGCGCTGATTTTCACCGCAACCATCGGGGAACGATCATTCATCATTCGTGAACGAGTACTGGCAAATCTAGGCTATCTGGGCCTGCAAAATGACAAAGCCGTAAATGATAATGCATTTGAGCCAAAAGAAATTACCAATGTTGGCACCTCCACCAGCAAGCCAATCCTAGTCGTCGCCACCGACGAATCTGCTGAAATCGCCCAACGCGCCGGCGAGTTCTTACAAAATAGTAACAGTTAGCAATTTATATCTGTAAAAATCTATTTCTAGCACTCTTGACATACGAGTGCCAGGGGATTTATAATGGACTTATTGGCAGTCTAATTGATAGAGTGCTGATGTAACTAAGATATTAAACATTTTAGAATAGGGGCAAATAAATGAATATCAATATAATTAGCAACCTTGCGTCCGGGATGTCATCAGTGACATTCTTAAATGATGGGGTTTCTACAAAGATTGAGCTTAGTGGGGAGTTGGAATTAGACGACTTACTTAAAAATCTAATAAGTGCCTGTCATTATTTCATAAGTACAGAGGATTTGCCACAATCTCATCGGCAATTATACTTTTCGGCTCATGGCCCAGTAGATATTGGGTCTGGCATGTCGAAATCCTATGATTTTATAACACATAGTTTCTGTGGCACATATGAAATTAAGGTTGATTATTATGATTGTGATGATCAGGGGGACCGAACAGGGCCTTGTGAACTTAAGGGGGCTTATTCTAGATTCGAATTATCGGATTTAGCACAATTTGTATTGCTGGAGTCAAAGAAAACACGCGATATGCCAGAAGTGTATAAGCAAATGATTATAAACATTAAGAGATACTTAAGTAACAATAAGAAGGAGATATAAATTTATGGGTAAAATTATCGGAATCGACCTGGGGACCACTAACAGCGCTGTTGCGTATATGGTAGCGGGTAAATCAGAAGTCATCGCTAATGCTGAAGGTAACCGCACTACACCAAGTGTTGTGGCTATCAATAAAAAAGGCGAACGATTGGTCGGGCAAGTTGCTCAGCGCCAACGCGTTACAAATGCAAAAAACACAATTTATGGCGTTAAACGCCTAATTGGTCGTAAGTTTACAGATGACGAAGTCCAAAAAGACCTAGACATCATGCCATACGAAATCGTCAAAAAAGGCGATGGCGTAGCGGTTAAAATGAGCGATAAAGATTATTCACCAGAAGAAATATCAGCAATGATATTGTCTAAACTTAAAGCTGACGCCGAGGCTTTCCTAGGCGAAAAAGTTACCGAAGCGGTCATCACTGTTCCGGCATATTTCAATGATGCTCAACGACAGGCAACCAAAGATGCAGGTAAAATTGCAGGCTTAGAAGTCAAACGAATTATCAATGAACCAACTGCTGCTGCGCTAGCTTACGGCCTGGACAGCAAAAAAGAAGAAAAAATCGCCGTATTTGACCTAGGTGGTGGTACATTCGATGTTTCAATCCTAGAATTAGGTGATGGCGTGTTCGAAGTTAAATCGACCAATGGCGATACTCACCTAGGTGGTGAAGACTTTGACAACCGAATCGTCAACCATTTCCTAGAAGTGTTTAAAAACAACGAAGGTGTTGATCTGAAATCAGATAAAGCTGCGATGCAACGCCTGAAAGATGAAGCCGAAAAAGCTAAAAAAGAATTGTCATCAACGAACGAAACTGAAATCAATCTGCCGTTCCTAACAGCTGACGCTGACGGTCCAAAGCATTTTGAATACAAATTGACTCGTGCCAAATTGGAAGAATTAATCGCTGATCTAATCGACCGTTTAGCCGAACCAGTTAAAAAAGCATTAAAAGATGCAAAATTAAAAGCTAGTGAAATCGACGAAGTCGTATTGGTCGGTGGTATGACCCGTATGCCAATCGTGGTTGAAAAAGTCAAAGAAATCTTTGGCAAAGACCCACTAAAAGGTGTCAACCCGGATGAAGTTGTGGCCCTAGGTGCTGCAATCCAAGGTGGCGTGTTAGCCGGCGATGTCAAAGATGTGCTGTTGCTAGACGTTACTCCATTATCTCTAGGTATTGAAACTATGGGCGGTGTCGCAACTAAATTGATCGAACGAAACACTACTGTTCCAACATCTAAATCTGAAACATTCAGTACTGCCGCTGACAATCAGCCGCAAGTTGAAATCCATGTAACTCAAGGTGAACGCGAATTGGCTGCTGACAACAAGTCACTAGGCCGATTCAGCCTGGACGGTATTGCACCTGCACCTCGCGGTATCCCACAAATTGAAGTCACATTCAATATTGATGCCAACGGTATTTTGCATGTTAGCGCCAAAGATAAAGGCACCGGCAAAGAGCAAAGTATCACTATCAGCAACAGCGGTAACATGAGCAAAGAAGATATTGAAAAAGCTCAAAAAGAAGCTGAAATGCACGCCGAAGATGACAAGAAAAAGCGCGAATTAATCGACGCTCGTAACGCTCTAGAAGGCGCAATCTATCAAGCTGAAAAAATGCCAGACGAATTCAAAGACAAGGTCAGTGACGAAGATAAAAAAGTCATCACCGATGCAGTCGAAGAGGCCAAAAAGCACCAAACCAGCGAAGATAAAGACGAACTAACAGCTGCCGCTAAAGCATTATCCGATGCGATTATGCCAATTGGTACCAAAATGTATAAGCAAGCTAGCGAAGCTAGTGAAGCGCAACCGTCCGAAGCTTCAGCGAAGGATGGCCAGGCTGATAAAAAAGATGACGAAGCCGTAGAAGGCGAAGTCGTCGACGAAAAATAAATCAAAGTTTTGTTATAATGAGGCTTGCATCCATGCGAGCCTCACCCAAGCTTTAAAAAATTAAAAGGTGATATATGGCAAAACGCGATTATTATGAAATTTTAGGAATATCCAAAACCGCTTCAGATGATGAGATTAAAAAAGCTTATCGCAAAGCGGCAGTTGCGCACCACCCCGATAAAGAAGGTGGTGATGAAACCAAATTTAAAGAAGCTAGCGAAGCTTACGAAGTATTAAAAGACAGCGCCAAACGCCAACGATATGACCAATTCGGTCACGCAGGGGTTGGTGGCAACAGCGGCGGTGGCGGTAATCCGTTCGGTGGGTTTAATGGCCAGAATGTTAATTTTGATTTCGGCGAAGGTGGTTTCGGTGATATATTCAGTCAATTCTTTGGCGGCGGTGCGAGTGGCCGGCAAAGAGGTCCGCAACGTGGCCGTGATGTTGAAGTAACATTGCAACTGACTTTCGAAGAAGCGGTATTTGGTGTTGAGCAAAAAATCGCCATTGATATGGATGATGTTTGCCAGCATTGCAAAGGCACAACTGTCGAACCTGGCTATGAATTAAAAACCTGCCCAACCTGCAAAGGTGCTGGCCAGGTTAACCGTGTCATGAATACGATTTTTGGGCCAATCCAGCAAAATACTACTTGTGAAGATTGTGGCGGTCGCGGTAAAATTCCTGAAAAAACCTGTACAGTCTGTCGTGGCCGTGGCGTTCAAAAAGCAAAACGAACTATCAAATTGAAAGTCCCTGCCGGAATTGATGACGGCGCAACAATCCGTCTGAGCGGTCATGGCGAAGCCATCGGCAACGGTGAAAAAGGCGACCTGTATGTTCACATTCAAGTTCGAGCCCACAAACATTTTACCCGCGAAGGCGATATTATCCTTTCTGAACAGCATATCGATATGATTGCAGCCGCCCTAGGCACCGAAATTGAAGTTGCTACAGTTGACGGCAACATTCGCATGAAAGTTCCGGCTGGCACGCAATCGGGTACTGATTTCAAACTATCTGGGCATGGCGTACCGCATATGAACAGCGACCGCCGCGGTCCGCACATCATCAGCGTTATTGTCGACACACCAACACGACTGTCTCGCAAACAGCGCGATATATTGGAACAGTTTTAAGTTATACTGATAGGTATGAAAGAACCCGAAAAAGTCGCCATTCATGTTATCGGTAAAGAAATAGACCGACCCTTTCAGCGTGGTAATGACTTGTTCACCGAGAATCTATCCGACAAATTCGGGATTGAGACCGTCATCGTTCCAGGCAGTGCTGGTGCGTACGACAAGGTCGATCAAGATATCATCCTGGCTCACCCTATAATTGATGTCCGTGGTAGCAAACTAGGCAAATTACAAGAATTTGCGTTAGGTAAAAGTGGAGTAGCTGCCGAACGAACCAAGGTCATATTGTCTAGTGGCTTGGAAGAAAAAATCCCGTTAATCAATGGCCCAAAATTATGGGAAATGGATACAAAATGGCATCAATACGAATTGGCGCATGAATACATGCCTAGAACTGTTAAGATCGCGGCTAGCGAGCCATTTGACCCCGAGATTGCTAATACGTTGCAGGGCAAAAACCTGTTCGTGAAGGCTGATTCATCTGGCGGTGGGTCATAGAATGTTGATAAGGTTGCACGCAGTGAAGTTGCAAATGCTATTTTTAATATAAGATCTAAATTCGCTGCTGCAGAAATTGCCAATGACAAAGTCATAAAAAATAAAGATATAATAATCCAAGAAGACGTCCCGGGCATGTCACTAGCCGATGACCTAGTAGCGATTGATGAGGACAGTGAGCGAAAGCTGGCTAATTCTAAAAACACTGAGCTGAGAGTGTATTGTTATGTAGTAAACGGTGTTGAGCTACCAGCAAGTGAGCGACATTACGCAACGGCTCGATTATTTGAAGGGATTCAAAAAGACGATTGGGCCTATGTAGATCAAGACAGCGTACCACAGGAAGCTTGGGACATTGCCGATAAAGTCGCGGATAGGATTATCAAAAAGACCAATGCCCCTGGCGGTTTCTTTGCAGTGGATTTAATAAAAGGCGACGCAAATGACGGCCGAGGCCCTCGAATGTTGGTCCGAGAAATAAATGTTGCCAAGCCAGTTCTGGTTAGTCAAGAAGACAACCAACGCGATGCTGTCGCACAAAATTGGCGGTTGGCAAATGTTGTGGACGCTATGATCAAAAACGATCAGGCTTTCCGTCAATAGGGTATCTGTTAATCAGGCCTTTTGGTATTGACAAAACAGGGCATACTATGTTATTATATCGGAGTAAATGGGTAATTTGCCATTGTTAAGTTTTAACCCGGCAAAAAACTATATATTAACCAGTAATTTGTAACATATCGAAAGGTGGTGTGGCATGAAATTGACGATAATTGCAGAGCCAAACGGCATTCATCAGCAAGAGTTGATAGATTCCGCTAAACGAAAAGGTTTAGAAGTCGAGACTATAGGTATCGATTCGTTAGATGTGTCTACAAAAAAGGTTAGTTCTAGATTAGGCGATGCAGTTGTATGGCGCAGTTCCAAATTGGACATACGATCTGAACGCCCAGCATTAAAATCAGCATTAAAAAACAAGATTGTCGTTAGCGACACGGTGTTTGAATCCCCTGCCGTTTATTTCAAATACTATCAACAGCAAATATTACAACACGAACCTGCGACTGCCAAATGGAGCATTCCTACATTTCGTTTTGCAAAATCTGATGCATTGGTACAGGCTATCAATGATGGTTTGTTAAAATTGCCAATCATTGCAAAGCCAAACGCTGGTTCGCGCGGTGACGGCATATTATTGATCAAAGAATTGTCAGATATTAAAACTATTGGTAAATTGAGCGATTTTGTATTCCAAAGCTTTATCCCAAATGATGGTGATTGGCGTGTGGTTATCGTCGGCGGTGCGCCTATTGGCGTTTTGTTACGACAACGCAAAGGCGATCAATTTATCAATAATATATCCAAAGGCGCTAGTGGTAGTATCGAATTGGACCCGGGTACTTTGTATATGGTTCGCAAGATTTCGTCTAAAGTTGCTTCGTTGTTCCACGCTACTTTCTGTGGCGTCGACATTATCCGAAACGCCGAGACTGGCGAGTATTCGGTTCTAGAAGTAAATACCGCACCGCAATGGTTTGGTGAAAACGGTTTCCAATCGATTACTGGTGTTCGGGTCGCGGATGCGATTGTTGATTGGATAATTGAACGCGACCATGTCAAAAAAGTAGGTGTTCCTAGCGCAGTCGAATCTTATTACAAAAACCGTATCCATCAGATTTCGTCCGAGGCTTTTCACTTTGCTTCTAGGATGTGGTTGTGGAATGGTGATGATTGGGCGCGTAAACAATTGGACATTATGCAGGAAAGTTTCATTGGTCTGACAGATGCGGATATTGATGCCCGAATCCAGAAAATTGTTGAGACTGCCACGAATCGCTCACAGGGTGTAAATCAGAAAAAAGCATTTCGCAAAGAAGCTTTTGAAAAACATGATAAATTGTCGCTGTATAACGCACTGTTATTCAAAACTGTTTTCTGTGACAGTGTTTATGATCTAGATATTCGTCCGTTCATTCGCAAATATGTTTCGGACAAAGACTTTATCGATCAGTTCAATAAATTAATTGATGATGGTGATTCGATTCGATTGATGTCGACTCATGCAATCAATTATTTTTACCTGTTAAAGAATTATTTCAAAGACAAAATTAGTCTGTCTAGTTCGGTTCTAGTGACGCCGGGCGAGATATTAAAATTGCTACCAGGTTACAAGAACCTAGAAAAATCCGGGATAATCGACCGCGAACGTAGTATCAAATTACAGATATATCTGTTGACTCACGCTATTATCGGCGCATCTAGGTTCTACGCTAGGCGAGTTCGCGCGGCGCATTTCATTACATTCTGCAAAAAGATTGAACGATTAATCAAAAATAATTATTATGATATTTCACTAGATAACAAATTAGAGTTTTTGGTATGTGCTCAAATATGTGGTTATGAATCTACGATTCGCCAAGCTATCGAACAAGAGGCCGAGCAATCTGTTTCGTGGGCTGGTAATTTCTTGGTTGATACTGTGAATACCCATACATCGATAACGGGTAATTGTCTGCGCATATCAGAACATCGCAATGTCTTGTATCTGATGTCACAGCATCAGTTTGTTCGCGATACTACCAAAAAGACTTTTAGGTCACTACCAGAACTACCATCTATCGGACGTTTGGCACGAATTAAATTGCCGGACTATGACATTAGGCGCGCGATTGCCAGGGTTGATTCGGGTGCTACCAGTTCGTCAATCGATGCATCGAATATCTATGTTCGTGATGGCAAATTGCACTTTACATTGTTCAACGAAAACAACCCGCTATATACCGGTAAAGAGTTCGTGACCGGAGATTTCAAGAATGCAAAAATGAAAAATACAACTGGGCACCAAGAAAGGTATGCGGTTGTGTTAAAATTTGAGTTAGGCAATCAAGCTTATGATGTGCTATTCGCGTTGGCTGACCGACGCAAGATGTTGTACCCGATACTGTTGGGTCGCAATTTCCTGAAAGGTCGCTATACCGTAAACACTGCCCGACAGTTTATTGAAAAATCTATTAAAAGGACGAAAGGTAATTAATATGAAAATTGTAATTCTATCAAATGGTCCTGGAAATTATTCAACAAAACGATTAAAAGAAGAAGCTATTGCTCGTGGTCACAGCGTCAAGGTTGTAAAATACCGCGAATGCTATGCTTCCATCGAACAGAATCATCCAACGGTTAGTTATCGTGGTGAAGACCTGATTGATTTTGACGCGGTTATCCCTAGGATTGCTTGTAATATGACAAAATATGGCACAGCAATCGTACGTCAATTGGAGATGCAAGGTGTTTACACTGTGTCCAGCTCGATAGCGATTAATCGTTCGCGCGATAAATTGCGCAGTCTGCAGTTATTGGCAAAATCAGGTGTTGGTATCCCAAAGACAGTTGTATCACGCAACACAACTGATATTGATGACTTATTAGAGCAATTAGGCGGTATGCCAGTTATTATCAAATTGGCCCGTGGTACCCATGGTAATGGCGTAGTGTTGGCCGAGACTAAAAAGGCTGCCAAATCTGTATTGCAGGCGTTCTATCTAACTAATGATGACGGCACAAACATTTTGTTGCAAGAATTCATCAAAGAATCTGCAGGTACTGATATCCGTGCATTTGTTGTCGGTAGCCGTGTGGTTGCCAGTATGAAACGCCAAAGCCTGGATGATGATTTTCGTTCAAACCTACACAAAGGCGGTGAAGGTACAACTATCAAATTAACAGACGAAGAAAAGAAAGTAGCCGTAAAGGCTGCCAAAGCTATGGGATTGAACGTTGCAGGTGTTGACATGATGCGATCTGAACGCGGCCCATTGGTGCTGGAAGTAAATGCCAGCCCTGGGTTCGGTATCGAAAAGGTGACTGGACGAAATGTCGCTGGTCCGATAATTGAATATATCGAACAAAACGCCAAACGCAATAACAAAAAAGACAAAGTTGGTGCCTAGATAATAATAAACCCATTGCGTCAAGTGATGGCATATGATACAATGAATTTGCATTAATTAACAGGAGTTATTTGTAATATGCTAAAGCTAAATAAATTTAAAGGTTTAATTGTTCTCTCTGTATTATTCAGTTCGCTATGTCTATCATTTCTGATAGGGCAATCGGCGAATGCTAAAACTATTGGGGTAGTGCAACCTACACCAACAGTAACAACTTGCGGAACTGTAATGGGATCTATCCCACAGCCAACGCCAAATGTTGATTGTTTTTCTAAAATTCAACCAGCAATTGATAAGGCGGTAGCAGGAGATACCATTAAAGTAGGGCCTGGTACTTATAACGAAAGATTAGTAATTGGTAAAAAAATTACTTTACAAGGCGCAGCAGGATTTACTAGCATTATTAATGCTGGTGGGAACAGCGGCATCCCTAGTGAGAGCACCCCAATAACAGTTAAAGGGATTGTAACGGGGACTATTATTAAGGGATTTGTAATTAAAAATGCTGCTTTTGGTAAAGCTGGGGTGTATCTAGAAAGAGCAACCAATGTAACAGTCACAAACAATAAGTTCATGGATAATTTCTATGGTATTAAGACAGTAGCAGCGAACAATAATACAATTTCTAGTAACACATTTACTAATACGGCACAGTACGGCGGATGGCATGCAATAAACATTCAAAACACGGAATATATGACTGGTGGTAGTAAAACACAGGGCTCAACGAACAATAACATTATAGGCAACACAATAGTAAACCCTAATGACGCAATATTTATAGGCGAAAATTGTGATTATAACCGTATAACATCAAATATTGTCACAGCGAAGGGGATGGCATTAAATATCTGGGGCGCTGATAATAGCACGGTCCAGCGTAATACGTTCCAAAATTCTAAGATCGGCGTAACTTTGTATGGGGCTAATAATACCAGCGTGCTTTACAACAAAGTGATAAATAATGCACAGGCTTTCCAATTTGACGCGATGTGGGGCGTGGGTCCTTCGGAAAACAATGTGATAAGTGTGAATAATATTGTTGGCAATACGGTGAATGTCAAACAGGGCGTTGGTAATGGCAGTACACTTGTTAATATGACCAGTAACTGGTGGGGCACTACTAATTGGAACGAAATAGCAGATAAATTCAAAGTTAATACATTAGATTCAATTATGTTTGATCCATACTTGGATACTGAGATATATTTATAATAAATTTGGAGCTACACTAATAGCTTTTATCGGGGCGGTGCTATAATAGTGCTTATGGAAGTAATTCTAATATGTATTGCTATGGCCACCGCCCTTTTTGTGGCAGCATTTTTGACGAAACGTAGGTTCGGTTTACTGGGGTTGGCACTAGCTGCTGGATCAATATTGAGTAGTGTTTGGGGTGATGATTTGGGTATGGTTGCTAGTGGTCTTGGTATACCGCAAGGGCCAATGACATCTGCGATTGTGATGGCAGCGATTATAATGTTACCTCCATTCGTGCTGTTATTCCACGGATATACATATAAAAATCATCTGGCGCGGGTCGCCGGGGCAGCAATGTTCACTTTATTGGCATTTGCCTTTCTAATCGAGCCGCTGGGGCATATATTGATGCCCGTGGGGGTCGGGGCGAATGTTTATGACTGGTTGGTTAATAATCGTACATTAATCATTGGCGCAGGGCTGATATTGGCCGTGTTTGACCTGTTCCTGACAAAACCAGTTCAATCGTTAGAAAAAAAATCAAAACATTGACGAACTACCCCTATTAATGGTATATTCTTAGAGTTATATTTATAACAATTTGAGGTCGTAGCTCAGCTGCCCAGGCGCTTGTCGCCGGTAAGATAGTTTATAAAGCAGCTGCTCTAACCATTTTGAATGCATTATGGTTTGGGTTATAGCCTTAGTGCGCGATACAATTAACAATTTGAGGCCGTAGCTCAGCTGGTTAGAGCACCTGCCTTTTAAGCAGGGTGTCGTGAGTTCAAGTCTCACCGGCCTCACCAAAATAAAATACCTATCGGCTGATAGGTATTTTATTTTGGTGAGGCCCCGTTGGGGTTTGGGCTCACGACTTTTTGCGAAGCAAAAATAGTCGTGAGGCCGCGTAATGCAGCGAAATAAAAATGTGTTTACATATTTTTATGAGCAAATGGAGGAGCGGAGATTTGTCTCAAGATAAATCGGAGCGATAGTTCTCACCGGCCCTCGGGATAGATATTTTTATTTGACGTGCCGTCGAGACTCGAACTCACGACTAGTCTCACCGGCCTCACCTATTTTTTGCTATACTTTACCTATGAACCTAGTAAAACTATCTGATCACGGAATTAAAAGCATTAACTATTATTGGCGGCGCCGGGCTAATTTTAATATAACTGAATCTGAATTGGCGGCTATTGGTGTAACTGGTGACGATACATTGGTTGATATTAGCTTAATCCCAAAATTACAGCAGGCGAATGAATTATTGCAGCCACTGGGTTATGAGTTGATAGTCAAAGATGCCTACAGATCAAAAGAATTATATGATCTAGTCCGACGAAAACGTTATGAGAATGACGGACAGGAAGTCACCGATCAAACCCTCAGCAAAACCAGAATGCCACATGCCACAGGTTTGGCATTAGATGTTAATTTGGTAGATTTAAAAACTGGTGAGGAAATTGAAACTTGGAACAAAGCCGATTGGCCCGATGGTATATTCGTCGGATGTTACAAAGACAGAACGGATGCAACCAGTCAGCGTTATCAACAATTGCAGAATCTGTTAATCGATACCATGCAAAAATCTGGCTTTGAGTTAGGTCCAAAAAACGAATTTCATCATTTTGAATTGCCGCAAAACGAATTATAATCATTATCAATGAACTGGTGGGTTCTAAAACGAAAAATACATAGTTCGTGGTTGATCGCGATTGCTTGTGGCGCGGTTTTTGTCGGTGTTGTATTAGCACAGTATGTTCGCGATGCGTACGCCAGTTCGGTCATTAGTTTAATTATTTCGCTATTAATTATCATGATAGTGCTGTGGCGACGTTATATGTATTTGGTGCCAGTTTTAATTGTTGCTGGGATATTATTGGGGCTGTGGCGCGGGTCGTTGTCTCAAGTTGAATTGATTAAATTTCAGCCACTGTACGGCAAAAACATATCGGTTGCAGGTAGAGTCAAAGACGATGCTGACACTGGCTCGTTGGGTCAGATTGTGATTAGGTTGGACGATTTATCGATAGAAAATAACCAATTACCAGGTGTGCTATATATTACGGCTACGACTGAATCAGAAATTAAACGTGGTGACCAGTTACAGATTAGTGGTCTGCTACGCGAAGGCTTTGGTAACTTTTCAGGAATAATTTACCGGGCTAATATTGATCGGGTAGCCCATCCACAACCTGGCGATATCGCCCGTCAGGTTCGCGATTGGTTCGCTGATTCGGTGCGTCGAGTAATTCCCGACCCCGAATCTAGTCTAGGTATCGGTTATCTAGTTGGGCAACGACGTTCGCTACCAGCTGACCTAGTATTGGCATTGCAAATCGCGGGCTTAACTCATGTTGTGGTGGCTAGTGGTTATAATCTAACGATATTGGTGCGGTTGGCGCGACGGTTGTTTGTAAAGGTTTCGAAATATTTGTCTGTGCTATCGGCCGGTGTTATGATATTCGGGTTTATTGCCGTTACTGGCGCTAGTCCTAGTATGGTTAGGGCAGGTTTGGTTTCGGGCCTAAGTTTACTGGCATGGTACTATGGTCGTAAATTTCATCCGATAGTTTTGTTACTAATTGCGATTGCGGCGACAGTGTTATTTAACCCCAGTTATGCATGGGGTGATTTGGGCTGGCAATTATCATTCGCGGCCTTTGCTGGCGTGATGATATTGGCGCCACTATTGCAGCGATACCTGTTTGGCGATAAAAAGCCTAAACTGTTGCCACAGATATTATTAGAAACAGCATCGGCATTAATCGTCACGATGCCGATAATTATTTCGGCTTTCGGGCAGATTTCAAATGTGGCATTGATATCAAATATAATGGTTCTGCCGTTAGTTCCACTAGCAATGCTGCTAACTTTTATCGCGGGTATCGGCAGCTTATTGCTGCCATCAATCGGTTGGCTGATCGCATTGCCTGCGACATATTTATTAAAATATATGGTTGGCGTAACAGAATATCTGGCGGCGTTGCCTTGGGCTATGAGCAAAGTCAGTCTGCAGTGGTGTGGTGTTGCGATATGCTACGCCGTGATTGTTGGCATTTGTATTTACCTGTGGCGAGTTACAAAATTCAATCTGCGTGAGGCTAATATTGTTGAATGACAATAGCCTCGACGCAGCCACCTCTATAAGGTATAATATAGTTAATCTAAATATAAATTTATACGGAGTTTTATCCCATGTCTGGACACAGCAAATGGTCAACAATTAAACGCGAAAAAGGCCTAAAAGACGCTAAACGTGGCGCGGTTTTTACCAAGATCGGTAATCAAATCGCAATTGCAGCACGCAGCGGTATCGACCCAACAATTAATTCGACATTATTCATGGCAATTGAAAAAGCTAAACAAGCCAACATGCCAGCGGCTAATATTCAGCGAGCGATTGATCGTGTAGCTGATAAAAATGCTGCCGTGCTAGAAGAAACTGCCTACGAAGGCATGGGCCCAGGTGGGATTGGTCTGATTATTGAAACAGCAACTGATAACAAGAATCGAACTTTTCCAGAAGTGCGAAACGCGCTGACAAAAAACGGCGGGCGAATCGCCGATGCCGGTAGCGTTATGTTCCAATTCACTCGTAAGGGCGTAATTAATGTCGCGGCCACTGGCGAAGACGCATTACTGACAGTATTAGATGCTGGTGCCGAAGATGCGGTTGAAGAGGACGGGGATATCATTGTTTATACTGAGCAAAAAGAATTGGCACGTGTTCGCAAAGCTATAATCGAGGCCGGTTTAACCGTAACTGGTGCGGAACTACAATATGTCCCAAATCACCCAGTTGAGATTAGCGATCCAGAAACCGCCGCCAAGGCTATAAAATTATTAGATGCATTAGATGATCTAGATGATGTGGTTAATGTTCACAGCAATGCCGATATTACTGCTGATATAAATTAAATAGTTTATTTTTCGTCAACAATATATTATTATTTTAAACATATGCGTGTTATCAAATATACACTGGGTTTGATATTGTGTTTTTTATTTTTTTCATCATCAGCTGGCGCCGAGATCACAGTTATTCCTCCACCTGAGCCTATAGTCTATCCTTCAGTATTTGTCACAGGTTTTCAAATGACCGAGCAGCTAGATGTAGTGGAATTTTATAATGAATCATCAGCGCCGGTTGATATGTCGCAGTGGTCTCTGCAATATAAATCATCAGAGCCTGATAAATTATGCAAGATCACATTTCAAGATTGGATATTGCCCGAAAACTATACAGTTGCCGCGAGTATGGATATGTCGTTAAAGGGCGCCGATAATGTATCAATTTATCAATCGTGTAAACGAGATCCCGTGGTTGGACTTACATTCACGCTAAATAAAATGGGCGACGACGGTATTGATATTGTACAGGAGACTATAACGCCGACTGCTAGTGCATTCGTTCGTAAAGGTTTGACAAAAACTTATAGAACTGGCAAATTTACCACGGACTTTAAAGCCATAGATAGAAGTTTGTACGCAGGCGAATGGTATCTGCCACCGCAATTATTATTGGTCGAAATTAGCGAGGTATTGCCAAATCCGCGTAGTTGTTCGCCGACAGAGACATCATTAGATTGTAAAGAATATGTAAAGTTATATAATCCAACCGATCAGATTATCAATTTGTCACAGTTTCGTATCCGTAACGGATATGCTGGTCAAAGTTCAACTTCTAGCAACACAAGAACATTAGATGGTTTGTTGCAGCCGGGCCATTTTGTCGTTGTACCGATGGGCGTCACAAATAGTGAAAGTTATCTGTGGTTGGAAGATTTTTACGGTGCCACGACATATGCAAATACAGTGTTGCAATATCCTGATGCGTCTAGCGACACTAAAAAAGGCCAGGCTTGGGCGTATGATGTTAGCGATGGTATATGGAAATGGACGCCTACGCCTAATCCAAATGATACGCCTAGTATATTTCCTGTGCCGCCCCCACCTACGCCAGTAGTTGTTATATATCCGACTCCGACGACGGTCGTTCCGACGTCTAGTACACTTGTGCCGTGCAAAGAAGGTCAATATCGTAGTGAAGAGACTAACCGCTGCCGTAATATTGAAGTTGCGGCTGCTACATTGGAGCCATGTGGCGTTGGACAAGAGCGCAATCCAGCGACTAACCGTTGCCGTTCTATTACGGCTATTTTGGGTGATAGTGAATTAAAACCATGCGACCCAGGTCAAGAGCGAAATCCCGAAACTAATCGTTGTCGCAATATTGTTAGTAGCGATATTCCAAAGGCTGATTACGCGCCTGAACAAACCGGTGCGCCGCAAACAGATTATACCAGTTGGTTTATATTGGGCGGTATTGGTTTAATTGCGGTTGGCTATGGTGTTTGGGAATGGCGATTCGAATTGTCAAAATTATTTAAAAATGTGGTAGCGTTCCTGCGACGTAAAAAATAGCCTATACTAGTTGTATGAGAATCATTGGCATTGACCCGGGAACAGGCATATTAGGCTTTGGTGTTATTGATGTTGTTCGGGGCAAAATGACGATGGTTGACGCCGGTGTTATTACTACGCCTGCTCATACGGCATTAGATGAACGCTTAGAAGATATTTTTGATAGCCTGACGACCATAATCAGCGAGACAAAACCAGATGTAATGTCAATTGAAAAACTATTCTTTGCACAGAACGTTACGACTGCAATGAGTGTATCGCACGCTCGCGGGGTGGCGATGTTGGCGGGGCGCAAAGGTGGGCTGCCGATTCATGAATATACACCGCTACAAATTAAACAGACAGTTACAGGATATGGTAAAGCCGATAAAAAACAGATTCAAGAAATGGTCCGGGTGCAATTGGGGTTGGCAAATATTCCGCAGCCTGACGACTGTGCCGATGCATTAGCCACCGCAATCACTCACTACTGTATGTCCAGGGTAAAATAATACATTTGGCTAGCGATTATGGCAATTTGGTGTCATAATGGGAATATCAAGAAGGGTATTAAATGATTTCACACGTTTTTGGGGTAGTAGTAGAAAAGTTCGGGTCATCAGTCATCGTTGATGTTGGTGGTGTTGGATATGAAGTCAATGTAGCGGCTGGTGATTTTGATGACACGTTATTGGATTCTAAAATCAAATTTTATACCTATCATCACATTCGTGAACAATCTCAGGAATTATTCGGGTTCTCTAGTCTAATTGCAAAGAAATTATTTGAACTACTAATTACAGTTCAGGGCGTTGGCCCAAAAGCCGCACTAGCCATATTGTCACTAGGCGATAGTGAAACAGTTCGCAACGCAATTGCGATTGGTGATGCGGGTTTCATCGCCAAAGCTAGTGGCGTTGGTAAGAAGACAGCTGAACGGGTAATCGTAGACTTATCCGACAAAGTCGGCCAAGCAACCCGTGTTGGCAATAGCGTCGTGGCAAATGCAATCCTCATCAATGACGAGGCCTTAGAAGCATTAATGACATTGGGCTATAACCTCAGCGATGCAACCAAGGCATTAGAAGGCGTACCAGTTGATCTACCAACAGCTCAGCGAGTTACTATGGCATTGAAGGGTGTTAAATAATGGCGATTGAACGAATAACTGATATTAATGTTCACAGTTCAGATGCTGATGAGCAGCAAATTGAAGTTACATTGCGACCAAAATCATTTGATGATTATATTGGCCAAGACAGGCTGAAAAACAATTTAAAATTAGCAATCAATGCGGCAAAAAAACGTGGCGAGCCGATTGACCACGTATTACTGTATGGTCCTCCGGGACTAGGCAAAACCACAATGGCGACTGTCATCGCCAATGAAATGGGAACGAATATTCGCGTTACGGCCGGTCCTGCTATTGAAAAAGCAGGGGATTTGGCTAGTATTCTGACTAATTTAACAGACGGGGACGTCCTGTTCATTGATGAGATTCATCGCCTAGGCAGGTCAGTTGAAGAGGTTTTGTACAGCGCGATGGAAGATTTCAAATTAGATATTATGATTGGTAAGGGCCCGGCCGCGCGTAGCGTGAGATTGGACCTGCCTAAATTTACGATTATTGGTGCGACTACTAGGACCGGTGCATTAGCTGCACCACTACGTGATCGATTCGGTTTGATTCATCGTCTAGAATTTTATTCCCACGATGAGATATCGCAGATTATTAAACGTGCTGCCAAAATATTAGAAAGCCAAATTGATTCCAATGCTGCTGACATGTTGTCTACTCGTGCTCGTTTAACTCCCCGTATTGCAAATCGCCTATTAAAGCGTGTCCGTGATTACGCCGATGTCAACGGTGATGGAATCATTGATGAAAAAACCACTAAATTAGCATTAGACCTATTAGAAGTTGATGAATTAGGGCTAGACCCGGGTGACCGTAATTTATTAAATAGTATTATTGATAATTACGGTACTAATCCAGTAGGGCTGAATACAATTGCCGCGCTGACAGGCGATGAAGCTACTACTATTGAAGATTTTTATGAGCCATACCTGTTGCAAATTGGTTTTATTGAACGAACACCCCGCGGGCGTCGCGTAACTGCCAAAGCCTATAAACATGTTGGCAAATCCCATGAAACAGGCGAAAAACAACAAAAATTGATATAATATAAACATGGACAAACCAGAACAACCAATAGATTATAATCGACCAGTTGCATATGATGCAGAAGGTCGACCTTTGTATGCTCATCCTCCGATTGAAACTCCAAAAGTTGCAAAGCCTAAAAAAAGGCGCTCAACGGACATTATTGATAAAAGCATTACTGATGCTGTCAAATTAAAGCACGAACGGTCCCAAAGGGTTTTCCCAGAATTAGACCTAAATGAAGGCGACTACGTTATTAGTTCTGTCCGCAGACACCCTATAGGTCTGGTGCCTGCATTTACATTGGGCATTGTTCTGATTACGCTATCATTTACTGCTTTGTTCAATTACGACTTGGTTGTCAGACTATTCCAATTGACTGGATCTATGGCTGATTCATCAGTGGCTTTCTGGCCGATTACGATATTTGTGATATTTGTAATGTTGGGCGAATATGTCGCTTATTATGTGTTTTCTAGTAATAAATTCTTTGTGACTAACGAAAGTGTTGTCCACCAAATCCAAACTGGCCTGTTCTCTAGCGGTGAACAAATCGTTAGTCTGGGAAATGTCGAAGATGCTAGCTATACGCAGAATGGCATAATACAACAATTATTCAATTATGGCTCAATCCGCGTCAGCACCAGGGGTGAGGATACGATATATAGGTTTACGTATGTTTCTGATCCAAAAGAATGCGTCGCTACACTAGAAGGTGCCATTGAGCACTTCAAAGATTGCAACAAACCTTGCTAGATTCTAGTTATTTCTATTTATCTTTATGAAATCAGCTTCGTTTTCCAAAGTTGTTTTTAACGTGTAGCCTTGGCATTTGCTGTCAACACAATTAGTTGGCTCGTAGGTATAAGTGCTGCCTGTTTCGCCGATTTTAACACCATTAGTATCAGTAAATAGCGATGGGTCCATAGATTTTAGACTATCACTACCAATTGATTGAGGATAAAATTTATTAGTTGGATAGAAGACTTCTTCTAGGCTGTAGTACATTGCATTGATCGCTGTTTTACTGGCTTCGTCTCGGGCTACTACTTCTAGGCCGTTTTTTTGCACAAAGAATAGAACGCTAGCGGCACCTAATAGCACAACAACAAATAAAATCTCGATAATAGTAAACCCGTGAGAAAGTCTTTTCATATTGGTTACATTATATCAAATTCTGGCAAATTTTACCGTATCAAAGTATAATTAGTAGTAGATTAAAGATAGAGGGGTACTATGACTGCAAAGAAAACTGAAAAGGCACAAATTGGCGAAAAACCAGTTGCTTCCGAAGGCAAATTAAAAGCATTAGGGTTGGCACAAGAACAAATTAACAAACAATTTGGTGATGGTGCAATCCGTCGATTGGGTGATTCCAAAACTGTTGACGTCGAATTATTTAGCAGCGGTTCGTTGTCATTGGACTTGGCACTAGGCGGTGGCTATCCAAAAGGACGTATATTAGAGATTTTTGGACCAGAATCATCAGGTAAAACTACAATTGCATTGCACGCAATTGCCGAAATTCAGAAAAACGGTGGCACTGCAGCATTCATCGATGCCGAGCACGCACTGGACCCATCATATGCTAAAAAACTAGGTGTTGATGTAGATAATCTATTGGTTTCTCAACCAGACAATGGTGAACAAGCATTAGAAATCTGTGAGACGTTGGTCCGTTCAAATGCAGTTGATATCGTAGTAGTCGACTCGGTTGCAGCATTGGTGCCACAAGCCGAAATCGATGGCGACATGGGCGACAGCCACATGGGTCTACAGGCTAGATTAATGAGCCAGGCGTTACGTAAATTGACGGGTATTATTAACAAAAGTCATACGACTGTATTGTTCATTAACCAAATCCGCATGAAGATTGGTGTGATGTTCGGCAATCCAGAAACGACTACTGGCGGTAACGCATTAAAATTCTATGCATCATTGCGTCTAGATATTAGGAGAACTGGCCAGATTAAAAACGGTGAAGATATCATCGGTAGCCGTACCAAAGTCAAAGTTGTCAAAAACAAGATTGCGCCGCCTTTCCGCGTTGCTGAATTTGACATCATGTATGGTGAAGGTGTTAGCCGAACGGGCGATGTCCTAGATCTAGCAGTCCAACATGGCATTGTAGGTAAATCTGGTGCCTGGTTCGATTACAATGAAGCTAAAATTGGCCAGGGCCGTGAAGCCACCAAAGAATATCTAAAACAAAATCCAAAAGTCCTAGAAGAAATTGATAAAAAGGTTCGCGCCAAAGTTGCTGAAGAGGCTGCCTAGCATGAACAAGGCCATTATTATTCATGGCATGACAGATAGGGAAGAGTATTATGATGCTGATATGCCAGATAGTTTGAGTAATTCTCATTGGGCACCATGGTTGCAACAAAAATTATGCCAGAATGATATATTGACTCAGGCCCCAGAAATGCCGGTTCCTTATACCCCAAATTACGAGTCCTGGAAAACAGAATTTGAACGATTGTCGCCAGACGAAAACACGTTATTGGTTGGCCATAGTTGCGGCGGTGGTTTTATAGTTCGTTGGCTAAGTGATAATCCTGATAAAGTAGTTGGTAAGGTTGTTTTAGTTGCACCTTGGTTGGACATAGAAGGTGATTATCCTGATATGTTCGATTTTGATATGCGCAGAGACATTGCGATGCAGTCAAAAAATGGTGTGGACGTGTTAGTTTCGACCAATGATGGTGTACATATGCAGACAACGCTAGCTCATCTAAAACAAGGTGTCGATGGATTCAATTATCACGAATTTGTAAATTATGGTCATTTTACGCTTCGCAACATGAAGACTCGTGAATTTCCAGAATTATTGGATATTTGTTTAGGCAAATAATAATGAAGGTAACAGCCATATCTGCTCAAGTTCGGGATCAGAACCGAGTTAATGTTTCGGTCGATGGAAAATATCGATTTAGTTTGGATATATTTCAATTAGTTGATTTGGGTATTAAGGTTGGTGCTGAATATGATGAAGTCGGTTTAGTTGCGTTAGAGCAAGAAAGCCAGTTCGGCAAAGTCTACGGCCGGTCATTGGAATACTGTTTGATGCGGCCACACAGCGCGCGTGAGGTGCGTGATTATCTATATCGTAAGTCCAGGTCAAAGCGTGACAAAACTGGTGAACTAAGACCAGGTGTGTCGTCAGAAATAACCGCCCGAGTTTTTGATAGGCTGGTTGGAAAAGGTTATATTGATGACGATAAATTCGCAAAATACTGGGTTGAAAACCGGTCGCTTACCAAAGGTGCCAGTGCCCGTAAACTAACGGCCGAATTATGCGCCAAAGGCGTCAGTATGTCGATAATTAATCAGAATCTAGGTGAAACCGAGCGAGATGACGCGACTGAAATCCAAAAAATAATCACCAAAAAACGCCGAGCCTATCCGGATGATCAAAAATTAATTGCATATCTAGCCAGACAAGGCTTTAATTACGATGATATTAAATCAGCGCTAGATATTAATTAGCTGGTGTTGATGTTGATTTGAACGGGTTCATGTATGTTAATTGGCCGGGTTTTAGCATTGGTTCTAGTTTTTTAGCAGCTGATTTTACGACGATGTTCTGGTTATTAATCTCAGTTATTTGTGATCGATGAATTAGCAGGCTGGAATCAGACAGGCTTTTTAGTAGGCTTTGTTTTATATTCAACTGTTGGATCATAAAACTATCCGAATCAACGTTATAGCTTTCAACTTTACCCAGTTTGCTCTTGCGATCATCAATCACGTTGATGTCTACCAACTTGAATCCTAAATCATGGATTTCTTTTATTTTGATAACGTCTTCTAGGCCAACGAATTCGTCGTTGCTGTCTATAATCATGCCAACATTGCTGATTTCGCGGACGTCAGCTATTCTAATGAATGACGGTCTTTCGGATAGTAATGGCCCATCTACTTCGTATGCAATAATCTTTAAATTAGCCGGGTCGATAACGGGCATTTTAGTTACAGCTAATTGGGTGCCTGTTTGCAACCCCATGATAGGCATACCGATTAGTCTAGATCCGATTAATAACATATTACTAGTATAAGCGTTTTGTCGATTGTAGCCAACTATTCCGAGAAAGGATTAATTCTACCAGTAGGTAGGGGTTGGTTGCCAGTATTAGCACTGCTAGGTAATAGCTTTTCAAGTTGTATCTCTGTGCTGGCCTCGAAATTAGTTTTATCAGATCGCAAAGTTGTTTCTGGCGCTATCACTGTCCCAGGATTACTGATCGCACTGCTGAGCATTAATATGCAGAATATCAATACGCCTGTCAGTAAAACTATGAATATAATCACGTTGAATCTAGACAGCAAATTTTTGATTGATCCGGGGTTGTCATTTGTGTCCATATTATCTGACGTACCCTTCCACTGTTATTGGCTCAACAGTTACGGAATCATTATTGGCACGAACTTTGCTGATATTCATATTGGTTATTTGTAATTTTGGACTATTAGTTTCTAGGGCTTTGATGAATTTTATCAATCCTACGAATGAGACTGGGCTACCGATCGATACGATTATTTTTTTGGACTTTATGCCAGTGAATAGT
The DNA here is from genome assembly GCA_037140095.1 of Candidatus Saccharimonadota bacterium. GTDB lineage: Bacteria > Patescibacteriota > Saccharimonadia > Saccharimonadales > Saccharimonadaceae > UBA1547. The sequence goes on from JBAXFD010000005.1 coordinate 26,446, forward strand.
TCTGGTATGGTACCTGGCTCAGTTGTCCCGTCTGCAACTGGTTCGATGCCAGTTATCGTTATGCCGGCTTCCTGGGCATATTTATTCAGGTCCGTGGTTGTTTGTATCTGAAAGTTATCTGATAAGGTGATCATTCGGGCTGTTTGCGTGACTAACTCTTTCATTTCTGACCCACCGCTGTCAGTCGAAGACTTTATGGTTGTTTTGTTATTTTCATCTATTTTGGCTGTCAATGCATTATTGTCAGCTGCCATTTGTCGTAACCAATTTTGGGCAAAGTAAAACCCTAACCCTCCGCCAATGATCATTATCAATATAGCGACTATCATGAATGTGCGCAAACTGTTTGCTTTTACATTATCTTCGTTCATATGTTAGCACCTTTTACTATCGGTAATTCGCAGGTTATCAGGACGGGGTAGTCGGCAGAATTGCCAGCGCTTAGTATTGGCAGTTTACAGGTAGGACTGGAAAAAATAGTTGATTTTTGTAAATTGGCTATCAATTCGGGAGCAACACTGGTTGCTCGACCGCGGAATTCAACTTCTAGGGGCGCATTTAGTAAACTTTCGTTTAATGATATTTTATCTACGACTACCCCATATGGTAAACGCGAGCCTATATCTGTAATTATGTTACTATAAGATATCTGACGGGCCAGGATGCTTTCGGCCGTGGCGATTGTTACGCCCACATCACCAGTTTGGACGCCCGACATTAATGATTGGTTTGCCTCGATGCTCTTGATAGTTGTCTCAGATCTGGTTCTGATATCATTTAATATAAAATACGCTGTCAAACAAGCTAGCGCCAAGAAAACTATGGCTATTGCCAAAAACACGATGTAATCAATCAATACTACATTTGTTCTAGCAGCATGGATCTCGCGTTTTTCACTATTTGGCAATAGATTAATCATCCCCAGACACTCCTTGGGGGGACTATTGCTAACCCAGCAACTGTTATATACCTAGACCTAAACTGCCTTTCTGGTTCTGGTAGTTTGCCAAAATCTAGTTTCTGCCATGGACTGGCAACACGGGCCGGCATTACTAATTCATCGGTAAAATATTCGCCGATGCCGGGCATATTGCTGCCACTACCAACGACTAATAATTGTTCTAGTTTACGATCATCGCTGATACGCTCGTTATAATATCGGATGACTTTGCGTGTTTCGGTAACGATGCTTTTTAGGCTGTTTTCGGTGGCTTTTTTAATCTTTTCTTGGCGCGGTCCAGCATTAAGGCCATTGAATATCTTTAGTTGGTGGGCGTTTTCAACTGTTATATCAAATTTTTTGGCAATGTCCAATGTGAAAGTATTGCCACCAATTGCTACGCCACCAGTAACGCGAATTTTTTCGCTGTCCAGGACTGCAATGTCAGTGTTAGCTGGTCCTATGTCGATTATAATTGTTGGCAGGTTGCCTTCTTCGGTTTTTGCTAGTAATCTGGCGACTGAACTGATGCTGGGCTCGACGAATACTACGTCTAAGCCTGCGCTTTTGGCTGCGGCTGTACATTTATCAACTATGGTTTTGGGGATGGCACTCATTAATACAGTTATTTCTTTTGAATTTCGTTCGATAATCTCATAGTCGATATACAAGGTAGAGGCGGGGATTGGGATGTATTGGTCGACCTCTAATTCAACGGCGTCTTTTAATGATTTTTCAACGCTGATAGGTAAATTGAATGTTCGTGAATAACTGCGGGCAGTCGGTAGGCCTATGGCAACATAATTACCGGGCAGTGACCCAATAACTTTTTCTTTTACTAGCAATTGGATATTTTCGGCTAGGTAGTTGCTGTTACCTTCTAGCGAGGCTTTGACCTCAGCTGGGTCTAGGTCTAATGCCCCATAACCAATAACTAGCCATTTTTTCGTGTCTATAGCCATGATCTTGATACCAGTACTGCTGATATCTAGACCGATAATTGGTTTGTCTTTATAAAATAATTTTGTCATGGTGCCCACTAGTGATACTACTGTTTATTATAGCATGAGCGACTTGACGATTGTATGTTATTTAATGTTTTGTGATAGGCTGGCGATTGGTAACATAACACTGGCAGCGATCAACCCAACCATACTACCCATTATGACTATCATTACTGGTTCAATTATCGAGCTAATGCCGTCAATTGCGGCATCGACTTCTTCTTCGTAAAACTCTGCGACTTTGACGATTATCTTGTCAGTTTGACCGGTTTCTTCACCTACGGCTAACATTTGTGAAACAATTGGTGGGAATAATGGGTCATTTTCTATGACAGAAGATAGCGATTTACCATTTTTGACTTCTTCCTCAGCTTTCATTAAAGCTTTTTCATATACTACGTTGCCAACTGCTCGTGAAGTTACGGCCAAAGCTTCTAATACTGCGACACCGGCTTCAATTAGGGCGGAAAAAGTTCGGGCAAACCTAGCTACTGCGACTTTTATCATAATTTTTTTGATTATTGGAGCTTTGAGGAAGAAACTGTGTAATCGGTATTTACCGCCGGCTGTTTTAAAATAAACAGAACTTCCATAGATTAGACCTGCCAAACCAATCACCAACAGATACCAGAACGAAATTATAAAATTGCTAATACCTAGCATGGCTAATGTGATAGCTGGTAATTCGGCGTCTGGACCGCCCAGGTCGGTTAAAATTTTACCAATTTGGGGGACGATGAAAATCATTAATCCAAAGAATGCCAGTACAGTTATAGTTAACAACACCATCGGATATGCCATGGCGCTTTTAATTTTCTTGCGCATTGTCATATTTTTTTCTTGTTGCAGGGCTATTCGTTTCAATATCTCGTCTAAGATACCGGCTGATTCTCCGGCACGGACCATGTTGACATAGACGTCATTGAACGTGTTGGGTGATTTGGCCAATGCATCGCCTAGTGACGATCCACCTTCGACGTCTGCGATTACGCCTTTTAGTATCTTTTTGAGAGCCGGGCTGTCTGATACGTGATCGGCCAGGGCTGATAACGCTCGCAATAATGGTACGCCTGCGCCCACCATAGCGCTTAATTGGCGGGTGAACATAACCAATTGGTCTGGTTTGACTTTGTTTACGGAAAACAGGTTGTTGAGGTCTATGGCGATTAAGGCTCTTTTGTCTTCTTTGATACTAATCGGGCGCAGGCCTTGTTTTAATAGGTTTTTTATAACGCTGTTTCGATCGGGCTGTTCAATACTGCCGTTTATTGGCTCGCCTTTGCTGTTTATCGATACATAGGAAAACTTTGGCATGATTATTCTTTGGTTATCCTAATTACTTCTTCGATAGTGGTTTCGCCACGCAAAGCTTTGATCAAACCATCGACTTGTAGGGTTATCATACCCTCGGATATGGCTTGGTCTTGAATTTGGTTGCTGGTTGCGTTGGTGGTGATTAGTTTTTGGATATTAACAGAGTTGTACAATGTTTCATAGATACCGATTCGGCCCATATAGCCATTAGAAGAGCCGCCAGTATTGTCTGTCGCATCATTTTTCCACAATACATTAATCCCGTTCTCGTCTGTACTGAGAGGTGTATTGCCACCGATTCCCTCAGAAGCGGCTTGTTTTTCTAATTCATGGATATAACGGAAATCTTGACCTGGTCGCAGGTTGAATAGTTTAATAATCTCTTGTTTTTCTAATTCGGTTGGTTGGTAGCTTTGTTTAGTCTTTGGATTTAGGCGACGGACTAATCGTTGTCCGACTACAACACGTACTGTGCTAGCAATCAAGAATGGTTCTATGCCCATATCTAACAAACGGGGTAGACAGGTAGCAGCATCATTGGTGTGCAACGTAGTGAATACTAGGTGGCCTGTTAGGGCTGCCTGGACGCTAAGGTCGGCTGTCTCGCTGTCTCGGATCTCTCCAACCATGATGATGTTTGGGTCTTGGCGCAGTAGTGCACGCAAACCATTGGCGAATGTCATGCCGGCTTTGGTGTTAGTCTGGGTTTGGTTGACGCCTGGTATGCGATATTCAACAGGGTCTTCGACAGTTGATATATTAACGTTTGGTGAATTCAAAGTTGATAACACGCTGAATAGACTGGTCGATTTACCACTACCAGTTGGCCCAGTGATTAGTATCATCCCATTAGGATTGGTAATTGCATCTTTGAAAAGTTTCAGTGACATTCCCCAATAGCCTAGTGATTCTAATGTTACGGCTTTGTTAGATTCGTCTAATATACGCATGACGACCTTTTCGCCATCGGCTACTGGAAGGGTGCTGACACGTAGGGCGTATTGTTTGCCGGCAACATCAATTTTGAATCGTCCATCCTGGGGAACGCGGTGCTCATCAATCTTTAGATTGCTTAATATCTTGACGCGGCTAACTAGGGCATTCATGACGTTTTTAGGCAATCGGTTTACTTCTTTTAACATACCGTCTATACGGTAGCGGATTTGGACAAAGCCTTCGCGTGGTTCGATGTGGATATCGCTGGCATTTGATCTAATCGCATATTCTAATAATATATTCACAGTTTGGGCGATAGGTGAATCTTCTGATACTTCTTTTTCCGATACTTTTTCATTCTCAGTATTGTCTACACCTTGGACTTTGATGACTTCACTAAGCTCATTATTGACGTCGCCATGGTAGGCTTCTAGTGCAGCTAGGATGTTCTGGCTGGTGGCAATATATATTTTGGTATTGGTGCCGATTTCTTTTTCCAAAAAGTTCACGGCTTGGACGTCATCAGGGTCGTCCATGGCTAGATGGTGTAATCCGTCAGCGTCAATATTGAACAGCACAGCATTATATTGTCGGGCGACTCGTTCTGGGATTTTATTTAATACATCTGGCGGTATGTCACGGGCGTTAAGCTCAATATAGGGTATTTGTGAATATTCAGAGAATGCTTTGGCCAGGGTGGTTTCATCGGCCATCTTGTTTTGCAGGACAATTTCTTGGATTGAGCGTTTTGAACTAATCGCCTCTTGTTTTAGGGCGTCAATTTGCTCGGCAGTGGCAATACCACTACGTGTGAGCAGTTTTTCTATGGTGGTGTCTGAAATACGCATACTGCTTACGCTCTATTGTAATCTACAGATTAAAAAAGCGCTA
>JBAXFD010000006.1:0-29573 GCA_037140095.1 Candidatus Saccharimonadota bacterium
TATAGTTGATTATACTGGATATGTTGGTTATAATGTGAGAGACTATTTGTCAATAGAGCCTAGAGAAAGTGGAGGATATCATGGCCCGTAAACAAGACGATTTATTAATAGAAGACGAGCTGGCAGCAGCTTTCTTAAATGACGACACACTAATAATGGACGAACCAGCAGTTGCTGATAATGCCAATTGGGATGATTCCGAAGAAGAATTCCCAGGCCAATTAGCAGTCGACGTGTACGAAACAACCGATAAATTGGTTGTCAAAGCCCGCACAGCCGGTGTCAACAAAGAAGATCTAGATGTCAGCATCAGCGACGGCATTCTAACTATCAGCGGCACACTAAACAGTGGCGACGATACAGATGCTATCAACTGGCATATCCAAGAATGTTATTGGGGCGAATTCAGCCGAACATTGGCACTACCTGTTAGCGTCAAAGAAGACGAAGTTGAAGCCGTTCTAAAAGAAGGCGTTCTAACGATCAGCTTTACCAAAGTCAAACAAGAACAAGCCAAAAAGATCCAGATTCAATAATATAATTTACGAATCAATATACAGCCTATGAAAATAGGCTGTATTATTTTGGGCGACGGGGCAGTGGTATGGCGACAAAAATACCCGCCATGATGGCGGGTATTTGATTGACTAAACTGACCAGTCTATTTAATGAACGTACCCAGTACGAAGTTAACGATTGCAAATGCCAATACCGCAACTACTACACCGATAACAGCGTACATAATCGTGTTCTTGGCTGCTGTAACAGCTTTGTCATTACCGGCAGAAATCGTATAGCGGATACCACCGATGATCAACATCAACACACTGACTGCACCGATGAAATACAGGGCAAAGTTTACTATAGTCGTCATCACACAACCTTTTACAGTCGCTGTGTCAAACAAACATGTAGGTTTATCCGTAGCCTTAAAACAATCCGCACCACCTTGGATCCCTGTACCACATGTTGTTGTTGACACTGTAGCTGCGCCGACTGGGCTGACCACTGGGGCCATAGTCACTAAACCTAGTGCCATGACGGGGATCATCAATACGGCTGCTATTACATTTTTTATTGATTTTTTCATTTTTTCTAATTCCTTTCGTTTATACTTGCTTATATTTATAACAGATGTTGTGTTCGTTGTTAATACCTAATCTGCATTATATCATGGTTATGGTGTTGTAACTACTGGCGTCACTGGTGCAACAACGCTTGGTTTGATCAATGTAGACGTCACAAAATTCACAATCGCAAACGCTAATATAGTCACTACCAAACCAATTACAGCATATAATAACGTGTTTTTAGCCTTTTTAACCGCATCATCATTGCCCGCCGATGTTGCATACAATATCCCAGCGATAATGATAATCAATACCGCCATCGATCCCATTGCGTACAGAACAACATTTATAATATTCACAACTATGTCTTGGAAGTTTTGGTTTTTGTTATTGGCCAGATTCTGACAAATAGTGCTGTCTGCGTTTATTGGATTGCTACACAAATACAGATCATCTGCAGCGCCGGCAACAGGGGATAACATAGGCATACCAATACCAACAACCATACCGATTACTAGTACCACATTTCTGAACAATCTCATACGCCCACCGTGTCGATTATAAATTTGGTTATGGCATAGGCAATAATAACGACAACCAGGCCTATGACGGCATACATAATCGTATTTTTTGCTTTTTTGACAGCCTCGGCATCACCACCAGATGTAAATAACGTAAAACCAGATACAATTATCATCACGACTGCAACAATACCTATAGCAAAATAGGCGATATTCAGACCGTTCTGTAATACTTGTTCTGGCGTAATAACAGGTGAGACATTATCAATCTTTTCAATGGCTGCCAAAAAAATAGTATTTATCATTTCCAAATTCCTACTATTAGATTAACTATGGCTGTGGCGGACAAAGCTACCACTAAACCTATGGCAGCATTGGTAATCGTTGATTTGGCGCTTTTAACAGCATCAGCGCTGCCAGCGCTAGTTATATATTGGAACCCGCCGTACAGTATAAAAATAACTGTAATATATACTACCGCCTGCAATGCGATTTCAATGATATTCAATACTATATGCCAGATAAAAGCCGACAGGCCGCCATTGCCATTGGCAACGTCTATGGCACCGGTTGTAGGGTTGCGATTGAATTGTGATGGGTCCATTAGGTTACAGTCACCATCCGTCAGCCCCCTGTACCACGTAGGGAACGTCAAAAAAGCCCTGTCACAACTGCCAGCTGCATAAACTGTAGACGAACCGATAATCGGCAACCCCAGAAAGGCAACCATCATAATAATCACTACAAATATCTTTTTCATAAAATTAATTGAATACCCCTCCCGGTATGATAAAGTTCAACACTGCGTACATCAAAGCATAGGCGACAGCCCCCATCGCAACATTTGCTATTATGCCTTTGGCTTTTTTGGTCTGGTCCGTACTGCTACCAGCACTGGCGTATAAAACCGAACCATACACAACGCCTCCGACTGCAGCGACTCCAACACCAACGGTTAATATACTAATAGCCATATTTAGCACTCCCCAGATACCGTTATCAGAAAGTTTTCTGTCTACATTGTCTTCGTCACATTTGATAATAGAGGTTTCGGCACCACCACAAGTCAACGCGTTGACCGTAGCAGAATACGCCAAAGGCGCGGCAACACACAACACAGTGAACGCTACTAATAACAACTTTTTTATTTTCATACTACTTATAAAATACTTCATATTTTCACTCCTTACAAGCTTTTGTTGTAAAACCATAACCCGTATGGTTAAATGTTATATATTATGATGTTCAAAAAAATGGGTAATAAAATAACAAAAAAATCGATAGCTAAAATTGTATTCACGCCGATGACGGCACTGTTGGTTGTTCTAGCTATTTCGCTAATAGGAGTGGTAGCAATAAATGATAGCAAAAACGCTATGGCCGTCACCTGTACAGGCGACCCTGAAGTTGATCCACCAGAATGTGGTGGAACCGGCACTGGCGTGCAACAATACACCCTTACCCAATGTAAAGACCCTACATACGCCAATTATGATTCGTCCACATGTGCAGAAAAGAGGCTTATTGACGCCACTTCTGACCTCACCGAAGAGGAAAAAGCCCGAATAGCAACCCTCGAGAGCAACGAGGCAACCTATAAGGGTTTTCTGGCTTATGAAAACAAAAACAACCTAGATTGGCAAATTAAATCTATCACATATTATAATGTAATTTCTGAGTGTATCGACGAATACCAAGCAGGTTGGAACCAGGCAAAATCCGAAGCTGACAAGGGGGCATTATTCCCAGACCTTATGAAAAACGTTGGAGTAGGGCTATATCTACAAAACACCGATATTCTAAATTGGGATACTGGCAAAAAGACTGATCATGGCTGGGATGGTTTTGTGCATTGCCATCGATGGGAAATGATTAACGAGGCCCTAAAAGTCTGGGGGATAGCGAATAGATACGAGCTGTATTGCAATATAGGGATGCGATGGGAAGACCAATCTGGCGCCACTGTACAACAATGTATTGACAGTTCAGCAAACAAAGCATCCGACAAAAGGATAAAAATAACTCTCAGCGGAGAAAATAACCCAACTGCTGGACAAATAAACACAAAACTGGCTGACTATATCAAACAAAAGATCTACGGTGGGTTAGACATAAAGGTCAACAATTGGGATACCTACAGTGGGTCTTTGGCAGGTGCAACTTATTATTACTATTACCGGCATGCACTAAGCGTTGGTTTTTGTACTGGCGATATCGAAAATGGCAAGGGTAACGACCTTACACCAAGTGACACCGACGACTATAACTATAAAGACCTGCCTTGGGTAGATAACACCACAGGGGACCTTCAATTAATCTCATTTTCGGGTATTGAGCCTAAATCGAAAGGAGCAAAGCGCGCAATGGAGCTAGCGGCCAGAGGCGGTACCATAGAGAAAAACTGTGGGGAAATAGTAGACATGCTAAAGTCAAACGGCCACCCCGGCGCCTACTCGCAATACATCAAATCTCTAATAGCAGAAAAAGCCTTGATAGCAAAAAACGGCCTTGATATTACTGGCGGAGGCGATGGCAAATCCGACACCGACGTACCTGGTGGTCCGACATGTGGTAGCAGTGCCGGAGGGTTAGCCTGGGTTGCTTGTCCTTTACTGTCAACCCTCACAGCCGTAAACTCTGGCGCATGGTCAATGTTCTCGGGGTTATTCAAAACCAAGCCCCTAACAGCCACAGACGAAAGAGGGCAACAAACAGGCGTTTACCAAGTCTGGTCAGCTATGAGAAATATCGCAAACATTATATTTGTCATAGTCTTTCTAATTATGATATTCTCGCAACTTACCAGTTTTGGGCTGGATAATTATGGCATCAAAAAACTACTGCCAAAACTAATAGTAGGTGCCATACTAATCAACTTGTCATTTTTGATGATGCAGATAATGTTCGACCTGGCCAATATAATAGGCGGCAGTTTGTATGCGCTCTTGATAAATCTTTCTCCTGTACTGGAACTTAAGGCAGTAGAAGGTTTGATTACTTCGTTAACTACATTAGCAATACCAGCCGCTGGTGGCGCTATCGCGGTAGGCTTGGTACTTCTCAGTCCCCAGGCAGCCCTATGGATAGCCCTGCCCGTATTACTCGCTGGCGTATTTGCCCTATTAGCTGCAATTTTCACACTGGTATTTAGGTTAGTAATTATACCAATCCTGGCGATATTATCGCCGTTAGCCTTTATTGCATATCTGCTACCAAACACGGCCAATTGGTTCAAAAAATGGAAAGACACCCTATTGTCAATGTTATTAGTCTACCCGTTAGCGGCACTATTATTTGGGGGGTCTCAATTGGTAGCTTCTATTGTACAAGGCAATGGTTGGTTCGACCATCTGATGGCCTGTATTGTGCTGCTACTGCCATTGGGCGCATTGCCATTCATAGTATCCAAGAGCGGTGCTATGGTCGGAGCCGTAGCCGGGGCATTAACAGGTCTAGCACTACAAGCAAGCAAGGGCGCCAAGGGCGCCATGAAAGCCGACGAAAGAGCCGCTACACACAAAGCGGCAAGCGATGCAGAGATAATGAACGGAACCAGAAAAGGTGGATTTTTGGGCGGTTTCTACAAATCAAGTATGCAACATAGTGGCGAAAGAGACATGCGCAAAAAGAACGCCGAACGCAGCCTTGCTCTTACACAGTCTGAAGATCTAGCCAACAAACTTAAAAATGATAAAAAATTCCTGGTCAAAATGGCAGGCAAAAGCGAAAAAGCGCAAGTGGGAGCTATGGCAGGTGCCGAGATGACATTAGACAAATTATTTAGCGATGAAATGACGGCCAATGGCGTATTGATCGACAACTTTAGTCAAGAGGACATCCAAAAGCTATCAATGGGCGAAAGTGTAAACGTCAATGGTCGAATATATGATGCTGGCAAGAACCTGGCCCTAAGAGCCTCAGCAATGAAAAAGACAGTTGATACTAATGACATAGAAGGTATTGACAATATACTTAACAGTATTGCGGATTCATCAACACGACCAGACAATGCGACAATACAAGCATTCGGCAAAATATTAGAAACTTCATCCGGCACTCCTAGCTATGTAAGCAAGGGCGTATCAGCTGAGCTCAAATCATTAGCTAACCTCGACCTGAAAGGTGCCAACAACCTACGAGGACAGGCTATTGCCAACAATACCTATTCATCGGACAAGCTCGTCAGTATCAGTAAAGCTGAAGCGTCAGCTGTGCTTGATACCGCCCAAAATATTGCCTCATATAAAAGCGCCAAGAAAGAAGTCGATGGCACAATTACAATCGAAACGAAAGTCGTGGATACAACAAAACTTGTGGCGGCAGCAAAGGGTACGGAAGAACCAATCTACGCAGGACGTGCCTCAAAACAGCAAGATATTTTGGATAGCATCAAAAACATCACCGTTTAATGCTACATCAATGATGACGGGATATAGACATCACCATACCCCAAAATTAATCTCTCTGTTATACTATAAGCAATATGGCAGTATACAAAGTACCCCAGGATGTTGAAGCTGATGACAAATTAATCGGTCCGTTTAGCTTTCGCCAGTTTATATATCTAATAATCGTTGCACTGTCTGGAGCATTGGCTTGGGGGTTGGCGCAATTATTCGTACCTCTGGCAATTATACCGATGCCCATAATCGTATTCTTTGGCGCATTGGCACTGCCGCTACGCAAAGACCAGCCAATGGAAATATACATGGCCGCAATGGCATCGTTCTTCCTGAAACCGCACTTACGCAAATGGGACCCAGATGGCATTGAATCATTAATAGAGGTCACTGTGCCTAAAACTGTCGAGGTCAACAGGGCCAAAGACATATCCCAAGGCGAAGCCCAAAAAAGATTCAGTTATCTAGCCGAGGTGGTTGACAGCCAAGGTTGGGCGGTCCGTGCCGGCGTGCAATCGCCAACCAGCAGCGCCATGAACACTGACGCCTACATGGAAGCTCAGAACACCGAAGATATATTAGATGTCGACACATTTGCTGCTCAAACCTTGAACGATAGACTAGACGAAAGCGACGCTCGCCACCGCCAAGAATTAATGGACCAAATGCAAGAACAAATCGCCACAGTGACAGAAGACCCACAGCCAGTAACACCACCAACCAACCAGGCCCCAGACGACCCCAATGTGGACCTGTCATATAACCCATACCCGAACCAAATCCAACAATCTGTCATCGAACCGATTGGTGATATGGCAGATAATGGCACAAAACCCGACTTAAACACTAGCGAAAAGCCACTGTCTGCTGGTATAATAAATCTTGCAAATAGTTCTGATTTATCGATTGCGACGATTGCCAGCCAGGCTAATCGCATCAACGAACAACAGAGCAAGAACGAAGAAGTATATATCTCATTACGATAGATACGCAACTAACCAGGAGTGGGGAGTAACAGGGGAATGCCACCGATTAATCAACCTACAATTCAGCCACAACCAGCCGCTAGTCCTAGCGCCCCTATTGCCAGTGGCACCGACAAAACCACACCAACCAAACCTAAAAACCCCAGCTCTACCCAGAACAGCCTATTGCTATCCGAGGTGCGCGACAATATGGTTATCATGGCCGACGGGTCTTTCCGTGCCGTTGTGGCCTGCAAATCAATCAATTTTGACCTAATGAGCAGCCGCGAACGCGAAGGCGTCGAATTCAGCTACCAAAACTTTTTGAATTCATTAAATTACCCAATCCAAATATTAATCCGATCTCAACGAATCGATATCGGCCCATACCTGGATAGGCTAGCGGCCATCCGTAAAAACCAAGACAATATGTTGCTAAACATCCTAATGGACGATTACATTGGTTTTATTGAAGTCCTATCCCAAGAAGCCAACATCATGGACAAATCTTTCTTTATAGCCATACCTTATTTCCCGAACGGCGACCTGTCTAATCTAGTCGCACAAAGCAAGGGCTTTTTCGGCAAACTATTCCCATCCAACAAAGACCAGATTACCAAAATCGATGCCGAAGCTTATGACAAAGCCAAAACCGAGATCAAAAACCGCGTTGATGGTGTAATGGCCGGGTTATTCCAAATAGGTATCCAAAGTATCCAATTAAACACCAAGCAATTAGGCGAATTATATTACAATTTTTACAACCCTGATACAGCTGTCCGTGAACCATTAGTTGATTTTGACGCCATAACATCAACCTACACCAAAAAGGGCGTAGGCACAGCACCAATTATCAAACCAGGAGAAATACTATAATGGCCAAAAAACTAGATGCTGCCGAAATAGCCGCTCAACAACGAGCCCTAGAACAAGCCGAAGTAGAACAGGCGTTTTTAAAAGGCGTCACAACCTTGCGCGACCTGATCGCACCTAGCAGCCTAGAAATCCATTCTTCACACTTCCGATTGGGCACCAAATACGGCCGTACCTTGTATATCTATGGTTACCCTAGACAGATTTACACTGGCTGGCTCAGCTCATTAATTAATATCGATGAAGTATTAGATGTCAGCATGTTTGTCTACCCAGTCGACAGCCAGGTAGTCCTAAACAACTTGCGCAAAAAAGTGACTCAATTAGAAGCCTCGACATCAATCAATAACGAACGTGGGCGCATACGTGACCCAGGTATCGAAGTTGCTATCAGTGACGCCGAAGAATTGCGTGATCAATTACAAGTCGGTGCCGAGCGATTCTTTAGATATGGATTGTACGTAACATTGTATGCCGACAGCCTAGACGAACTAAGCTTTGTCCAACACAAAATCGAAACATTATTCGGCCAACAAATGATATTCAGCAAGGTCGCCAGCAGCCAACAAGAACAAGGCCTGAACAGTACAATTCCTCAGATGAGCGACCAATTACAAATACGCCGCAATATGAATACTGGCGCCATTAGCACCAGCTTTCCATTCACCAGCGCCGACCTAACCCAAGAAAACGGCGTACTGTACGGCATTAATATGCACAATAACGGCCTGGTTATATTCGACCGATTCAGTCTAGAAAACGCCAACATGGTCGTATTCGCCAAATCCGGTGCTGGTAAATCTTTCACCGTAAAACTAGAAGCTTTGCGATCTATGATGACGGGTAGTGAAGTAATTATCATCGACCCCGAAAACGAATACGAAAAACTAGCCGATGCAGTAGGCGGCAGCTATATCAGACTAAGCCTCAATTCTGACACCCGCATTAATCCGTTTGATCTACCGCGCGTCATTGACACCGATGAAGCCGACAACGCATTACGTGCCAATCTGATTACTTTGCACGGATTATTAAAACTAATGTTAGGCGGTACTCAAGTTTCTGCCGCTGGTGTCCCATTAGCATCAATAACCCCTGCCGAAGAAGCTGACCTAGACCAAGCCCTAATCGATACATACGCCCGCGTAGGCATCACCAGCGATCCACTAACACATAATTCACAGCCTCCAGTAATCAGTGATCTATATGACACGTTATTGCACATGGGTGGTACGGGCCCACAATTAGCCCAACGACTACGCAAATACACCACTGGTACATTTGCCGGCATATTCAGCCAACAATCCAATATCGATATTAACAACACCATGGTTGTATTCAATACTCGCGACCTAGAAGACGAATTACGCCCAGTCGCCATGTACGTCATCCTCAGCCACATCTGGAATATCATCCGCACCGAAAAGAAAAAACGCATGTTAATCGTTGATGAGGCCTGGCAATTAATGAAATATGACGATTCGGCCAGTTTCATGTTCTCCCTAGCAAAACGCGCTCGCAAATACTACCTAGGCCTAACCACTGTTACCCAAGACGTCGAAGATTTCATGAGCAGTAAAATGGGCCGAGCAATCGTCGCCAACAGTTCAATGCAAATATTGTTAAAACAATCGTCCAGCGCAGTCGACGTATTATCCGACGTGTTCAAACTAACCGAAGAAGAAAAAAAGCGCCTAGCTAATTTCCCAGTAGGGCAGGGGCTATTCTTTGCCGGCCAAAGTCACGTCCACATCCAAATCGAAGCCAGCCCAACTGAGAAACAATTGATAACAACAAATCCCCAGAACAATGACCAGCCAACAAAACCATTACCAATGGAAGAAAATGGCACCAACAGCTACATCGACCCGGGATCCAAGGTTTAAACCCCAACAAAGGTAACTATGGCATTCACCCCACCAGAAATCAATAATAAAAACCCTATCAAAGCACCCAGTGCTGATGACGAATTGAACCCAGGGCAAAAACACTATAACAGTACGTTCAATGATCTGAACAAGGCCGAATCGGCCGGCAATACCACCAGCCAGACAGAAGCTCAATCTAATAGCGATATTGACGGGGTAAAACAAGCCGAGCAAGAATCTGACAATAATTGGACTAATAATTTTATACCTCAAAGCGGCAAAGCAGGGGGTGACGGCGAAAAGAAAAAAAGCAAAGGCCCGATAGCGGTTATATTATCAATGGTTTTATTCTTGCTGCTAGGGGCTGGAATGTTAGGCAACCCAGCCAATCTGGCGCAAACAATCCTAGGCGATACGCTCAGCAGCGTCAATGGCGAACAAGAAGCCGTCCTAACAAGCCGTACTCATAAAATGTGGGCCGCCAAAATGACAGGCACTGCCACTAGCGGATCGTGTGCAGTTGTAACGATTCTTTGCAAGTTTTCGTTACCTTCTGACAGGTTTCTAAGCCAACTAGAAAAAAACGGCATAGGAGCCCTCAACAAAGAAGGCGATCTAATTAAAAAGAAGTTCGGCTTTAACGAACGCCCAGCGAAATACACCTTTATCGGCAGTAATGGAATTCAAGAGATCGAAGCCAAAGACCTGTACAAAACAATTAAAAACGACGCCAAATTCCGGGCAGCATTCACCGAAGCATCCAAAACCAGATTTATGAGCCTGTCAGATAAGGTTGGCAAGGCTGTCGCAGCAAGGTTCACAACCAGCAATAAAAACACAACGAAAAATGCAAAAACATCAGACGAGATAAAAAGCCAAACCTCCACTGCCTCAGAAATGGGCGATGATGTTGCAAAAACTGCCGTAAAAAATGGTGGAGTAGAAGCTGAAACTGTGGCAAAAAATACACTGAAAGAAGAAGCAACCGAAGTCACTGAAAAAGTAATCAAAGCTGGTAAATCAGGTGGTGGTAATGCTGCTAGCCTTGCTGCCGGTGTTATATGTCTAGTGACTGACATACCTGGTCTAATCACCAGAGCGGCCCGATCCTTCCAGATGGCCAAATTGATAAAATTTGCTTCACCTATATTTGCAGCCCTTGGTGCGGTAAAGGCCGGCGATGCCAGTCCCGAACAGATGACGGCTATAGGTAATTTGCTAACACAAAAAGACACTAATGGTGAATCCGCCATGCAATCATTCGGCATGAACCACGTTATAAACGGCGATACAAAATCGCCAGATGACAGCTACAAAAAATATGCACCAGGCTCCACAACAAACGCTACATTAAAGAGTATTGCCAAGATAACCAGCAGCCCCGTAAAAAATGAAGCCTGTAAAGTGATGACTAACCCGGTAACAGGCGAAGCCATCAACGCAGCATTGGCGTTAAATGCTGGAGAAACACTGGGCGCAACCGCAATTGCGGCAATCGCAAATATAGTAATTGGTTGGTCATTATCCACCTTGGTAGAGAAATTTGCCGAACCAATAATCAGTGCCACTATGCAATTTCTTCCCACCGAAATCATCCTGGGATTCTTCTTTGACGGATTAACCAATAATCTAGAGGGTAAAGCCTTGGGTAATGCGCTAATATCCGGTATATCCCACCGAATACGACAAACATCTAATGCTGGTGGCAGCATGCCTTTAACTACGCACCAGGCACTTGCTTATGAGCAAATCAAATCTGATACACAATTAGCTTATGCCGAAGAAGACCGCGCAACCAAAAGCCCGCTAGATATCAGCAGCCCCAACACTATGATGGGCAGTATCGTACATCAAGTCAGTGACCTGTATGCTAGCTCTAATCTAACCAACGGCTCTATTATTAATACTGTTAGTACTATGGGCAAGATTGCACTGGGATCATTTGGTAATATACTAAAACCATTTG
Organism: Candidatus Saccharimonadota bacterium; assembly: GCA_037140095.1. Taxonomy (GTDB): domain Bacteria; phylum Patescibacteriota; class Saccharimonadia; order Saccharimonadales; family Saccharimonadaceae; genus UBA1547. The sequence continues at coordinate 11,664 of JBAXFD010000006.1, forward strand.
CCGCCAGCGCCGAATCGGACCCAACAGAACAATACAAAATGTGTGACGACCCAGACATCAAAGACAACGATATCGCTGCTGGACCTTTCTGCGACATAATCTATGGTATCCCCCCTGAATACCTCAACGAAGATCCTATGGACGTATTAATCGATATAGGCGGCGACATAGACGATACTACAGGCGAACCTATTGCTGATAGCGATCTGCAAAAATGGCTTGAATTATGCACCACTGGCAAGACCGACCAAGCTAACAACTGTAAAATCACAGAACAAAAACAAGCTAATTACGCTCTATACACCATCGACCATCGAATCCAACAATCAATGGACGAAGAAGATTTTGACAGCACCACCACGACTACTAGCGCAACAATATACGATAATATAGATACCGATTTATCAAAATCAACTTTAGAGTCATCATCTAGGGTGTTTTCAATGATTGATACAGCAAAGACCGCCCTAAATTTGATACCAACCCTATTTAATGGCACATTCCGCAATAATACAACCCAGACCAGGGTTTATGCCGAATATCAGGTCGACACAGATAACGTAGTAGCAAAACCAGAATACCCCAACTATCTGGCAATCAACAGTAACAAGAACGCGTGCGGGACCATATGAAAAGATTTAAACTATACCTATGCGTCTCTATGTTATTGTTCTCTGTGTTCGCGCCATTAAAGGCTCTGGCATATGATGTTGATTTTTTCAGCTCAAATGACATATTGTTTTACAACCCAGACGCTGTCGATTGTATAGATAGCGCACAATATTCCTCGGCAACAGATGTTGATAATAGCGCCGACAAAGAGGGAAAGATCAAAATAATGCTGGAATACTTTACCGGCAAAGGCCTCAGCCTAGCAGTCGCTGCTGGTATTGCTGGTAATATCGAGACCGAATCAGCCCACACATTCAACCCAGCTATATTACAAACTAGCCCATATACATATGCTACTGATGCAGATTTGGCTGCTGGTAGGGCGCCAAAACACGGCCAAGGTTTTGGATTAGCCCAATGGACATGGGATTCTAGACAAAAACCATTAGTTAAACTCGCCAAAGACCAAGGCAAAAAAGCGACTGATTATGGCGTCCAACTAGATTATATATGGCAAGAAATGAATTACAATTCACTAAGTAAGATGATGCAACGACTAAAGGCCATTAAGGATACATCTCCTTTCGGATCAGCATCAGCCCCAATGGCAGCTGCAATTATATTCCACGGCAACAACCCAACAAGAACACACCCAGAGGGCATAATATGGGATAACCCAACCCAACAAGTCAAAGACGTTAATTTTCACGACATAGGGTTTGAGGGTTCTGGAGACAAATCTACCCAAGTAACATACAATCGTGGCAAGCAGGCTGAAGAAATATACAAACGTTATAAAGGTAAAATCACGAGTGGCACAGGCGCGGCAGGCACAGCAAAAATTGATGGTAAAGACATTACCATAATAGGGGATTCCATCACCGATGGCAGCAAGAAAGAATTGTTAGCTAAACTACCTGGAGTCGCTATAGATTCCAAGGTTGGCAGACAATTCTCAACCGGCCTTGAGATTGCAAAAACCACAACCCTTCGAAATACCGTTGTGTTCGCACTAGGAACAAACAATTCTAATTTGCAAAGTAAAGACATAAAAACGCTAGTTGACACAGTTGGCGCAGGCAAAAAAATAGTACTACTAACCAACTATGGAGCCCCCGGAGCGGCTAGCGATTACGCAAATAATAATAAAGTAATAAAAGCAGCAGCCCAAACCTACAGCAATATATCAGTTGCCGATTGGGCCGGTGCAGCCGGTGCAAATGAGAAAAAATATATCCAACCGGCAAACCTTCGTGTCCACCCAACTGCAGCCGGCCAACAATTATTTGCTGAAACTATATATAATACCCTTGTCCAAAATGGCACTAATAATACAACCGTCGATGGTAGTAATGTAACTATTATAGGTGCCTCTATAGCCGATCGCAGTAAAGAGAATATACTTGAAAAACTACCAAAGGTTAAGATAGACGCCAAACCCGGTAGAGAATTTGCAGCAGGCCTTGAAATCGCAAAAAAAACAGCCGCAACGCTTCGAGACATCGTAGTTTTTGCAGTAGGAACAAATGATACAAATGGAGAAATCACTGAAGAAAAAGTAAAAGCCCTTGTCGATACGGTCGGTAATGATAGAAAATTAGTATTATTAACCAACTACAACTCATCTGACAAAAACAAATATATTAATAATAATAAAATCTTTAAAAATGCTGCAGATAGCTATAGTAATGTAGTGATTGCCGATTGGGCTGATGCTGCTGACACCGACCCTGGCAAATATATCCTAGGCGATAGTGTTCAGCCAACAGATAATATTCACCCAACAGATGCTGGAAAACAACTTTTTGCTGACACTGTGTACAATACACTGTATGGCATGCTCAACCAGAATGACTCTTCTTATGAAAGCCCCTCTACCTGTGACAGTAGCAATGATGTAATAAATGGCGTTGTTGCGGGAGATATAGTTCAAACCGCCAAGAACCTAGCGTTACCAACCAGAGTAGCAGATGGCAAATTCCGCCAAGAGGATGCATCACCGGCCTATGTCGCCGCTCGCCAACAATATAATCCAGGGACATACGTTCTTGGCAATATAGACCGAGCCTATAGTGACTGCGGTAGGTTTGTTTCAACTGTTATCAGATCAAGCGGAGCAGATCCTGACTATCCGGTAGTAGTCGCATCTGAACAATTGGCTTATGTCAAAAAACATCCTGAAAAGTTTTTATTAATCCCTCACGCAAAATTTGAAGATTTGAAACCAGGTGACGTCCTAATAATCTCTGGTACAGTAGTACCAATAGGGAAAACAGACAAGGAGGTTGTTGGCCATACGCTAATATTCACTGGTGATAAGGATAACCCAATAGCAGAAGCCGCCTTGAGCAAAACAGATAATTCAGGCCGTGTTCCTAGTGTTCAATCAAGAGGTTATTTAGACTGGACACTTAATCGCGACGCAACCGCAGTAAGGATTATAAAGAAATGAACAGTAGAAAAATAGTTAAAATTAGTGCAATAGTATTTGGTTTATTATGTATTGGGTTGATAATATATTACCTTATACCAAAATCATATATACGTTTTAGTGTTGCCCCAAAATCAGTATATGTATCTATAAATAATAACAAGCAAACTATTAATAATGGTGATACTATAACTGTTTCACCGGGGAAATATTCTATTACCGTATCCCAAAAAGAATTTGAAGATTACACTAAAGAAATTGATATAAAAAACGGTGAAACTAATGATATTTTGTTAGTTCTTACGCCTATAACAGACTCTGCAATATCCCTATTAAACGATCCTTCTATCCAGGACGTTATTGAATCATTCACTAGCGAATCTAGAAATAGAGATATAGCTAATGATATTAAAAATAACCCTATACTTAATATTTTACCAATCTCAGACAAATATTACACTGCCACCAGTTGTCCATCCAAACAATATCCTAATGATAATTCTAAAATAGCCGTATGTATAGAGTTAATACCTACCAACGAAGCTCCAGATGCGGATTTAAGAGATTATGCATTAGGAAATATCAAGGGATCAGGCTACGATCCAGCAACATTAGAAATTATTTGGGCAAACTAGATTTATCAAGGTTAACGTTTTTAATCTTTACCTCTATATTTTTCGGTAATTGAGTCGATGTAATTATAATTTGATTTGGTGACAATAACAGACGTTTTTGACGATCATTATCTAGTTCACTGAAAACGTCATCTAATAATATAATTGGTTTTTGCCCAACGATTTGTTCGATTATATCAACTTCTAAAAATTTCAATGCCAACACAATACTGCGCACTTCACCACGTGATGCAACATCTAGGGCAGGGAAGTTATTAAACTGGAATATCACGTCATGGCGATGCGGCCCGGTACTAGTAAAACCAGTAATAGCATCGCGCTCGCTGTGTTTATGTAGGTCATTCAATAATTTCTGTTTAATATCGCCAATATAGGTGTGTGAATAATGTATTGATACGACGTCTTTTGATTTGGCTATCAGGTTGTATTCTTCGTCTAATCGACTATTTAATTGTTCAATGAACGCAATTCGTTTTTCAATTATATACGCCCCGTATTCACTGATCGCCACATCCCAAATAAACAATTCGTCTTTGTTGGTATGGTCTTTTTTCAATAGGTTATTGCGCTGTTTTAAAGCCCTGTCGTATTTGTGAATCGAATTTAGATACACAGGGTCTAATTGGCTAATAAACCTGTCTATAAACTGTCTGCGCCTGGTTGGTGACCCATGCAGTAACCGTAGATCATCTGGTTCAAATAATACCACTGGGTATCTATAACGGGCTGGTAATCTATAGACTGTTTTACCATCAATTATTATTTTCTTGCGCCCGCTAGTCAAACTGGGGTCAAAAGTAGTAATTCGCCTAATCAAATCGTCTAATTCGACATCTATACGCCACCAAGGTGATTTAAATTTCAAAACATCACTATCGCTACCCTTAAAAGATCTACCTTGTAGCGAAATATATAATGCTTCAATTAATGAAGTCTTGCCACTGCCATTACCACCGGTAATCACCGTAACGGTAGGTGACAAGATAATATCAAACTTATCGTGCGAACGAATATTTTGGACTGATAGCTTTTTTACCACCGCCATTGCTATATTTTTCTAACTTTTTAAAGGCATAATTATATGATAATAATCTGTTTTTGGTTCAGTTGATTTCAATATACACGGAGCGATTTTACCACTAAAGCTAAATTCGACGGATTCACCATCTATAACCGACAATGCTTCGCTGAGATACCTGGAATTCAACGTTATTTGACCGTCGTTTGTGACTTCAGCTTCGGCTTCGGATGTATTTTCACCGAATTGGGACGCAATTGAATGAACTGAAACGCTTTTTTTCTTGTTATCGGTCGTAATCGTCACACTGCCACCAGATTCTCGGGCGAATAACCCAGCAATTTTGGTTATGCGAACAAAATCAGATTTATCTATAACAACTGTAGTTTCTGAACTGGCCGGTACTAATTGACGATAATCTGGAAAATTACCATCTATTAATCGGCTAATTATCTCGGTTTCACCAATTCTAAACCTAACCTGGGTTTCATCGAATAATAGATCAATTTCACTAGAAGATTCACTAATATTACGTAATACTTCTTGTAATGTCTGGGTTGGAATAATTGCAGAAACTTCAGATTTTGTCTCTGTCAATCGACGTTCTGATAACCTATAACCATCTGTTGCAGCTAAATATAGCTGTCCTTGATGAGAATGCCAATAAACACCTGTTAGAACCGGTCTGGTTGTATCATTACTAGCTGTAATTACAGTTTGAGATACAGCTTCTTTGAAATCTTCTACTTTTATTGAGTATTGGATTGATGAAGTTTCATTAATTGTAGGTAATTCCGGGAAATCATCAGCTATAAAACCATTAATTGTTGATATATATTTACCGCTTTTAATATGTAGATTATCATTTACCACTTTTAATTCAACTGATTCTCGGGGTAGGCTAGATATGAATTCTGACATTAACCTCGCTGGGACTGTGATTGCACCTGGTTTTGCCACCTTGGCACCAATATATTGAGTAATTGCGATTTCTAGATTAGTTGCTGCAATTAATAATCTGTTACCATCTGTGCGAAGTAATATATTACCTAGGATTGGTAATTGAGTTTTACTGCTAGCTACTCGGCCAACTGCTGACAAAGCTTTTGTTAGATTTTCTTGAGTTACTGTGATTTCCATTATTAGTTCCTTTCTTTAATTTTATCTTATTAGTCTCATTAATAGGTGTTGTGGATTGTGGGTAAAACTTTTATTCAACAGATTAAATAGCAGTTTTAAGGTTGTGGATAGGGGGGAGGTAAAATGGCGGGTAATTGGTCGTATAAATTGTATTTGTATCCACAAAGGTTGGTCGTTGTTGGTTGTATTTGAACGATTTGTGGATAGATTGGCACTGAATATACTACTGTTATTCCGCTGTGTGTACACATTTTTTACACATGGTTTAGGCATATAGTTTCTCCCGGATTGACGCCACTTGTTCGCGGATCATGAAATCTAGCTTTATAGCTTTTTCAATCTTTTCAACCGAGTGGATGGCAGTTGTATGGTCTTTACGCCCTAATTCACCAGCAATTTTAGGAAAACTCAGATGTAATTCACTGCGTAACAGATACATTGCAATTTGGCGGGGGACTACGATATGTTTGTCCCGTTTATCGCCACAAATTTCTGCCACATTTAATTGGAAATGTTTTGCAGTTCCATCAATAATTTTCTTGCTAGATACATGTTGTGGCCTGGAATGACGAATATTTCCTAGTAACCCTTCGGCAGTTGAAATATCTGGTTCGATACCACGCATTTCGGCGTAAGCCAATAATTGATTCAATGCACCTTCTAGTTCACGGATATTAGTTTTGATGTTATTAGCTAGGTATTCAGTTGTTTCTGGTTTTAATGTGACACCGGATAGAGATGCTTTGATATTTAGAATCGCGCATCTAGTTTCAAAATCTGGCATTTGGATATCAATTGCCATCCCCATTTCAAATCGGCTACGCAGACGTTCAGTTAGGGTTGGAATGCTTTTAGGTGGTTTATCGCTACTGATAATGATTTGTTTATTATTCTGATGTAGGTGGTTGAATGTGTGAAAGAATTCTTCTTGAGTTTTCTCTTTACCGGCGATGAATTGCATATCATCAACAATTAATACATCTACATTGCGGTATTTGTCTGAAAAGCCTTTTTTCTTGAATCTAATATAATCCAGGAACTCATTAACGAATGTTTCACTACTAATATATAGAACTCGTGATTTAGGGTCTTTTTTGATAATCTCGTTACCAATAGCCTGCATCAAGTGAGTTTTACCCAAACCAACACCACCATATAGATATATAGGGTTATATTTAACGCCAGGGTTTTCGGATACGGCACGGCTGGCAGTATAGGCTAGATCGTTGCTGGAACCAACGATGAAATTATCAAATGTATATCTAGGATTTAAACCACCGGTTATTTGTACGGCTGGTTGGGTAGGGGAGTTGTCGGCGATTAATTGATCAGCAGTTATTTGTGGAGTCGCGTCGATGGTAGTTTCACGATTAACTCTGGTGCGTTTGCCAGATATATTAACTATGTAATTAATCTGTTTTGGGGTGACGCCGTTTTTTTCTAGTACGCCTTTGATTTGGTCGTTGAATTTAACTTCAAACTGTTTTTTAGCAAATATATTAGGAACAGATATAACAACCCCGGCGTCGCTATTGTCTACCAGTTCAGTGTTTTTGAACCAAGTTGTGAATGTTGCGTGCGAAACCGTCAATTCGATTTCACCAAGCACACTTTGCCACAACGCGTTATGCATAAATAAACCCCTTTAAAACACTCTTTATTAATTCCAAGTATACTATGATTCAATAGTTTTCCACAACCCGTAATATTATAAAAACAAAAGGGGAGTATAGGGGTGCTAGTTATACACAGTAGGCATCCACCCCAATAAATATGTGGAAAACACGGATGTTTATGGGGATAAGATTCATATACTATGAAATCCAAATCATCAAAATTCAAATAACACCTTGTAAAATCAACAGATTTTAGGTACACTATTACAGATATGCCAAAGCGAACATTCCAACCACATACCCGTCATCGTGCAACCACGCATGGTTTTCGCGCACGCGTTGCTACTAAAAATGGTCGCAATGTGCTAAAACGACGCCGAGCCAAAGGTCGCGCTAAACTGACAGTTTAAATAAACTGACGGATAACAAACCCCCGCCACGTTAACAGGGCGGGGGTTTTTATTAATCACATTTTTAATTCCAGTGACAGATTTGGTCTAGCCGGACAAAATAGTGACATATTCGTTGAGATTCATACTATAATCCATAATCTAAAATCTATAATCTACCCACCTAAGGTATAATGTAATTATAATGATATCTTTTATCAATCGGTTCCATGGTCACGGCAGTCTGCGATATGTTTATCAGAACGGGCAGGCTATTCGTTCACGGTCTGTGACTTTGAAAACCATCCATAATAAAACCCGTAAAAATTCTAGAATAGCGGTAGTCGTCAGTAAAAAGGTATTGAAAAGCGCAGTCGGCCGTAATCGCATCCGTCGTCGAGTATATGAATATATTCGCAGTCAATTACCGGAATTTACAGGGGTGTATGACGTCGTTATTATCGTTACGAATAACGAATTACTGACTGTTACATACGATGAAATAATTAGTCAAATTAGTCAAGTATTAGGGCAGGCGGGAATAGTTAAAAACTAATCGTCCGCTATAAATTATCCAAAAAAGCTGATATAATAAGCTATAAATAATAGCAGTTTTGGAGTTTAACCGTGAATATATTTGATACATTGATCATTCAGCCAATTTTTAACTTGTTACTAGGTATTTACAGCCTAATACCTGGTCGTGATTTTGGCGTAGCGTTAGTAATTTTTACAATATTAGTCCGTTTTGCGATGTGGCCATTGGTCAAAAAACAATTGCACCAGGTCAAGGCGATGCAAAAATTACAGCCGGAACTGGTCAAAATCAAAAAAGCCACCAAAGGCGACAAACGTGCTGAAAGCATGGCGATGATGGAATTGTATAAAAAACATGACGTCAGCCCATTCCGATCAATCGGCATCCTATTCATCCAATTACCTATTTTTATTGCCCTATATACTGTCATCCAATTCTTTACCATTAACCGCGACAAAATTGATATGTTTACATATGGATTTTTGAAAGGCTTCGAACCGATCAAAGATATCGTTGCAAATCCAGATAATTTCAACGACAAAATGCTAGGGTTCCTAGATCTGACCAAAGTAGCCATCACTTCTAACCCATTCAATATCAATGTTGTTCTGTTCATATTGGCGCTAGTTGCGGTTGTGACTCAATACATTATGTCCAAACAAACAACACCTCAACAAACGACAAAGAAGAAACTGCGTGATGTCATGGCCGAAGCTGCCGATGGCAAATCCGCCGATCAAAGCGAGATGAATGCCATTGTTATGAGCAAAATGACTAAGTTTCTGCCAATTATGATGTTCTTTATTATGATTAACCTACCTGGCGCACTCGCCCTTTATTATACGGTTTCTAACGTAGTAGCAGTGTTGCAACAACGCAGTATTCTGCAAAAAGACGCTACCGAGATGATTGCGATTGCCGATGAGGCAACTGATAAAAAACCAGGTAAAAAAGCCACCGCCAAAGCCCGTGCCAAACTAGCTACCGAGGGCACAATCACCCGTATCATCGCAAAGGATACGGCACCGAAAAAGTTTAAAAAATAAGGGGAGATATAACCATGGACAAAGAACAATCAATACAATTCGCACAGAAATATCTAGAAGACTTATTATCATTCTTTGGTGCTAATATCACCGTCTCATCAACTTGCGACGAAGACGTTATCGAGCTGTCTGTGCCGTCCAATGAATTAAACAGTCTGTTTATCGGCCGTAACGCTGAAACCTTGCGTAGCCTGCAGTACATCGTTTCAACAGTACTTCGCAGCAAAGAAGGCGAATTGACCCGCGTTAACATCGACATCGCTGATTACAAAAAACAGCGTAACGACCGCATTGCTAAACAGGCCACCGAATGGATCGAAGAAGTCCGTAAAACTGGTGATTCACGCGTCCTAGATCTAAATGCATCTGATCGACGCATAGTCCACCAAGTCGCCAGCGAATACAGCGATATCCAAACCTTTTCCGAAGGTGAAGGCCGCGATCGCCGATTGACTATTGCTCAGATTAGTAGTTAGTACATATTGATGTTTTGATGCATGTATGCTATTATGTAGCCAAGGAGAAATAATATGCGCACAACAATTACAATGAACGACACGATATTTCGCACACTGCGAATACGTGCAGCAGAATCAGATGAAACAGTCTCAAAATTGATTGAGGATGCTGTTAAATATCAGATTCTTGAAGATCTGGAAGATATTGAATATGCAAAATCTATAGAGAACGAACCAGTCTACCCGTTTAAAGATCTAGTCGCAAAGCTAAAATCAGAAGGTCTTTTGTAGGGTTATGTATAATCTACTGTTTAGAAAACCAGTAGAAAAACAAATACGCAAACTACCAACTCGTATTAGGATTGTAGTCGCAAAAAAGATTCAGGCTTTAATAAAGAACCCCTATCCAGACGGAGTTTCCAAGTTGACGGGTACGGGTAACATGTATAGGGTTAGGTGTGCTGATTATAGGATTGTTTACAGCATAAACAATGGTGAGCTAATTATTATAATTATAAGGGTAGTCCACCGCAAAGAAGTCTATCGAGACCTCTAATTGTTTTTGAAAACAAATTTACGATATAACAGATAGTTCCAGACTAGTGTTACGCATGTCGCTAGAGCTTTGCCGACCAATAATAATATATTGTCGTCGGTTATGAATTGTCCGAATATGCCTCTGACGATCAATATGATTATAGGCTGAATTAGCCACAACCCGACTAATGTTATACCTAGGAATGTGGCCATTTTTGTTTTGGTTATCCTGTGACCGTCTTGGAATGTGAACCTCTTGTTTACAAAGAAACTAAACGTCAGGGCGACAGATGTCGATATAACGTTGCTGTAAAAAAACGGCAATCCGATCAGGTTGAACAGGCTGAATAATATGGTTAAATCTATTGCGGTGTTTGTGCCACCGACTAGTACAAATCGGATTTTATCAGCGTGTTTTTTTATCAGTTCGTCCATTGTGATACTCCTCTATTAGATAAAGTGGTCGTTCTTTGGTTTCGTTGAATATCCTGCCAATATATTCACCGATAACCCCTAATGATAATAATTGTACGCCACCCAGGAATAATACAACAGCCATTAGCGATGGATAACCGGCGACCGGGTCACCGAACATCAATGTTTTCACAACTAGTATGATTATAAATATGAATGCGATGATTGATACTAGTACGCCCAGGATTGTTGATATGCGTAACGGGGCGATCGTAAATGATGTGATGCCATCAATTGCAAAGTTGAACAGTTTCAGGTAATTCCATTTGCCTGTACCGGCAGCGCGTGGGTCACGACTGTAGGTTATTTCCTTTTTCTTGAACCCTATCCAGCTGTACATGCCTTTGGTGTAGCGCTGTGATTCGCGGATTTGCCGTAACGCTTCGATGCAGCGTTTGTCTAGCAATCGGAAATCACCAGTGTCAATCTGGATTGGAATGTGAGTTGTCTTTTGCAGGATTCGGTAGAACAACGCCGAGGTTGCCTTTTTCAGCCAGCTTTCACCGTCACGACTGACACGCTTTGCATAGACGTCGTCATAGCCTTCTTCCCAATATTTGATCATTTCGGGGATCAATTCGGGCGGGTCTTGCAGGTCAGAGTCGATTATAACCGTGGCATCACCTGTTACGTGGTCAAATCCAGCGCACATGGCGACTTCTTTGCCAAAGTTTCGGGATAAATTAACAAATGAAACGCGGTGGTCGGATTTGGCGTAGTCTTTGATGATATTTAATGTGTTGTCACGGCTACCGTCATTTACGAATAGGAATTCAAAATCATAGTTTTTGATGCCGTCGGCTAATTTGCTGATGCGGTCATATAATGGGGCTAAAACTTCTTGTTCGTTATAGGCGGGGATTAGAATGCTGATTTTTTTCATAAAGTTATCTTTAGTCTTTCTTCATTAATTTCTTGACTATCTATAAGAGCATTATATTGGCGTTTAGCTTCTTGTGCTAGTGTTTTGATTCTTTTGGCGCGATCTGTTGCGTCAGAGATTAAATATGAGTTTAGGCTTTCTAGGTTAGCTAATATGACCAATTGCTGAGTAGATGCATAGTCGCGTTGGTTTCTTTGCCCCACGGCTAGAGAGGGGTTGTTAGATCGCCACTCATTTGCATTTTGGCCGAACACCAATCTGTTCAACATGTCAGCTTCATCTGTATATATGTACTTTTTTATGGAGGCTTCACTTAGCGATGGAATTAAATGGTTTTTTATAGCATCAGTATGCAGGCGATAATTGACACGTGATAGAAATCGTCTCGAATCCCATTCAATTATCTTGCTTTCTTGTTCTTTGAGCCTTTGGAACTCAGTGATGATGAGTAGTTTGAATTCAGGGCTTAGCCATGTACCGAACTCAAAGGCTATATCTTTGTGCGCATATGTGCCACCGTATCTGCCTGTTTTCGACACAATGCCGATAGCACCAGTGGAGGATACCCATTCTTTTATGGAAGGGTTAAAACTATTCTCGCCGGTCCGATTTCTAATTTGCACGAATTCGTGTAGATTAAACTTTTTGTTGTGAGATTGTTCCCATAGACCTAGGAATAGAATTGTATTTCTAGATCGCAACCAACTATGTAGTGCTCTCTCAGAGCCAGCACTCTGCGCCATATCAGTTAGGCATATATAATCTTCACCATTAATTTTTGTTACATTAACAATCTTGTCATTGATGTTCATAGATAGATTATTTATTGGTGACATGTTTATTTCTTCTTTATACCTTCATAGATTGGGATGAAACACTTTTGCACGATTTGATCGAATTGGAATAACTGTTCGTATTGTTTGCGGGCGTTGGTTGCTAGCTTTTGTCGTAGGGCAGAATCTTTTAATAATAATTCCATATTGTCATATAACGCCAATGCGTCTTTGGGGTGGACTAATATGCCAGTTTCACCGTTGTGGACGACTTCGACGTTGCCACCGACGGCGGTAGCGATTATGGGGCATGACAACATGCTAGCTTCAACTAGGGCGACGCTGAATCCCTCGTGGTAGGTTGGTCGGATGAATACATCAGCATTACCGATATACGGTAACAGGTTATCTTGGTGGCCGACAAAATTGATATCGTGGTTGCCTTCGGCCTCTTCACGGAATTTAACTTCTTCGGGACCGTCACCAATAATATCTAATTTGATATTTTTGTGGGTCTGGCATAGTTTGTTGAACGCGCTGATTGCTTCGCTGATGCCTTTTTCGGTTGTTAGGTGGCTGGCGACACAGAACTTGAAAGACTTATCCTTGCCCTTATTCTTGTACTGAGCGGCCGAATCGATGACACCATCATACACAACTTGGACCTTCTGCCATACTGTGCCACCAGCGGCCAGGTTGTCGCTGACTAATACTCGTTCGCTTTCACTGACAACGGTTATCTTGTTGGCAAATTTGCCTGCAAAATGGACTAGTTTGCCGACAGGATTCTTGAACCATCGATCAACATTCTTCCATATATCTCGTAGGTCGGCGTGGTCGGTCCATATGACACGTTTGCCTAACATCCGTCCGGCGATAGTGGCGGCGATAAAATCATCGCGACTTTGAATCTGTATAACCTGTGGATTCTTTTTGATGAAAAATCCCCAATACCAGAACGTTAACATGATTTGCCAGATAATGTAGATTGGTAATAATATGGCTTTTTTGCCACTCCAATCTTGGCGTTTCCACCAACGACCTCGGGTTGTTTTAATGCTGTTGTCTCGGGCGAATGCTAATAGTTTAGGGGATTGGGATACGATGGTCGGGTCGTAGCCGTTTTTAGCTAATTCTTGGGCTAGGAATACAGGGAATCTATCACTGCCATTTAAATCTTCGTTGTTAGAGTTTCGGATTATTATAATTCGTTTTTTTATCATTTCATTCATGGTTATTTATAGTATACAGCAACAGCGCAGATGGTATAATGGGTAACAGATGAAATATTTAAATTCACGTAATCGTGCAATTCTGCGCGAGATGATTAGTTCAGATTTTAAAGTTAGATACCAGGGTTCGGTTCTGGGATATGCTTGGTCATTACTGAGACCTTTGTTTTTATTTGCAGTTTTATATGTAGTGTTCGTATATATAATTCCATTAGGCAAAGACGTTGAACATTTTCCCGTCTATCTACTAACGGGTGTTATATTGTGGAACTTTTTTGCAGAAGCAACCACACAAGGCTCCTTGGCTATTGTGTCCAGAGGAGAGTTAATTAGAAAAATAAGCATACCACGATATTTGTTGGTTATATCTAGTTCAGTATCTGCTTTGATAAATTTAGGCCTGAGTCTTGTAGTCCTTGTTATGTTTGCCATAATTAATGGCGTGACCCCCGGCTTCCAATGGTTATTAGTGTTCCCGCTGATAATTGAGATATTTATATTTACTTTGGGGATATCTTTTTTGTTGTCGACGCTCTATGTAAAATTTCGTGACATATCTTATATATGGGAGGTATTTTTGCAGGTTGGGTTTTATGCGAGCGCAATAATATTTCCATTATCATCAGTACCAGTAAAATATCATGCATTTTTATTTTTGAATCCGATTGTGCAAATCATCCAAGACGCGCGTTACTTATTGGCAACGCAATCAAGTGTCACTATTTGGTCTGCTATTCATTCATTTACGATATTTATCCCATTCGCTATTATTGCCTTGGTTGTGGCTATTGGCGGGTTATATTTCAAACGCCGATCTAAATATTTTGCGGAGGATATATAATATGACCGATAAACAGATAGCTGTCGACATAATAGATATTCACAAAGAATTCATTCTGCCACAGAACAAGAATTCGACCTTTAAACAGACAGTTGTAAATATCGTAAAGCAAAATAAAAAGGTGACTCAAAAAGTCCTAGATGGTGTTAGTTTCCAGGTTAACAAAGGAGACTTTTTCGGTATCGTCGGGCGCAATGGTAGTGGCAAATCTACCCTATTAAAGCTGATCGCAGGGGTATATACCCCGACGGCTGGTCACATAGCTGTAAATGGCGGATTGACTCCTTTTATCGAGCTGGGCGTTGGTTTTAATCCAGAACTATCTGGTCGTGATAACGTATATCTGAACGGTGCGTTACTGGGCTTTACGCACAAACAAATGGACTCAATGTATGACGAAATCGTGGATTTTGCCGAATTAGGCCCATTCATGGATCAAAAATTAAAGAACTATTCATCCGGTATGCAAGTTCGATTAGCATTCTCGATTGCCATCAAAGCAAAAAATGAGATTTTAATTTTTGACGAAGTCCTAGCCGTCGGTGATGAAGCCTTTCAGCGTAAATGCCTAAACATTTTTGAACAGTACAGGCAAGAGGGGCAAACAGTAATACTTGTTACTCACGATATGTCAACAGTACGTAGATTCTGCAACAGGGTAGTCCTGATTGATTGTGGCAAGGTTGTTGATATAGGGGGGCCCGATAAGGTAGCATCAGAATATAGTCGGTTGAATCAATGATCTGATTAGTTATATGCGGGCCTGTTACATGAAGTGTGGTATTGTGGTAAATATAAATTTAGGGAGAGAATGATGAAGAAAAAGAACGTAGATTTATCGATAATAATAACTGCTCATCGAGAGGGTGTTATTGCTCATAAAACTATTATGGGCATTTTACGCTGTACTGACGAATTAGATAAGCATGGTATTACCTATGAAATTATTATTGGGCTAGATAACCCCGACGATGCGACAGACACTTATTATAAGCGTTGGGATGGCGACCCTAGATTTGTTATTGTAAAAGGTAGCTTTGGTAATCCGGCCGATAACCGCAACAATGCAGTTGATGTCTCTAGGGGCAGATTTATATCTATCTTTGACGGTGACGACATACCATCACGTAACTGGTTGTTAGAGAGTTATAAAATAGCAAAAAACAAAAAAGAATTAACTGTTGTAAAACCAAACTTTAAATTACAGTTTAGCTTCGATGAGAAGGATAAGGTTCTTTGGGTCATGGAGCCGTCTTTTTCTAAAGAAGAGGATGCTATTATAATGAGCTATTGGAATCGCTGGGCTATAATGACCACTGCGCCTGCCGAAATCTTTAAGACGTTCAGGTATAAGGCAGCTATAAATGGTTTCGGGTTTGAGGATTATTTATGGAATTGTGACATACGTGCTGCTGGTATCACCTGCGAGATAGCCCCAGAAACGGTAATATTTTATAGGCGTCGTATTAACTCAGTAACGACTGCACATATCGGCACAGTACTTGATTATACCCACCTGCTAGACCATGATTTTATTAGGTCGATTAAACTTCCTCAGGGTATGGCTAATAAAAAATGGGGGGTGTCCTTTAGTATAAAGCCTCTCGTTAAACTATTATATAAGCTTACCGTTCAGTGCATGAAAAAAGCCCCAAGATTGAGTCGAATTGCAGCGCCAATTATTCGTGAAATATTATATAGAAGAGCAGTTTCTAGAATCACGCAGCCATTAATTGATGCATGGAGTGATGTGAATTCAATTGAGAACCAACTATACCCTGATAAAGAATCTATATCTCATTTAAAATTTCACCCATTATCCCTTAACCAGCATAATACAAAGTTGGGGCTGGTTTACCAAGAGTTAGCAAAGCAAACCAATAAGGATATTGACTATCTATTTCTAGCTCCATTTATGAGTGGCATGGGGGGTACTGAAAAGTTATTAGGTAATTATATGCGAGCGCTTAAAGCTGCTCATCCAGATTGGCAGATTGCCGTATTATCCACTATGCCTTTCAATGAAGATACTCTTAATTGCAAGTTTTTCCCTGATGGTATAGATTTTATTGATTTTGGCAGAATAACTAAAGGCTTGTCTGAATGGGAGAGTGGTATTTTATGGTCTCATTTTATTATTCAAAGTAAAGTGAAGCGATTACACATAGTGAATGATGAGCATTGGTATAGGTGGATAAGGAAGCATGAAAATTTAATTAAAAAAAATAATTATATAGTCAATGTTTCATTATTTATGAGAGAGTACTCCAAAGAAAGCGACCATATAATTTCATTTGCCGACCCATATCTAACAGAGATTTGGCCAGTAGTGAATAAGGTATTTACTGATAACCGTAAAGTAGTTGACGAGGCCTTAGAAAATAATGCTTTTGACGAGAATAAGTTCATAGTACATTACCAACCCGAGGACACGGAGAATATGATAGAGCCAAAGAAAATTAATCTTAACCGCCCATTGAGGATCCTTTGGGCTAGCCGAGTTTCTTTGCAAAAAAGACCAGACATTCTAAAAAAGATAGCTGAGAAACTTGACACTGATGAGTTCCAGATAGATGCTTACGGCCATTTGCAGCATTACAAGAAAAGTTTTTTTAATGGTACGAATATTAGATATAAAGGATCTTTTTCTGGTGGTGTTAAATCTCTTCCGCTAGAGGATTATGATGTATATTTATACACATCGGCCACAGATGGAATGCCAAACATATTACTAGAGGTGGTGGCTGCTGGATTACCAATAGTTGCCAGCAATGCTGGTGGGATAGGTGAATTAGTGCAGAACGACAAAACTGGCCATTTAGTAGATATTGAAGATATTGATGGATATGTTGAGGCATTGTGTAATATAAGAAAGAATCCAGCAACGGCTTTTAGCCATGCAATAGCTGCTCAGGAGTTATTGAAGAACAGGCATTCATTTAAAAGCTTTGAGAAACAAGTATCAAAGGATATAGACTAAATCTCTATCTTCGGTTGATCATTTATTTTGTGAACCAGGCGCCTAGCGGGTCAGAGTAATAGATTACTCCATTCTGATATCTTTGAGACCATGTATTGGTGTTTGGGTCGTATCTTTCATTATCAATAGGGAATCCAGCAGTGCCATTTTGGTATCCTAGCTGAGCCCATCGATCACGTATAGCGCCTTTACTTTCCCATGCACCAGAGTTGTCTCCCCATATAATGTAGCCATTCTGGTAAGATTGCCAAGAGGTTTTGCTATCGCTTGTAGTTATAACTGGTCCTGTTGGATATCCCATTACGCC
>JBAXFD010000007.1:0-28276 GCA_037140095.1 Candidatus Saccharimonadota bacterium
TAGACAATGCGCGCGTGGTGGAATGGTAGACACGCTAGATTCAGGTTCTAGTGCCAGCGATGGTGTGGAAGTTCGACTCTTCTCGCGCGTACCAAATAGTATAAATCAAAAATAGCGGCCCTTAGGTCGCTATTTTCTTCGGTAAAAAGCGAGGGACGCGGTTCCGTAACTACGATTGTCCACCACAACAATTCCATCAACGGGCGGCACCTCACCAGTACCTGGGTATGATAATACCATAAGCCCATTTGGTTTCAATAGCCCTCCTAGACGTGCAACTGTGGATAACTGCAGATTATTATAGGGTGGGTCAGCAAAAATAATGTCGTAAAAATTACCTTGATTTTTATCAATCCAGGTGCTAACACCCATGCCAAACGTTGTTGTTTTATCATCAATACCTAATGATGCGATATTCTCGGCCAATATCCGTCCAGCCAACCTATCGCGTTCTATAAATGTAGTTGATTTAGCACCGCGACTGATTGCTTCTAGCCCTAGCGAACCAGTACCCGCAAAAGTATCTAGAACCTCAGCGTCAATAAAATCATCACCAATGATGTTAAACAGCGACCCTCGAATACGATCACCCATCGGATGAGTAATCCGTCCATCGGGTGCTGCAATCGTACGTCCGCCAAATTTGCCTGATATAATTCTTAAATTCATATATTCCTAGTTTAATGTCGTTAAACGCTGATAGTATTGAACCTGACGCGCTAACTCTTTATATTCTAACAGATTAGCCCCACTAGCGACGAATTCTTTGGCACGAATTTGCGCCCGATGGATCAGTTTGGTATCACCTAACGTCGCAATCTGCAGATTCAATGCGCCGTGTTGTGCGCGACCATAGATTTCACCTGGACCACGTAGTTTCAGGTCAACTTCGGCCAGATAGAATCCGTCGTTAGATTTTTCAATCTCGCGCAGGCGTTCGGTAGGTTTGGCGCTAGTACTAGTGACCAGATAACAATAACTTTGGTGGACGCTACGCCCGACCCGACCACGCAATTGGTGCAATTGTGATAACCCGAATCTATCAGCGTTCTCAATCATCATAACAGTCGCGTTCGGCACATCAACACCAACTTCAACCACAGTCGTACTGACCAATATATCTATATCGCCACTAGCAAATCGTTGCATGACGGCGTCTTTGTCGTCAGATTTTAATTTGCCGTGCAGTAGCCCGATTTTGCGGTGTTTAAAGATTGAGTTTTGTAGTTTTTTGGATTCTTCGTTGACGCTTTTAATCTCATTTTCGGGATTGTCTTCGATCAGGCTACATATAACATAAGCCTGTCGTCCGGCAGCCAATTCGGTATCTATTTTCTCGTACAATTGTGCACGACTATTTGGTGACCAAGTCTTTGTCAGTATCGGTTTGCGCCCGGCTGGTAATTCATTCAATATACTGACATCTAATTCGCCATAAACTGTCAGAGCTAGGCTACGTGGAATCGGCGTTGCTGTCATCGCCAATAGGTGTGGCATATGCTCACTCTTTTTCAATAATTGCTGGCGTTGGTCTACCCCAAAACGATGCTGTTCATCAATCACGACAAAACCCAGTTTATGAAAATTAACTGAATCTTGAATCAGCGCATGCGTACCGACGACCACCGCAACCGAACCATTGGTAATTTGTTCGTATAATGTTTTGCGAGCTTTACCTTTGACACTACCCGTTAGCAACCCGACATTTACGCCTAATGGTTGCAACAATCTGGATAAGGTCTCAGCATGTTGCGACGCCAATATCTCGGTCGGTGCCATAATCGCCGTTTGGAATCCAAAATGCGATACTTGTGCCGCCACTAATCCGGCCACGACAGTTTTGCCCGAACCAACATCACCTTGCAATAATCGATTCATCGGCGTTTGACGTTCTAGATCCTGGATAATCTCCCACGCTGCGATTCGCTGAGCGCCAGTCAATTTGAATGGCAGGCGTTTTACAAAATCTGCCACAACCGGTTGCTGGAATGGGATATGCCAACCTGTTAGTTTCGCATTTTCTTGACGATTTAATTGACTGGCCAACAACAATTGAAATAATTCTTCAAAAGCTAATCGTTCACGCGCCACATCTACATCTCCAATATTAGTCGGGAAATGCATAGTTAATATCGCTTCACTTCGCGACATCAGTTTTTCACTCTTTACCAAATCTACCGGCAATGTCTCGGGCAACATCGTGATTAATGGTCGCAATTCCGACAATATCTTGCGAACTAACGGATTTTTCAGACCTTTGATTGAACGATATATTGGCAATATCCTATCGGTTTGGACCGGCATGTCTTTGACCAACTCGGCACTAGGGTTAGTTAATTGGTAGCGATTATAATTGAACTCAAACTCACCCGAAAAGAAAAATTCTTCACCCGATTTTAACTGCGTTTCGCGATACGGCTGGTTGAACCAAACTGCCTGAATTTTACCACTGTCGTCATATAATGTTGCCGTTGTGATACGTAGACCTCTACGAACTGAACGCGTGGCAATTTTCTCACATCTAGCGCGAATGGTAGTTTTGCCGGGTTTAATTGCCATGATTTTTACAATTTGTGAAAAATCTTCATAGTTTCGTGGCAGGAAATTAATCAGGTCACCGACAGTATGAATCCCAGCCAATGCAAACTGCTCGCCAGTTTTGACGCCAATCCCCTTTACTTTCTCCAATGGAGACACTAGATTCATACCTATAGTTTAGCAGTAAACGTCTAACGAACTAAAATAAAGCTGTTTTTGCCTTTTTTGACCAACGAGGTGCCAGCGATGTTTTTACTGTCACTGATTTTCTCACCATTAATAGATACCGCGCCGTTCATTACTAGACGACGTGCCTCACCGTTACTACCAGCCGCACCAGATTCAACTAGAACCTCAACAACAGATTTGCCTGTAGCAACAGTCGGTATTTCCCCGGCTAGAGCATCTAGGTCATCGCTATTTAGCTGCGCAAAATCAGAACCACCGAACAGAGCACCGGTTACTCGAACAACACTGTCCGTCCGCTCAGCACCATGAACAAATTTGGTGACTTCATATGCCAAAGCCTTTTGAGCAGCGCGTTCACCTGGATTCTGTTTAGTTTTTTCAGACAATTCTTCAATTTGAGCCTGGTCTAATAATGTAAATTTTTTAAGATAATCAATGACACCCTCGTCATCAACATTCAACCAGAATTGGTAAAATTTGTAGACACTGGTTTTATTAGAATCTAACCAGACAGCACCGTCTTCGGATTTGCCGAATTTTATACCAGTAGATTTGTTAATGATCAGTGGCATTGAGAATATGTTAGCCTCGGCGCCTTCTATACGACGAATCAGATCAACACCGGCAACACAGTTACCCCATTGGTCGGACCCACATAATTGCAAAGTAACACCAAAATCACGGAATAGATGGACAAAATCGTAGCCCTGGATCAATGAATAACTGAATTCGGCATAGCTGATACCATCGCCATCGCTACCCAAACGAGATTGGATAAATTCTCGACCCAACATTTGGTTCAATGGCACACGTTTACCGATTTCGCGCAAGAAATCCAAGAGATTCATATCTTTGAACCAATCGTAATTATCAACTACTGTAAAATCTTTGCCATCAAATAATTTTTTGTACTGAGCGACTATGCCGGCTTTGTTCTGGGCAATTTCTTCTATTGGTTTTAGGCTACGTTCGTTATTCTTACCATCTGGGTCGCCGATCATGCCAGTCGCACCACCAACTAATAGGTGTGCTTTGTGCCCATGGTCTATAAAATGCCTGACCATCATTGCTGCAGCCAAATGCCCAACATGCATGCTGTCGGCGCTAGGGTCAACTCCCAAATAGAAAGAAATCGGGCCATCATCCAATTTTGATATATCATCGTAAGTCATTTGACTGACGAAACCGCGCCAATTTAGTTCTTCTGAAAGTTTCATTTTATCCCCGTTAGTAATTAGATGTCCATGTCTGTTAGTATACCAAAGTTTTGCCAACTATGTATATATAATTATAAATGGTCAAAATATAGAGGCATAGCACCAATTGATGATATAATTAAAACATTAATACTTATGGGGAGTATATATCGTGTCTAGAACAGGGGCCAAAAAATCAAAAAAATCACGCGCAATTAGCGTGTATTCCAATTTGTCACAAAAATTTAAAACCAAAAAAGAAGCCAAAATTAAGCAATACGCTGCCTATATAGCAACCCTGCCCAAAAACCCGATCAAACGTATCCTATATCACCTACACCCCAAAAATTTCTTTAAATATTGGTTCAGCAAACGTGGCATGATAATGGCCCTAAAGATATTAGGTATAACAGTCCTAGTATTATGTTTGTTCGTTGGTGGATTGTTCGTATATTTCCGCAAAGACTTAGATGCCATCCGCCCAGGTGAATTAAATAAGAGCGTCCAAAGCACCGTTAACACGTACCTAGACCGCAACGGCCAATTACTATGGGAAGACAAAGGTAGCGGAGATTACAAACTAGTCGTTGAAGGCGACCAATTAAGCCAATTTCTCAAAGACGCAACTGTATCAATCGAAGACCGTGATTTTTACAAACACAACGGTGTCAGTATATCTGGTATAACTCGTGCTTTCTTTAACAATATCGGTGGTGGTAGTACCCAAGGTGGGTCAACACTGACTCAACAATTGGTTAAACAGGTCTTCTTTGCCGATGAAGCCCAACTACGAGGCATAGCCGGTATACCACGCAAAATCAAAGAATTAGTCCTATCAATTGAAGTTGAGCGCATGTACAACAAAGATCAGATATTGAATTTGTACCTGAATGAATCACCTTATGGAGGACGCCGCAACGGTGCTGAATCAGGGGCACAGACTTATTTTGGCAAAGCTGCCAAAGATTTGACATTGCCAGAAGCCGCATTATTAGCTGCCATCCCTCAGAACCCATCAGTATTCAACCCATACAATATCGAAGGTCATGATGCGTTGTTAAGCCGACAACATACTGTCCTAGATAATATGGCTGAACTGGGCTATGTCACTAAAGACCAAGCCGAGGAGGCCAAAAAATACCCAATCATTGATCACATCAATCCCGAATCAACCCAATACGCCGGTATCAAAGCACCTCACTTTGTCCAGATGGTCCAAGCCGAGCTAGAAAACACATTAGGCAAAGCAACTGTCGGTAAAGGTGGTTTAACGGTAAAAACAACTCTGGATATCCGCGTCCAAGCCAAAGTTGAAGAAGCAATGAACGACATGTTCAATTCATCAACCCCTAAACAAGCTGGGTTCACTAATGGTTCATCAGTCGTTGAAGATACTAAAACCGGTCAAATCATAGCTCTGCTAGGTAGCCGTGATTTCAACTGGCCTGGATACGGCCAAGACAATGCATCTACTGCGTATGTACAACCCGGTTCAACCGTCAAAGCATTAGTTTTCTCGAACCTAATCGAGAAAAAACCAACCGGACAAGTAAACTATGGTAGCGGTAGTATATTAAAAGATGAGAATATCGACGCATTATACGGCGCCCAATTGCAGAACTGGGACAAAGGCTTCCTGGGCAACGTTACAGTACGAACAGCCCTGGCAACATCCCGTAACGTTACTGCCGTAAAAGCCATGTATATATCCGGCGTTCAATCTACGATTGACCTAATACATAAAATGGGCGCACCCAGCTATTGTAGTGAAGGTAACGACACGACAGTAGGACTGGCAGCAGCAATCGGTGGTTGTGGTATAAAGCAAACCGAATTAGTCAACGCATATTCTACACTGTCACGACAAGGCGTTTACAAACCACAATCAACAGTTTTGGAAGTTAAAAATACCAATGGTGAAATCTTGCAAAAATGGGCCGACGTAGCTGGCGACCAGATTATTGATCCTCAGACTGCCTATATAATCAGCGACATCTTATCAGATGATGCAGCACGAACGCCATTGTACGGCAGCCAGCCACGAGGTATGTATATCCCAGGCGTTAAAACTGCTGCCAAAACCGGTACATCTGATAAAGATGGACGTGCAAAAGACCTATGGATGGCGACGTACAGCCCAGTAATTGCAGTTAGTGTATGGCTAGGTAATCCAGACACAACAGTCCTAAACTACGGATTCTCATCAATGCCTGGTCCAATCGTAGCCAAAATCATGGAATACGTCCACAAAGACATATACGCAGCAGAAGGTCTATGGAAATCTGGTGACTGGTTCACACAACCATCAGGTATCCAACGCGTCGGCAACGAATTATTCCCTTCTTGGTGGAATAAAACTCAAGGCCAAACAACTGTAAAAATGACGTTTGACAAAGTATCCAAAAAGAAAGCTACTGCATTGACTCCAGAAGCTGCCCGCATAGAACTAGATGTAATTAAAATGATTGACCCTGTAACTAAAAAAGATATATTCACAGCACCTGATGGTTATGATGCCTCAGCCGATGATGATGCTCACTTGGTATCAGATGCCATACCTAAAACCACAATCAGTGTTACTGATGGTGCAACCAAAAATACAGCAAAAATCAGCGTAGTCCTAACTGCCGGTAAATTCCCAATAACCAGCGCTTCTATAAGAGTTAACGGCAAAGAAGAAACGACTATGACAGCCTCGGGATCATACACTTACATCATACCAAAAGCCAGCACATCAGAAAGTGTAGCATCTGTAACAGTCACCGACAGTGGTTATTACACCGCGTCTGATACGGCATCAACTAAGATCCCAGCCTACAACGACTAGCTATTTATCTTGACCATTAACTAGATTAATCAGATTCTGTTCTGGCTGGTTAGATTTGGGTTTGTACTGTCTTTTGTAATTAGATTGTGGTTTACGACTGCCATTTCGGTTAGCGTTTGGCCTAGATTGCGGTTTGGTAGGTCTAGCAGATTTGTCACCTAATAATTTGGCGAACATCATTTTGCCAGCCGCTGTCTGCAGGCTACGGATAAACTCTATTTCTACAGTTTTACCTATCTGGTTACTAGCATGTTCAACAACAACCATGGTGCCGTCAGTTAGGTGACCAACGGCTTGATGAGCATCTTGGCCTTTTTGGGTTAGTTCTAATAACATTTTTTCGCCCGGCAGATACGCCATGCGCAAACTCATCGCCAGGTCGTTCACATTCAATACATTGATATCTTCTACAATTGCCACTTTATTCAAATTATAGTCAATAGTGCAAATCGAACCATGATATTTTTTCGCCAGTTTTAATAGGCGTTCATCAACGCCTTCTTCAGCGCGACTGCCGTCTTGGAATATTTCTACTGAAACATTAGGCATGTTCTGTAGTTCTGAAACAACATCTAGACCATGGCGGGCCCGGCTGCGTTTTTCATTGTCAGCATTATCAGCCAAAAATTGTAATTCACCAATTACACTGCGCGGAATACTGAGCTTGCCGCTGATAAAACCTGACGCAGCAACTGCGATAATACGACCATCAATTAATACTGACGTGTCTACAAATATCGGCCTTACTTCGCGTTTATGTGATAGTTTTTTTGTGTTTACTGCTACTAGATATGTGACCTGCGCCAATATAATGGCTAGCAGCCCAAAGTTTATGATATTTTCCATTTTAGGTTTCCTTTATTTTTGTAAATAGTCGATCAGTGCCGTGCGTAAGTCACTAACGCCTTTGATAAATGAGTTCTTGGACACACCCTTGGGTGCAATAGCTTGAGTAAACCCAAGCTTTTTTGCTTCGGTGACACGCCTGTCGGCCGAAACAACTGATCTGATTTCTCCACCTAGCCCAACTTCGCCAAACACGACAATGCCATCGTCAATTCGGCGTTTGGCCGCAGCGCTAGCTATTGCCATACATATTGCCAGGTCTGCTGCTTGGTCATTCAATTTTAGTCCGCCAACTACATTGATATAGATGTCTTTATCAGATAAATTCAATTTTGTACGTCGTTCTAACACTGCGATTAATAGATTGAGGCGGTTCAAATCAAATCCACTAGCAGTGCGTTTAGGATAACCGAAACTGGTTGGATTAACAAGTGCCTGGATCTCGACTAGTAGTGGCCTGGTGCCTTCAATCGTTGCCAATACTACTGAACCATCAGCATTTTGACGTTCCGCTAGTAATGCTGCCGAAGGGTTCTCAACTAATTTCAGACCTTCTTTGTTCATCTCGAATATCGCGGCCTCGCTGGTGGCGCCAAAACGGTTTTTAATAGCTCGTACGATCTTGAACCCACCATAGCGATCACCTTCAAACTGCAACACGACGTCAACTAGGTGTTCCAGAACTTTTGGCCCAGCAATACTGCCTTCTTTGGTGACGTGGCCAACCAATACGACTGCTGCACCAGATTGTTTGGCAGCACGAATAACCACGTTACTGCTATTTGTGATTTGACTGACAGTACCTGGTGCCGAAGTGATTTCATCTAGTGATAATGTCTGGATTGAATCAATGACAACTAATTTGTACCCGCCTGAACGAATTGTCGCAGCGATATCATCAGCACTGGTGCTAGAGGCAAAACTGAGATGTTCGTGTTTGTCCGCGCCCAATCGCTCGGCGCGCAACTTGACTTGGCTAGCTGACTCTTCGCCACTGGCGTACAACACAGCCTCTGTGCGAGCGATATAGGCCGAAACCTGAAGCAATAGCGTACTCTTACCTATACCAGGCTGTCCGGCCACTAGAACAACGCTGCCAGGTAATATACCACCCCCGGTAACTTCATCTAGGTCTTTGAAACCTGTCAACAAACGTTTACTATTCTCAGTCATTGATATTGACTGCATTGTCTGGACGGACAGAACCTTGCCAGAACTGCCACTACGAGACACTACCGATTTACCAACGGATGTATTTTCTCGTTCAACTAATGTATTCCATTCGTCGCAATTGTCACATTTACCCACCCATTTAGGATAACTGGCGCCGCAGTTTTGACAGATAAATTGAGTTCGTGATTTTGCCATTGATTCTATTATAGCCTATATGGACGGAGCCGGTGCTAGGGTGCTGTCCATGCTTTTGTATAATTCCTGCGATTGGACGACTATTGAGTTACGTTCGGCTAGTAATGCGTTGTATTGTACAACCGAACTATTAATACTTTCCCGATCAGATTGAATCTGATAAACGCGATCCGATAATACCGAACGCTCGTAATCAAACTGTGCCTGAGATGAGAATAGGCTGTTATCGGCTCGGTAATTAAATGATTCAATATCGCTATTCAACGATGCCACATCGGCGCTATACCTAGGAGACCTACTGGCAATACTATCAGCGATAGATGCCATTTGAGATTCTAATGCGGTTGCCCTATCTTCTAGTGTCTTGATTGTTGAGCTGTATTTAGAATTCAATTCAACAACTTTCTGACGATTAGAAAAATACTTGGAATAATATGTTTCTAGTTCAGTACCGATGCCGCCAAACTCAGTCCCGATTACTGAGTGTAATTCGTTATCGCGCCGACCAGGTTCAGTCCGTTCGTAAAAAGCCATTTTTTCTTGGAATGATTTATCTGATTGTAATTTAGTATATTCGGCTTCTAATAGCCCGTCTATTTTAGACTTTTCGCCGGAATCTAGCCTAACATAAACCGCGTGCAGGGCTTCATGAGTCGCAGTGACTTCACGGATACCATCTAATTTTGTATCGGTTATATTGTAAATATATATTTTACCGCCATTGTAACAACCTAAAATTGAAGTGACTAATTCCGTACGACTACAGGCAGCGTTAAAATCAGTAGCATTGTCCAACGTCGGCTGACTAGCCAGGTACAAAAATTGACCTTGACTATTCATACCTGAACGTTCCACTAACGACAATACGCCGTCAGCCGGTTTAAATTGCCATACGGTTATCTGATCAATTATAAATTGCCTATTGAGAAAAGCGACGACCGCCAGCGCAACAATAATAACCCCAATTATAGAACTTGCTCTAAGCCTAGATTTACCGTTATTTCTATTTGACGACACCGATAGCCCCCTATCTATATCTATTATAGACT
The DNA here is from genome assembly GCA_037140095.1 of Candidatus Saccharimonadota bacterium. Classification (GTDB taxonomy): domain Bacteria; phylum Patescibacteriota; class Saccharimonadia; order Saccharimonadales; family Saccharimonadaceae; genus UBA1547. Next base: position 10,014 of record JBAXFD010000007.1, read on the forward strand.
AAAATTATTCAGCGATTTCAGAAACAGCATTCATTAGGCTGTCTTCAATATTCTTGTGTTTCGCAGGTGCAGCTGTTTTGACAGTAGGTGCGGTCTGTTCAATGTCTAGTTCATAACCTGTCAAACGACTAGCTAGGCGGACATTTTGTCCGGCACGACCGATAGCAATAGATTGCTGGTCTTCGGTGACAAATACTGTAGCACGTTTAGATTTTTCATCAATCGTAACTTTTGTAACCTCAGCTGGGCTAAGTGAGTTTTTGATGAATTGTTCGATATTAGCATCAAATGATATGATATCGATCTTTTCTTGGTCACCGATTTCATTCATAACAGTCTGGACACGAGTTCCATGACCACCAACGAATGTACCTACTGGGTCAATACCAGGAACGTTGCTGGCAACAGCGATTTTGGTACGACGACCAGCCTCACGAGCGATACCTTTGACTTCAACCGCACCTGTCTCGATTTCTGGAACTTCTTGGCGGAATAGGTATTCAACGAATTGTTCATTACCACGGCTCAAAATCAATTGCGGGCCGCGATTATCGCGTTCGATTTCTTTGATATAAACTTTGATCCTAGAGCCAATATTATAGAATTCACCTTGGATTTGCTCACTTTGTGGGATTATACCGCTAGCTTTACCTAGGTCAACACGAATAACTCGTGGCTCAATACGTTGAACAATACCGTTCACTACTGTGCCGATTTTGTCTTCGTATTCAGTTAATACTACTTCGCGTTCAGCTTCACGTAGGCGCTGTAATACAACCTGCTTTGCAGTTTGTGCAGCAACACGGCCAAAACTCGTAACTTCGTGTTTTTCTTCAATGATATCGCCTATTGCGGCATCTTTTTTAATCTTTTTTGCGTCTTCTAGACTAATCTCTACAGCATCTGAACCAACTAATTCAACGACTTCACGAGCGACAAATACATTGGCTGTTCCATCGTTAACATTCAGCTCACTACGAACTTCTTGATCGCGCTCACCATTATCACGGCGCCATGCAGCCGCAATCGCCTGTTCAATTACAGACAATACTGTTTCTTCGGGTAGGTTTTTTTCCTCGGCAATTGTTCGAACTGCTAGGGTTAATTGTTTGATATTGATTTCTTCCATTGTTGTTTCTCCTTTTTACCCCTCATTAAAACCGAGTGGAGCAGTCTGTAATCAGATTGTGCAACATCGCGTTTGATGTGTGGGTGTTCTTTATTTAAAAAAGCCGACCTGCCGGCCGACGTTATGCAATGTACAATTTAACATTCATAATTATACACGTTCGTCACGGACTTGGCAACATTTGTCCAGGACAATCTTGTAACACTTTGGATATGGCGTCGTATTCTGGTTGATCAACCCACAAACTGTATTTATGTTTTATGGCAATCTGTCTAGCTATATACTGACAACGGAATGGTTTATTCGGCGGCAACCAGGCAGCAGCATCACCATCACTTTTTTCCATATTTGCTTTGCCATCAACTGCTAGTAATTCTAATGGGTCGTTAGCTAGTTTAATACGTTCGGCCGGTGTAAATTGTTGGGCCCCAGTCTGCCAAGCATTAGACAGCGCGACCACGTGATCAATCTGGACATCTCCACTGGTATCCTTACCGCGGACAAAATTGATCAATTTACCAGTATATGGGTCATTTAATAGACCGCTGATAACCGTGCATTTATCGCCAACAACGACACTCAACAGGTCTCGGTTCAATATGATATTACGAGTATCACAACCGCTAACACTAGTCCAATCAGAGCCGAATTTGTCACGAACATAATCTTCGTTAGAACCCCGTTCTTTGATCACTAAAGTTTTTAGGGTTTCAGTTGCCGGACTAGTCACCACGGCCGTATTAGTCTTTGGCTCTGGGTCGCTAACCGGCTGAGTTGGCTTCGGAATATTTATGAAAACAACCAGGCTAAAAAATGCCAACAACAAACCGACGATCACCGTCCGTCTTTTTTGATGAGTTATTCCCATACATCTATTATGCACCACTAGATAAGTGCTACAATAAAGAACAATGAAAACACCCGACCTAGACCATAGCATTCGACCACAAGATGATTTTTTTGGATATGTGAATAGCAATTGGATAAAGAATAACCCCATCCCAGCAAACGAAACTACGTGGGGTACATTTAGTGTTATGGGCAATGATTCTACCCAGACTGTCAAAGACATCATAGATGAATTGATACAACAACCAGACGAGCAATTAACCCATGACCAAAAACTGATTAAAACTTATTTTTCAGTAGCATTTAATTTCCAATCTCACAGTGTTAATAACCTGCAGACATTGATTGGTGAATTACAAAAAATCAGCGATATAAAAAACCACGACCAACTAGCTAAACATATAGGCTATATCCACCGAACTGGGTTCAAGCCTTTTTGGGAACACTCTGTAACGTTAGATGACAAGAATAGTAAGAACCAAGTACTACACATCCAACAAAGTGGCATACCACTAAACCGTGATTATTATCTGGACAAAACCGATAGAATGAAAGAATTACGCGCCAAATACAAACTATATTTTCAAAACATCCACAAACTATTACCACAACTCCCGCACAATTGGCAGGCCGTCTGGGATATTGAGCTAGCCCTAGCAAACGCATCTTGGACAGACATTGAATTACGTGACGTTGAAAAAAACTATAACAAATTTACAATCGAACAATTATCTTCCAAATTTCCAAGTTTTTCATGGCCAGAATATTTCAGTGGGCTGAATTGGGAAGAACCTAGTGACAATATCGTCATCGGTCAACCGTCTTTTATCAAAACTGCTATCGACATAATAGCCAACCAACCGATAGAAGATGTGAAACATTATCTATGCTGGAGAATGATTGATGGATTGGTATATTGGGTGAATGAAGAAATGTCAGAGGCCTCGTTCGAGTTTTATGGCAAAGTCGTATACGGCCGAACTGAGAAAAAACCAACCTGGAAACTGGCAATCTATTCCACCGATGACATGGCTATAGGTGATGCATTGGGCCGTGAATATGCGAACAAGCATTTCCCCGAATCATCAAAACAAGATGTGCTAAATATCGTTGAAGATATCCGAACCGCCTATCACCACAGAATCGATGACATAACTTGGATGAAAGATTCTACCAAAAAACGTGCTCACATCAAACTAGACTGCACCCGAGTTTTTATAGGCTATCCTGACGTATGGAAAGATATGAGCAAATTAAAGCTTAGCAACGACAATCAGATTACTAATATATTAACTGCACAGACATTAGAATCGGATATATCCATAGTTAAAATCGGTAAAATCCCTGACCCCCAAGAATGGGCCGTTATGAATGCACATACAGTCAACGCCTATCATGACCCTAACCAACTAGTCATTTGTTTCCCGGCTGGGATTTTGCAACCACCAATGTATGACCCAACGGCCAGCTACGCTAAAAACCTAGGTGGCATTGGCGCTATAATTGCCCATGAATTAACCCACGGGTTTGATGATCAAGGTTCTCAATTCGACGAGAATGGTGATGTCAAATGTTGGCAGACTAAATCTGATCAGAAAAAGTTCGCGAGTCTGACACAGAACGTTATCAAACAAGCCGATGATTTTGAAGTTCTGCCCGGCATCAATCTAAAAGGTGATCTAGTAGTTGGTGAAGTGATAGCCGATATTGGTGGCCTGGAATTAGCTGTTGAAGCCCTGCAATCAAAGCCTGATATGAATGACAAAAAATCTTTGCAAGAATTATTCACTAATAACGCAGTCTGTGAATGTGGCGCACAACGAGATGAGTTCTTGATATTAATGGCAAAAACCGACCCGCACCCACCTTCCAAATTCCGAGTTAATTGCACAGTATCACATGTCGATAAATTCTACGAAGCCTACGATGTTAAACCTAGCGACAAATTGTATCTGCCACCAGAAAAACGCGCTCACATTTGGTAATCAAATTTCTAAAAAATCTATAACTTCTGGCGCAGCACCAGTCAATGAGATAACCGCCAGTCGCAGGTTCATATCGGATATTTTATTAGTCATAGCATAGAACTGTGCAGCAAATTTCATCTGATTTAATTTCTTGCGACCAATCGCATCTAGTCCACCGCCCTGATTATCGGTTTTACGATATTTAACTTCTGTAAAATAAATCACATCTTTTAGTTTTGATACGATATCTATTTCGCAGTATTTAGTCTTCCAATTACGATCAATTATCTGATGTTTATGACGCATTAAATAGTAGCTAGCTACATCTTCGGCGCTATCGCCTATTTGTTTAGTCGTCGCACCATATGCAATCTTTTTGGGTTTGGCGTATTTTTTCAGCGGTGCAAACGACAGGCGATGCAGTGGCGTTACGCCTAATTTATCAATAGCTCGGCTGTGAACCGCTGTTCCATAGCCAACATGTTTATCAAACCCGTATCCAGGATGTTTTCTGTCTTGCTGTTCCATAAACCTATCACGCGCAACTTTAGCGATAATAGAGGCCGCCGAAACGCTAGGCACTAATAGGTCGGCTTTTTTCATAGTTTTAACATACTGACCCTTGCTAGTACCAGCTAGAAAATTAACCGTGCCATCAATAATAATTTCGTGGTAAGCCGTCTTTACCTGATCAACTGCTCGTTTAGTCGCTAGTACTAGTGCAGCAGACAAACCGATTTCATCAATTTCGGTTGCTGTAACCCAACCCAGCCCGAAACCAGCCGCTTGTTCACGAATGACAATATCCAATGCCTCACGGCGTTTTTTGGATAATTTTTTGCTATCAGTCAAACCTTCGATTTGCATTCCACCCAAAACAACCGCCCCAACCACTAACGGCCCAGCCCATGGCCCCCGCCCAACTTCATCAATCCCTAATATCATATACCCATCATATAAAAATACTCGACCGAGGTCGAGTATAGTTTATAATTCATAGAATTTATTGTTGCTCGGCGTGGCGGGCTTCAACTTCAGCTTGTTTAGCTTCTAGCTCAGCTTGCTCGGCAGCTTTTTCGGCGGCTTTTGCTTCGGCGTCTAGGTGAGCTTGTTCTTTCAAACGATGTTCTTCGGCTTCGGCGGCTTCATCACGAACGTCATTTACACCTTCACGATCAAAGTTTACGCCTTTTAGACGAGCACCTTTACCGCTACGGTTACGCAGGAAGCTTAGGAAGTTACGGCGAACTTTACTACGGCGTACGATTTCAATCTTTTCAACTAGTGGGCTGTGAATCAAGAAACTCTTTTCAACACCTACACCGCTAGCGATTTTACGAACAGTAATTCGTGAAGTGTGTGAATCACGACGATCAGTACGGATAACAACGCCTTCAAAAATCTGAATACGTTCTTTGTTACCTTCTTTAATCTTTTGGTGTACGCGAACAGTGTCACCACTACGGGCGTCAACTATACTGGTCTTTTTCTGTGCATCATTAACTTTTTTGATTAATTCAAAACTCATTTTTTTACTCACTTTTACAATTTATATTACAATCAGCTACTGACTATACCATAGTGCAGGCTAAATTAAAAGAGGTAGATGCAACAAAATAACTAAATTACTTGGTTGACTTCATCTAGCGTCGTTTCACCACGTAACGCCGCCAAAACGCCCTGTTCCATCAACGTAATCATGCCGTCTTTGCGCGCAGCAGCTTCAATAATCTCAGTGTGGATGCTAGCCTCATCACCACGCAAAAATGCTTGGATACTATCTGTTACAACCATCTGTTCCATAATGATAATCCTACCCTTGAAACCAAACGGTGATTCCTCGCTAATGACTGGTTTCCATAGTTTAAAGTTGTTTAAATCTGGTTTTTCAACGTGAGACGGCAGATCTTTTAAGGCATTTTGGACCCATTTTTTGGTTGCTTCGTCTGGTTCGTATTCTTGCTTGGTTGCATCATCTAGCTTACGGACCAGGCGCTGTGCCATAACCATTCGGATCGCCGAACTAAATATCGGGTTAACACCTATCATATCAATCATGCGACTAAATGCCGCTGAGGTTGAATTGGCATGGAAACTGGATAACACTAGGTGGCCTGTAATAGATGCCTGAATGGCTGTTTTGGCAGTATCTGCATCACGAATCTCACCAACCATCACGACATCTGGGTCTAATCGCAGCACCGAACGTAACCCGTCAGCGAAATTCTGTCCCCCAGTAGTGTCAATCGGAATTTGAGTAATACCATCAATACCATATTCTATTGGGTCCTCTAATGTGATAATCTTGCGCTCGGTTGAATTAAGAGCGTTGATAATGCTATACAGTGTCGTAGATTTACCGCTACCGGTCGGACCGACCATTAATACCATTCCTCGTGGGTGTTTAACCACTTCGTCTAATGCCGAACGCTCTAATTTGCCAATACCTAGCCTGTCTAGATTTAACATGGATTGATCAAAGTTGAATAAACGCAAAACTGAATCTTGGCCATACATTGTTGGCACAGTTTCAACACGGATATTTAATAGATGCGTAGCACTGTCACGAGTGATTTCTTTTTGGATATGACCAGATTGAGCTTCTTTGGACGCTGTCGATATATTAGCTCGTGAAGCTAGCGCGCCTAAAATTATACGATAACGCTCATTCTCTAGATCGGCAACTGGGTGCAATACACCATCAATACGCATTCGGACCCGCATGTGAGTTCGCTGATTCTCAATATGAATATCGCTAGCGCCTAAACGGTCAGCTTGGTCTATTAGATAATCGAATATTTCATCACTACCGACTGAATTCAAAGTCTTGCTGACCTCGGCAATTGTATTGCTGTCACCTTCTTTGGCAATTGTAATGTCGTCGTGGATTACTTTTATGACAGGGTCAAATCTGTCCATAATCTGGCGGTAACCACTGTTGCTGATTAGGAAAAATTGAATGTTTTTGCCGACGTCATTATATTGTTTGGTCAGATCGCGAATATAAGATTGCGGCGTCTGAGTTGTAGCCCCAAACTGCCACGGTGTACCCTCGCTACCAGCAACTAGTGGCACGATACGATTCTGGTGCATTGTTGGGATGTCAATTATGCCGTTTGCCAGTGACAAAGTTTGTTCGACTGGGCGCATATCTAGATACGGCATGCCTAATATAGCCGCACGCTGTGATGTAGATTGTTCGTCTTGCTCACGACGATTCTGCTGGACTTTGTCTTCGTTCATTACTATAACTATACCAAACTGCTTGTGTTTTTTACAGCCCACAGTGTTACAATAGTGCAAATGCCAGAGATAATTGTAATTGCGCATAACATTCGTTCGACCCATAATATTGGGGCGATTTTTCGTAGCTGTGAAGGATTTGGCGTATCACGAATTATCATCAGTGGGTACAGCCCATATCCTAAATTGCCAATTGGTGACACTCGCCTGCCACATCTATCCGAAAAACTAACTGACCAGATTCATAAAACTGCGCTAGGGGCTGAGGTAATGGTGCCGTTCGAATACCAGGAATCACCTGACCTAGATTCATTACGAACCCAAGGCTATAGAATCGTCGGGTTGGAACAAGACAAACGCAGTGTGATACTAAATGACTATAAAACTCCAGACAAAGTTGCATTATTACTAGGCGAAGAAGTCTACGGGATAACAGATGAGATGCGCGACAATTGTGACGACCTAATAGAAATCCCAATGGTTGGCAAAAAAGAATCGTTCAACGTCAGCGTTGCTACCGGTATCGCACTATACGGATTAACTATTTCAAAATAACGTTATCAACGCCCAATATATTAGACAATTGTTTAATCAACGTTTCGCCCGTATCAACACGGAACGGCAATTTGATGGCTGATTTTTTACCATCACCTAGTACCAAAACAACATCTGATTCACCCGGGAATCCACTACAAATTTGTTTCAACGATAATAGCGAATCATAATCATCAGGGTCTTTGATGTGAATATATAATTTTTTGATATCTGGGACTTCTAATTTTATCGGCTCGGCAGATACACGTGTCGCTTTGACAGTTGGCTCTTTTTTCTTGAATCGGCTGGCTGAACCCTGTTTTGGCTTGTCCATTTTGCGACCGGTTGTCTCATAATTATCTAGTTCACTGTCCGACACGAATTGTATCTCGTCGGCAATAATTTTGGCATCCGTACCTATATTTCCATCCCGATCGCGCGCACTAACTTTACCGGTAGCTCGAATAACCGCGTCTTGGACCAATTTTGCACCAATTGATTCATATAGATTTGGGAATACGATTATCTCGCCATCTCCGGTTTTGTCCTCGATCGCCACAAATGCCATTTTGGAACCGGTTTTAGTAACAATCGTACGAACTGTCGATATAATCCCGCCAACTGTGGCTTTACGCCCGTCTACATCTGGTTTGATCTGCGACAATGGGATTGTCTGCTCTTCAAAATATTTGTCATAATTATCTAACGGATGAGCGCTAATATACAATCCCATCAATTCTCGCTCCCACGCCAAACGCTCTTTGTTGTTATGTTTTATCGGCGCATCTTGCAAAGTAATCGTTGGCTGGATATTAGAACCGCCGGTCAAAGCCCCGAACAGGTCAGTCTGGCCGCTGAGAGCTTCTTTTTGTACTTTATTAGCAAAAGCCTGCACTGTTTCCAGATTAAATAATAAATCAGAGCGGTCTCCCAAACTATCAAAACCACCAGATTTTATTAATGAGTCCCAGGCCTTTTTATTAAATTTGGCCGTTGAAACACGTTTTGCAAAATCCTCTATACTGGTAAACTTACTTTCTTTTCTGGCTCGTAACACTTCTTCAACCGCACCAGTACCGACACCTTTGACAGCCGCCATTCCAAATCGAATTTGTTTCTTATCAGGAACGACAGCAAATTCCACAAATCCTTCATTGACGTCCGGCGGCATTACTTCTATGCCCATACGTTTACATTCGTTTATTTCAATCGCTAGCCGATCAATATTATCTTGGTCACTAGTCATCAGGGCTGCCATAAAGGCCTCTGGGTAGTGCGCCTTCAAATAAGCTGTCCAGTATGAGATTAGCCCATAACACGCCGCATGGGACTTGTTAAAGCAGTAGTTAGCGAATTCTTCTAGTTGTGTCCAGAAAGTCTCGGCCAATTTCGGGTCAGCACCACTGAAACTAACTGCACCACTAACGAACTCGTCTTTGACCTTGCGCATTAAGTCAATTTTTTTCTTACCGACGGCTTTACGCAAAGTATCGGCTTGGCCACCAGTAAACCCAGCAAAATCTTTGGATATCTGCATAAATTGTTCTTGGTAGACCAAAATTCCGTATGTGCCCGCCAGCGCATTTTCAAACTTTGGATGTAGATATGTTATTGATTCTTGGCCGTGTTTACGTTTGATGAAACTATCAATAAACTGCATAGGACCTGGACGATACAACGCCACCATAGCGATAATGTCATTGAATTCAGTTGGCTTTAATTCGCGCAAGTACCGTTTCATACCAGCTGATTCTAATTGGAATACACCTGTCGTATCGCCACGTTGCAATAATTCGTATGTTTCCTTATCATCTAATTTCAACTCGTCCAAATCTATTTCAACTTTGTTAACTTTTCTGATAATACGCAGGGCATTATTAATTGTCGTCAGGTTAGATAGACCCAAAAAGTCCATTTTCAGCAGTCCCAGATCTTCAACCGGACCCATTGGGTATTGAGTTGCGATTACGCCTTTTTGCGCCATTTCCAGTGGAATATATTTTACAATATCATCTGGCGCGATAACTACACCGGCAGCATGAACACCGTGCGAACGAATTGTACCTTCTAATTGGAATGCAAAATCAAATACCTTTTTGGCAGTCGGGTTAGTATCATATTCGCGTTTTAGATCAGCATCATCACGCACACTATCGCTTAATTTTACATGCTTACCTTGAACTGGCGGCGGAATCATTTTTGAGAATCTATCAGCTTCTGAATATGGGACCTGCAGGACCCTAGCTACATCACGAACTGCAGCCCTAGCTGCCATTTTGCCGAAAGTCACGATATTCGCAACGCGTGCAGTACCATATTTTTCCGTACAATATGCAATCACCTCATCACGACGCGTATCTTGGATGTCGATATCGACATCGGGCATGCTAATACGGTCGGGGTTCAAGAATCGTTCGAACAGCAAATCATATGGTAACGGGTCCAATTCTGTAATACGCAGAGCATAGGCCAATATCGATCCAGCCGCGCTACCACGCCCAGGCCCAAAGATAATACCCTGGTCTTTACCCCAATTGATAAAATCTTGAACGATTAGAAAATAGCCGTTGAATCCCATACCCTCAACCACGCCCAACTCATATTCGGCGCGTTTTAACATCTTTTCAGGGATAAACTTTTTGGCAGCAGCAATACTAATATCTCGCACCGATTCTCGAGTTTGACCACCATAACGCCACGCCAGCCCTCTATAAACTAATTCTTCCAGATATGATTTTTCGTCCTCACCTTTTGGGACCGGAAATTTAGGGATCAGGATACCACCCAGCTCTAACGTTACGTTACATCGATCAGCAATTAATTTAGTATTAGTGATGGCTTGCGGATGAGTAACGCCCCAGTGCGCAATAATGTCACTAGGCTCGGTCACATGCAGGTCAAAATCAGCAAAACTCATGCGCTTTTCATCACTCAAATACGCCGCTGTACCAACACATAATAATATCTCGTGAGCATCTTTGTCGGCATGCGCTAAATAATGCCCGTCGTTGCTGACTATTAACGGTATATCTAATTCGACTGACATTTTAGCCAGCGTATTGTTTATTTTTTCCTGGACCGCCCAATTATTAGGGTTATCAGGGTGTCCATGATCTTGCATTTCTAGATAGTAACGATCGCCGAATACGCCTTTATGCCACAGTGCTACTTTTTTAGCAGCATCATAATTACCAGCTATAATACATTCACTAACTTCACCACCAGCACATCCAGACAATACGATTATGCCTTCGTTGTATTTTTCCAATATCTCGCGATCGACTCGTGGTTTATAATACAAACCTTCTAAATTAGCTAGCGTGCTTAGTTGCATTAGATTTTGGTAGCCTTTGTTATTCATCGCTAGCAATGTCAAATGATAACGGGCCCTGTCTTTGGCCGGATCACGGTCATGACGGCTGCGGGCAGCAACGTAAACTTCTAATCCAATAATGGGTTTTACGCCTGCATCGTTGGCAGCTTTATAGAACTCAATTGCGCCTGACATCGTGCCGTGATCAGTGATCGCTACGGCTTCCATGCCCAATTCTTTGACCTTGTTTACCAGAGCAGGTATCTTTGTTAAACCATCCAACAAACTGTGATGTGTATGATTGTGCAAATGCACATAATCTGACGGTTTCAGCTGTGACCCACCACCAACCGGCGTATTGTTTTTTACCCCCATATACAAAACTAGTATACCTGGTGCATACTAGTTTTGTCTGTAGTAGAAACTACCTATGGTTTATTATTTCTTTTCGAAAAAGCCTTTTTTGGCACCTTTGACTGCGAAATCTGCACGTTCTTTTAGGTCAGTTGCGTTCAACTCTACCTCTTTGACTACTTCTTTGGCTGTAGCTTTTACTTCCTTGGTAACCTTGTCAGCTTTTTCGGCAATGACAGTTGCTTCGGCGACAGCTTTGTCGGCGACTTCACCAGCTTTGGCCTTAACTTCAGCACGAGTTTCTTTACCGCTCTTTGGTGCGGTTAAAATCCCTGCTAGTAATCCTGCTGCGGCACCAATTAATGCACCTAGTGCGAATTTACCTTTTTTCATAACTATTTCTCCTCTTTCTTATTTGTACTTTTTTTAAATTTGTTAATAACCTTATTAATCATATTGGCTATAACCACAGGTGAAATTAACTTGCCAGCACTGGCAACTACTGATTCTACATTATTAACTGTTCGTTCGGCCGAATTCGTGACACGACGAATTTGACGGGTTATTTTAATCAAATAAACAACCAATATAATGCCTAATACTAAAAAGAATGCTAATGCCACAGATAATATAATTACCAAGACTTCTGCTGCTACGCTCATGTTACCCTTTCATGAGGACCCATTAATCAGGTTCTCTATATTTATATATTAACACTTGTTTATCAGATAAAGCAAATGTTTATAGATTAGCTATTTTATCCCTAATTAATTTCTGTGCTAGTGACGGGTTGGCTTTGCCAGCAGATTTCTTCATAACGTTACCAACTAGGAACCCAATAACTTTATCGCTACCGGCCTTCAAATCAGCCACTGCCTGGGCACAAGCTGGATCGGCCAATACTTCATCAACAATCGCACTAATTGCGCCTTCATCACTAACTTGGATCAGATTTTTCTCAGTCGCAATTGTTTTTGCATCTTTATCACTAGTCATCATTTCACTTAACACATCTTTGGCGGCAGTCGAACTAAGCTCGTTTGCTTCGATCATCTGTGACAGGCCGATGAATTGATCTTCGGTCACTGTTATATGGTTGTCCGTTAAATTACCATCAACATCAGATTGGTCGCCAACCATTATTGATAACCATAAAGCAACGCGTCTAGCGGTTGATTTATCGCCAGATTTTTCGTAAATCCGCTGCAATAACTGTGCGGTGTTCTGTGATAATAACAGTGCGTTTATAACTGTACTGTCCAATCCTAAATCTGCCCATTGTTCGCGGTAGAATGGTGGCAAGGCCGGCATTTTAGATTGGATTTCACTAATATCAGTTTCAGACAAAACTATTGGCGGGATATCTGCATCCGGCATATAGCGGTAATCTTGGGCATCTTCTTTGCTGCGTTGACTGGTTGTTTTCATACCAACTTCATCCCAACCACGAGTTTCTTGGACAACCGTTTCGCCTGATTCTAACAATTCAATTTGGCGACGGAATTCGTAGTCTGCTGCTCGTTCAACACTGCGGAATGAATTCAAATTCTTGGTTTCGCTACGAGTGCCCAGTTTGTCAGAACCTTTTAGTGCCGCCGAAACGTTAACGTCAAAACGCATATTCCCATGGTACAGGTCACCATTGGTCACGCCTGCATAGGTCATCAGGCGATATAATTCTATAGCATAAGCTTTGGCTTGGGTTGCCGAATGAATATCTGGTTCAGACACAATTTCAATCAATGGCGTACCAGCGCGGTTCAGGTCAACCAGGCTATGATCGCCGTGGTGAGTTAATTTGCCGGCGTCTTCTTCTAGATGTGCGTGGTTAATCCGAACGTCAATTGAGCTACCATCTTCTAACGGCACGTTAACTGAACCGGCCAATATAATTGGTTGGTACATTTGAGTAGTTTGGTAGCCTTTGGGTAGGTCAGGGTAAAAATAATGTTTGCGATCAAACCGACTGGTTGGCGCAATCGCACTGTTCAATGCTTTACCTGCCCGAACCGCAAACTCAATTGCGCGTTTGTTCAATACTGGCAACATACCGGGTAATGCATAATCAATCGGGCTGACGACACTGTTAGGCGATTTGTCGCGGGCGTCATTATCGGCGCCACTGAATAATTTTGTATCGGTAGCTAATTGAACATGGCATTCTATGCCAACTGTCATCTCATATTTGTCTAGAATTTCGTTGCCCATATTAAATCGCCCCCAGGTCTTTTAACGCACGGCGAAAACTTGCCAATGCATAGCGTGCTTGCTCATAAGTCACATACGCATCAGGTTCGTGCGCAATTTTATTGCGTAATTTATGAGCTTCCCATATACCATTGCGATCACTAAAAACTTTGGCAGCGTCTTTCATACGATCCCCCATGGTTTTACCACTGAATCTACGCTCCATCAATGCTTTGTCTACTAATTTATCACCATTTAACACGGCCAGATGATAACTAGAGAATTCTTCACGCTTTAATTGATGCTCAACTTCCAAAACTTTAGTTCGGTAATATTCAACATTTAGACGTTTGCCACCTTTTTTAGTTAGACAGATTAGCCCAAACAACAATGCACCGATTATGATAACACCGGCAAAGAAAAATATCATATTTTGGTCCATTATGCTTGCCCTCCTAAAGTTTTATCAAAAGTTTTGGCGGGTGCCTCCATAGATTTAACTAGCGCCATTAATTCACTATCACCACACATCGGACCAACTAATTGAACTCCGATTGGTAGACCGTTTTTATCATTCCCCGATGGTACGCTAATGGCTGGGATACCAGCTAGTGACATTGGCACAGTCATAATATCATTTAGGTACATTTTGATTGGGTCGGATGTATTTTCACCCAAATCGAATGCAGTTGTTGGTGCGGTTGGACCGATCAAGGCATCGTAGGTTTCAAATAGTTTATTGAACTCATCAATTAATAATGTTCGGGCTTTTTGAGCTTGTAGATAATAAGCGTCAAAGAAACCACTAGACAATACGAAACTGCCAATCATAATTCGACGTTTGTTTTCAGTCACAAATCCTTCATCACGAGTCTTGCCGTATAATTCGGCCAATGTTTGAACTCCGTCAGCCCTGTGTCCATAACGAATACCGTCATATCGGGCCAGATTACTGCTAATTTCGGCCGGGACAATAATGTAATACATAGCCAGAGCGTATTCGGCCATTGGTAAGCTAACTTCTTCAACTGTGTGACCAGCAGCGCGTAATTTATCAGCGTATTGGTTAACCGCATCGCGAACATCGCTGTCAACATCATCGGTCATAAAATCACGAATCAAACCAATCTTCTGATTTGGTTTTGCATTTTCTTGAATCTTAAAGAAATCTGAAAGCGTCGTCATATCTCGTTCATCACGACCTGACATGGTTTCAGTTACTAATTCAGCATCACTAATATCATTTGCAAAGCAGCCAATTACATCGGTACTGCTAGCCATTGCAACTACGCCATAGCGGCTGATCATACCATAAGTCGGTTTGGTACCAATTACACCGTTAAAACTGGCTGGTTGGCGGATAGACCCGCCAGTATCGCTACCTAGTGCAAATGGAACAATATTCAGTGCAGTAACAACAGCTGAGCCACCGCTACTACCACCGGCAACTTTAGATTGGTCAACTGCATTTTTGGTTGGACCAAAGTATGAATTCTCGGTACTACCGCCATGGGCAAATGCGTCCAGGTTGGCCTTGCCAATACAGATTGCGCCAGCTGCTTCTAGTTTTTCAACTGCGGTTGCTTGTAGCGGTGCGTTAAAATTTTCCAACATTTTGCTAGCAGCGGTTGTTGGTGCGCCAAATGCTAGGAAATTGTCTTTGACTACGAATGGGACACCAGCCAGTGGCCCTATAATTTTACCGCTATCAACATCATCTGCCCGCTGCAATGCACGCTCGGCCGTCAAACTTAGCAACGCATGATAATCGGAATTATCTTCGGCCAATTTCAAAGAGTTCTCAATAACTGACCGCGCCGAGCCATCACTAATCTGTTGTTTTATATCATTAATCGTCATATTTATAATACCTTTGGAACTTTCACTTGGTTGTCAGTTGATTCGGGCGCCAAATCTAATAATGCTTCGCGAGATAAACCGTAATCAATGACCGTATCCTCACGCCAGACATTTGATAATCCCGTCACCTGATAAGTCGGCTCGACACCAGTAGCATCTAGTTTATTCAGATTTTCAACATAACCCAAAATATCGCTGATATTAGCCTGCAAGCCATCAACTTCAGAATCGTCTAATTTTAAACTAGATAATTGTGCTAAATGCAGCACATCCTCGCGAGTTATCTGTGTCATATATGACCATTATAACAGGACACGAGTAGATTTTGGAGCGTCTTATTTAAAATATTATTTTGCAAACTAATAGCAATATATTTGCTTCGTATTGTAAAATATACTCTGGCATGAAGTATGCCACCGGGACTACCGATGGCATACTTTTCAATATCTTATAAATAACTCATTGAAATCTATAGATTTATATTATCTACTAATTTCGGCTTGCCTTAACGGCAGAGAAATCACTATATATGGTAGTCTGGCCGTCAGTTACAAATGCCTTTGCTTTATAATAATAAGTTTGATCGGCTGGTATAGTAACTGAAAACTCATTAGTGTTATTTATTTGCTCTAGGAGCGTATATTCTCCGTTAGCACCCGAAGTGGACCTAAATAATTGGTAGCCATGGGCTTCATCAGATGTTGACATTATAAACAAGAAGCCGTATGAATTTTCATCTGCACCAACTCCTCCGATTGAAATTGTAGGTATTCCCAGTGCAGAAAGAGTTTTTGTTTGCGGTGATGAGAAATCGCTATATACATAGGCTTCCCCGTCTTTTTTATATGCTCTTGCTTTATAGCTGGATGTTTCGCCTCTATAGACCATAACATCAATAGTTACACTACTGCCTGCAGGCGAAGCGGCCATCCTATTATAAAATGCGTATTCGCCCGAGTTTGTTGATTTGAATACTTCATAGCCTTCCGCTCCGGCACCAGATATAGCGAATGAATAACCAGCGGCGATTGGTGAAGCGCCAACACCGTTCTGTGTCATACTTGGCACTCCAGGTGCGGTTACGACCGGTCTTACTGTAGTTGTTGGAGTTGTGCCGCCTGGTTTAGTTTCTGTAACCACCACTGTACCATTAGGGTTAACCTTCTCAACAACAACTGTACCGTCAGATTTAGTCGTAGTAGCTGTCCCATCGGGCGCAGTGGTTATAGTAATAGCCTTGCCATCTGCGTCAAGTTTTGCGGTTACGATTGTACCATCGGGGCTGGTAATGCTTGTATTATCAGCCGTAGATTTTGGCTGCATAAAATTCTTCCAAAATACATACCCCAAAGACCCAATGATCACGACTACAATTGCTATTATAATTATTAAATTATGCGCGAACCCTGATTGATATTTTTGTTTGTTCACGAGATGCCCTTTCGTAAATTGTATATATAGATTCTATATATACCTTTGTTATTAATAGTTAATACTATACAGCCCCCCCCCCTATAAAGCGCAAGCGTTTTGAGTAGATTTTGGATTATAGATTTTAGATTTTGGAAGAAATCGCAAATCACATAATCTCAACTAGCCCGCGTATAGCGGACTATTTGTCGATTATTTTTTCGAGACTATACTATAATCTAAAATCCATAATCTATAATCTACTTGAGATTTTAGCGACGGGCGTCGATAAAGGTGTGGGCGTGGCCAGATGCACCTGCACGACCAGTACGGCCGATACGGTGGATATAATCTTCGTAATTCTGTGGTGTATCAAAGTTAATAACGTGTGATACATTTGGAATGTCTAGGCCACGAGCCGCAACATCAGTTGCAACCATGACTCGCACTCGGCCATCTTTGAATTGTTTTAGTGCCCTAGCGCGTTGAGATTGATTCTTGTTACCATGAATCGCAATTGATGGGATACCGCTGTTGTCTAGGTGATCGCTCAATCGTTGAACGCCAAATTTAGTTTCGCCAAAGACTAGAACTTTATCGTAATCTTTACCACGAAGCATATCGGTCAATAGCTCGATTTTATGAGCTTTATCACGAGCTTCGATAACGTCTTGCTGCACATGTTCGCTAGTTTCGCTAGTACGAACCGAAATAGTCACTGGGTCACGTAGGAACGTGCTGGTCAATGCTGTAATCTCAGGCGTAATAGTCGCACTGAAAAACAATGTTTGTCGGGTCTCAGGAGTCTGGCCAACGATTGCACGGATATCAGGCAAAAAGCCCATATCTAGCATTCGGTCAGCTTCGTCTAGCACCAATGTATTGATATTACGTAGGTCAATATAACGACGAGTAATCATGTCTTTCAAACGACCTGGGGTACCGATAATAAAATGCGGTCGGCGTTTTAGGTCACGAATTTGCCGTTCGGCAGGGACACCACCGACAACTATCGCAGAATACAGATTCAAACCGTTACTAAATTCACGGAATTGTTCATCAATTTGTTGAGCCAATTCACGAGTAGGTGCAATGATTAGCACACTTGGTCGGTCTTGAACCCGAATTTGGTGGTCGATAATCGGCAACAAGAATGCTGCTGTTTTACCAGTACCAGTGTTAGCTAGGCCGATAACATCACGGCCATCCAATATCGGCTGAATCGCCTGGTCCTGGATAGATGTGGTTGTTTCATAACCTTTTTTAATAATGTTGTTACGTAATTGTTCGCAGAATTTAAAATCCGAGAATTTATGTTCGGAAATATAAGGCACCTCGTCAGCTTTGGCGACGGCCTCATTAATAAATTTGCTAGGGTGGATATATTTTTTAGCTGGACCGCGTGATCCGCCTGGGC
>JBAXFD010000008.1:0-25139 GCA_037140095.1 Candidatus Saccharimonadota bacterium
AACCGACCAAAAAGGTCGGTTTTTTACTTCCTGGCGATATACCCAACAGATTACGGATGCATATTACAACATCAGGTCTTGTTTGATACAATGCTTGGCTGGGATGGAGGGATTTGAACCCCCGAATGCTGGTACCAAAAACCAGTGCCTTACCACTTGGCGACATCCCAGTACAGATACGGATTATACACTAATTATATCGCTGACTCAAGTAACAGCTGGAAATATTTGATGACTATTATGCGGATTTTTTATGGATTAACCAGTATTTTAATGGTTTCATATGGTATAATAACTATAATTTTACAGAGTTCCTGGTGGGAGTGAGCGGTAAATGAACATTTAAAATTGATGTCGTTTGTTTTTATTTATGCATTTTTTCGTGGTACATTTTATTGGTTTTGATTGAGCTAATAAAATGTATCACGAGATTCGTGAGCAAAATAAATCAGAAAAGGGTGATTTGGTATGGGTATCGCAAAAAGACCAGGCTGTATTAATATTGAGAATGCATTATTAAAAAGGTTTCTATTAGTGTCGCCGACTGAGTGTTTGTGCAAAGTTGATGATGACGACGAAGATGACTTCCATCTTCATAAAAGAGGTAAGGGTGACATTAAGGGCGCTTTGGCTGAACTGGTTAAATTACCAGATTTGTATAGGTCGAGTGGCTCGCGCCACAAAGCGTCAATATTTTACCCATGTGATTCATCACTGTGTGAAGAGGTAGCTGATATGGCATTTGAGTATTGTGATTCTAGGTATTCAGCAAATCTTCGAAAATTTGAGGTTGGTACTGCGAGTTGTGTCGAGCAGTTCAAGCAAGCTTTGAACCTTTTCTGTGAAGAAGCACAGTTGAATGAAGTCGTCATTTTTGTAGTGGAAAGGCCGTTTTTCGTAGATTTTTTTACTTTTTTGTGCAGAAATCAATTTCACCGTAATATCCACGAAAAGGTGGCCGGACAATTTGATAAGACTTTTGCTCTGTCAGCAAAAGTGCTGCAAGATGGATTGATCGGGCCTACCAATTCATTCTGTTCGAGTTTTGCATTGGAGGGCCTAAAAAAGGCTCTGGCTGAAAACGACGTTAAATTTTAAATGAAGAAGCTGACCAGTGGTCAGCTTTTTTATTTGGATTTGTGCTAGTGCTATAATAAAAATATGAAGAATATATCTCTGAAAAGAATAATTGTTACTGGGGCGATATTTATGATAATCGCTGGTTCGTTATTGCATTTTACCTATGAATGGTCGGGGGGCAATCAATTAGTAGCATTATTTTCAGCCGCATCCGAAAGTGTTTGGGAACATAGCAAATTATTTCTGTTACCACTAGCTATTATGGCGGTCATTGAATATATCAAAGTCCGAGATTTGGCTCGGGTATTATGGACAGTATTGGTTCAGCTGGTTTTTATGGTCGGGTTTATCACAGTATTTTTCTACACTTATACTGGTGCGTTTGGATTCGAGAATGTGATTATCGATATCAGTTCATTTATAGTAGCGGTTGTGTTAGGGCAGATGGTTGCATTGCACATGTTGAAGTCTAAATCAAAGCCACTAGTAAACAAATATCTATCCGCAGCAGCATTGGTAGCGATATTTTTCATGTTCGCAGTATTTACGTTCAACCCACCGGCACTACCGATATTTACGCAGCACGACCCAGCAGTGCAGGCCAAGCAGTGATATAATTAGCATAAGTATGAAATACCAAAAATCTGAACAAAATTGGGTCAACGCGAACAGTCGCATTAATTTGAGTAAACAAGAAAATCGTCTAAGGGCGGCAGTGTTGGGTGCCAATGATGGTATCGTATCAATTGCCGGTTTGGTTATTGGTGTCGCCGAGGCAACTCAATCTAAAACGGCCATATTAACAGCCGGGCTGGCGGGTATAATAGCTGGCGCTATGTCGATGGCAGTAGGTGAATACGTATCAGTCAGTACTCAGCGTGATACCGAAGAATCAATGCTGAACAAAGAGCGCAAAGACCTGCTAGACCACCCTCAGGAAGAATTAGAAGATCTGGCTAACATCTATAAATCCGAAGGTCTCAGTACTGAAACAGCCAAAACAGTCGCTAGGGAGTTATCAGAAAAAGATGCATTAGGCGCCCATGCCGATGTTGATCTGCACATTGACATGAAGAATCTGACCAACCCATGGAGTTCTATGTTGGCTAGTGCTGGGTCGTTTGTGCTGGGTTCGTTGATACCGCTAATTGCTATTATGTTGCCGGTTGGTGATTTGACTACGCCTGTAACATTCGGTGCGGTTATTGTCGCCCTATTAATCGCTGGTATTATTAGTGCCCGAGCGAGTGGTGCGAATATATTCAAATCAACATTACGTGTAGTCATCGGCGGCATAATCGCCATGGTTGTGACGTATGTAATTGGTAATTTATTCAAAGTCGCTGGCGTTTAGAACTATTCAGTAATCGTTATTTTATCCATGCGGTCGATTAGAGCCCATTTGCTGTCAGGGTTTCTCAGGTAGACATCAATTCTATAATCGCCAGTCCCATGTATATAATTGCCACCATGTAGATAGTGTGTCGATGCGACTGTGTTTTCACCGGCAGCGTAGTCATTATTGGTGGTGGCATACGCACTAGATGTCATATTGTTGGCGTCACAGGCTTCCATTGTTGTACCATAGCCTGTAATGTACGAACCATCTGATTTTTCAATCCTAGAATACAGGCTGTTGGCATCGGTCTTGGCCTTGATGCCAGCATATGAGAAAGTGCGGACATTGTTTGCGGCGCTGGTTTCTGGTGAAGTTGATGCCATTGCGCCAGAGTAAATGGTAGATTTCCAACCGGCCGGCATTTGCGGTTTGTCATTGGCGGTGCTGGTGCACGGTACGATGGCAATTCCATTAGATTTCTGCGAACTAACGCTAGAATTTGACCCAAAAATCTTTATTATATTAAACGATACTAACACCGAGAAAACGACTGCTAATGTTAGGACAACCCATAACATAAATACCATTTTGAATATCACACGCACAAAGAATAGTACGAATACCAATATCCATACACCTAAAATTAACCAAAAACTCAGGCTAAATCCCAGTTTCCATAATGCCAGTATGATACATATTGCGACCGCGATAAAAAATATCGGCAGTTTAGAGTGATGCGTTTTGTCAACTTTAATATTTTCCATTTTTAACCCTCCGTTTATGATTTTATTATACTCTTTTTAGGAAAATAAATACTCCCTTCCAAAAAACGAAAGGTGACAAGTGTTGAAACGTCTCATTTTTTTGTTTGGTATGATTTTTTATAAAGTTTGGGCGTATAATGGTACTAGAAACAGTAATTTAAGGAGTAAATATAATGGTAGATGTAAAAAGACCACTTTATCGGTTACCTAAACAGGGTAAAATAGCAGGAGTTTGTGCCGGGTTAGCAGATTACTTTGATTTTGATGTGACACTGATGCGCGTAATATTCGTTGTCGGTGGTTTTATCACTGGCGGAGCAGCGATTTTGTTGTACATAATATTAGCAATTGTGTTGCCAGTGTCTAATTCAACGATTGGTTCTGCCAAGGCACATATTGTAGATGATGAAAAGATTGGTGAAAAATTCGAACGATTAGGTCGTGATTTGCAAGATAACGGTTCGGTTAATCGAATGCGCAATTACCTAGGTGCAGGGTTGGCACTGTTCGGTGTTTGGCTATTATTGTCACAATTATTCCCACAATGGGGCATATTCCGATGGGAATTTGTCTGGCCGGCAATTTTGATCGTTATCGGTATATTAATAGTCGTCAAAAGGAGTGGTAAATAATGGAAAATTCTAAAAACACAGTTAATTGCCCACGTTGTGATCGTGATAAAAACTGGGCTGTCGGGCGTATATTTTGGGGGCTATTGTTGGTTCTGGTTGGTGGGTTATTAATCGCCGATAATTTTGGATGGGTCAATGTCAATTGGTCTGATCTGTGGAGATTGTGGCCGTTGTTTATAATCTCAGCCGGTCTATCAGTATTATCAATTCGCGGTATTGTATGGAAGATATTTTCTGTGATATTCGCAGTTGCGGTGTTAGGCGTAATTGGGCATGTTGCGGTTAGCGGCACACCTTGGGCCAGTAGCTCAATCGAAGAACAGGTCAATATTGATCGAGATGGTATTCACATACTAATCAAAGATTAATTATATTTGGGCTGTATTATCTAATCCTAGAACTTGCCATTTGCCGTTGTTTTCTTGTAATTTAATCGTCATGTCATATTTGGCGTCGGTGCCTTGGATTTCATAAACGATTGTGGCTGTTGCAGGTACGCCGGTTTCGGCTGATATTTCACGGCTGGTAACGCTGGGTTTACCAGTTAAAATTGGTGAAATTTGGGCTACCATGGCGTTAAAACTGTCGGCGTCGGTGACTTGTTTCGTCGTATCGCTCATTAGGTTATAAGCTGCGACTGGTTTGTTGGTTTGGATATCATTAACAAACTCGTCACTGACCTTTAATGGGGCATCGGTTGTGGCCATAACAATTATAAATATAGCTATTATCAAGGCTACAAACGCACCTACTACTATGCCGACTATTTTGCCGATACCTGTTTTTTTGGGTGTTTCTGTTATTTTAGATTGGATGTTGTTGTTTTCTAGATCTTTGTCTTCGTCCATAAAACTCTCCCTTATCCGCCCGGTTTTTTGCCAAACGGGTTTATATTGGTATCTTAGGTATACCACCAGGGGGATTTATTTGCAAGGATTTAAGATTAGACGAATTGGATGACCATCTCGGCGATGATGATCAGGGCGATTGATAACCAGATGAATAGGTCTGATCCGTCGGCGATGGTTTTGTCTATGAATTTGCGCGCAGATTTGCTGATAGGTAATTCGCTGTGGTTCAAACGTAACCAGGCAAAACTAATTGCTAAAACGGCTGAATAGCAGAATAGACAGAATATGCATAGGCTACCGATTACAAAAATTCCTTGCCATAGATACCAGAAACCGAAACCAACAAAGAATAATGTCATGGCTTGAGCAACTAGACGCAAGTTTTTGGCAACTGTGCCACCGGTCAAACCTACAATACCGATTGTCATCATGATCACAAAGAATATGATGCACATTAACGCGTTGGGGAATCCAAATACTGAACTTTGCCAGACATTTAAAACGTTCGAACAACTGAATATAGAGTTAATGTCACAGATTAGTGGTGCAGTTGGAGCCTTTAGTATTGCTATTTTTTCTAGCATTTGCCAGAAACTGGCTGCAAAGCCGACGATGCCGGCTAGGGTTATAATTGCGTATAATGGTTTTATCTTGTCGTGTTTTTGAAATAGTTTAATCATGTATCTATTATAGCAAACAAAATTAATGGTTATGTTATTATAAAAATATGAGTAAACAAATCACTATGAAGGGCCTACGCAAGTTCAACCTGTTTATGGGTGGACTACATTTAGTACAGGGCATATTGGTATTAATTTTAAGTAAAGCTTACGAGATACAAATCAGTGGGGCATTTTTAAAATTTAATGAGGCGACATTCCGTCTGGAGCCACAGACAAAAGAATTGTTTGGGTTATCGTTGCCGATGTTGATAGCGGTATTTTTCTTTCTATCAGCTACGGCACATTTCATCATCGCCACTGTATATAACAAAAAATACAATTCAGATCTAGAAAAAGGCATCAACAAAGCTCGTTGGATAGAATATTCAATATCTGCCAGCATCATGATGGTATCAATTGCGTTGCTAGTCGGCGTCAGCGATATTATGAGTTTGGTAATGATATTTGCACTGACTTCTGTCATGAACCTGATGGGGTTGGTAATGGAAATCCACAACCAGACTACTAAAAAGACCAGTTGGATTAGCTATATTATTGGCTGTCTAGCCGGGGCAGTGCCTTGGGTAGTCATCGCGTTTTATTTCTGGATGAGCGCCGACAACGGCAAGGCCGCACCGACATTCGTTTATTGGATATTCGTTTCGATATTCGTGTTTTTCAACTGTTTTGCATTCAATATGGTGCTGCAATATAAAAAGATTGGTAATTGGAAGAATTACCTGTACGGTGAATTGGCATATATAGTACTGAGCCTAGTTGCTAAATCGTTATTGGCATGGCAAGTATTCGCTGGTACATTACGTCCATAATTAAATGACCATAAATTAATGAGGCCCCCACCAGGGGGTCTTATTAATTGCACTAGTTTTGCCGCGGTTGCAATAAAAGAGTATAATAGTATTAGTAAACGGAGGTATCCCACCATGGCAAAGATTATAAACCCTAGCACAGATTCAAAGGCTACAGCTGTATACTATTCAGTTTGGCGGGTTGCACTAGTTGGAGCAGTACTAGGTGCGATTTTGTGGGGGTTGACTATTTTATCCCGTAATTTCCTATCGTTGTCGTCAGCAGGCGATATAGCTACTATTTTAGCTGCTGCTATTGGTGTGGCCGCTATGATCTACCTGCGCATGACCCAGCCATTTATAACGGCTGTTGCTGCCGGTGTAGCATTATGGGGTATTGCGGTTTGGTCCGATGGTTTGGGTTGGGCCGAAGTAGTAGCTTGGAACGTGGCGTTATATTGTTTGGCCTATGTATTGTTTTCTTGGGTAGCTCGTTACGCCAGGGCTGTACCGGTATTGATCGCAATTTCTGCCATTGTCATCATGGTACGTGTCGCTGTCAGCTTATAGTGTTATAATAGTGCTTATGGAACAGTTTATTTTGATAGTTGTTTTGATCGTCGGATTTGGGGCGATTTTGTACCTGTTGAATCAACGGCTAAAGGAATTAAAAAGTTCTAGCGCAGTTGAGTTATTAAAAACAGATGTAACCGAATTATCTCGTAATATGGGGAATTTGCAACAAACTGTCGGTGAAAAATTAGATAACAATAATTCCTCAATGCAGGCTTCTATGCAGAAGCAATTATCCGAAAGCGCCAAATTAGTAACCGATGTGACACAGCGCCTAGCAAAATTGGACGAAACAAACAAACGAGTGATTGATGTTGCAGATGAATTAAAAACTTTGCAAAATGTATTACAAAATCCCAAACAGCGCGGAGTATTCGGTGAATATTACCTAGAATCGGTGCTGGATAATATACTGCCGTCAAAGAACTACCAGATGCAATATAAATTCCGCGACGGCGAGATTGTTGATGCGGTGGTGTTCCTAGACAAAGGTCAGATATTGCCGATTGACAGCAAATTTAGTCTGGAAAATTATAATCGCATGGTTGGTGAATCCAATAAGCCCGAACGTGAGAAATTGCTGGCAAAGGTCCGCACAGATCTAAAAAACCGAATTGATGAGACCAGTAAATATATCCGACCGTCTGAGAAAACAATGGATTTTGCATTTATGTTCATCCCTAGCGAATCGCTGTATTACGATCTATTGATAGGTGATGTTGGTACAGGTTCTAGTGCGCGTGATTTGATTGAATACGCGTTCCGCGATAAACGCGTGATTATTGTCAGCCCAACTAGTTTTATGGCGTACCTACAGACAGTATTGCAGGGTTTACGTAGTTTGCAGATCGAAGAACAAGCCAAAGATATTCAAATCCGTGTCGGGCAATTGGGTAAACACATCGGTAAATTTGATGAGTTTATGGGTAAACTAGGCAAATCATTGGGTCAAACTGTCGGACATTATAATGACGCTCACAAAGAACTAGGCAAAGTTGACAAAGACGTAATTAAAATTGCCGGCACTGATGCAGGCGTTGATCCGCTACTACTGGACAAACCTAGAAACGACGAATAATAAAATACCCCGCTGTGATGGCGGGGTATTTATTTGTTAGTTTTAACTATTTACAAGTACATTTACCATCAGCACAGTCGCAAGTGTCTGATGCTAATAGGTCGTTCAATGCGAATCCAGCGATACCACCAACGATTGGTGCAACGATGTAGATTGCGATTGGCCATACATTCCAACTGATAGCATTAGCAGCGAATGCTGTTGCTGGGTTTAGGAATGTTAGAGTTGCGTTTGATTCGGTCAAGAACATTGCTGCAACTGAACCGGCGATAATTAATGCAATCAAAGTTGCGAATCCGTAAGTGATTGCGTATACAGGTTTTGCGGCTTTCATTGCTTTGGCTACGCCTAGGGCAACGATGAATGCACCTAGTAATTCGGCGAACAATATGTATATCTCTTTGTCGGCTGTTAGTGACGCACCGTGGAACATTGTAGGAGCTGAGCTGTAGATGTCGGCAGCTGTTGTTTTTGTTCCTTCTAGGAATGCGCTCATTGTCAAGAATGCTGCACTAGCACCAATTGCTTGGGCGACTAGGAAGCCAATTGCACATATTGAACACATTTTGCGGGTGACCCAAGCACCGATTGTTATAATTGGGTTGAAATGTGCACTAGATGCACCAGCGATAATCAATGCGATACCAATTATGGCAAAAGCTACGAATAGCGGTTGGCCTTGGACTGCAAAGATTGATGCTACTAATAAAAATGTACCGATGAACTCAGCTACTAATGAGCCGATTGATGGTTTTTTAGCTGCTTTCCAGCTTTTTTGAGTACTTGCGATCATTGACTCAAATGTCATCTTTTTTACTGTTGCTTTTTTAGCCACGGTTGGCTTTTTGACAGTCGTTTTTTTGACAGTCTTGGTTGGCTTTTTGGTTGCCATGGTTGATTCCCCTCCTTATAGTGAAATATGTTTTTAGTATAACATATTATTTTAAAAATAAACGCAAGTGCTATAAGTGATATAATGTTTGCATGGCATTATTTATTAAACAAGACATAGACGAACGAACCGAATATCAGATTGGTATAGCGGCTGAACTAAATCGTCGTGCGCGCGAAAACTCAAAACTACAAGATGAAGTTGATGGCGTTAGTGATTCTCAATATATCAAAGATACAAAGAACACGACTAGTCTGGCGTGGGTTTGGATTATCATATTGTTTTTAGTCGTTGGCGTATCGATATGGTTAATCGTTAATAGTATGGCACGCTAGTATCTTTTTGAGGTATAATAGTTATCAGTTATGCATAGTATTAAATTGGTAAAACAAAAACTTTTGGTGCAGATCGAAGTCGATCCTAATCCTCGTGAAGTTTTAAAATCTGTTGAATTAAAAAAATTATATAGTGAGATTGCTAATCTGCCACCTAAACAGCGTGGCCCATATGGCAAATCTATTAATGAATTAAAACTATCATTAGAGTCTGCAGTTGCCGAACGTGAGGCCGCAATGGAAGATATGTCTGTGGAGCCGATTGATGTGACCGCACCGTTTGATGTTAATTCTAGTTTGTCTGATTTATTGCCGACCGAGAATGGCTCTCAGCATCCGCTAACTAGGGAATTGGAAAACGTCATAGATATTTTTACACGCATGGGCTTTGATGCAATTGAATCTCGTCAAATTGATGATGACGAACATATGTTTAGTATGTTGAATTTCCCCGAGAATCATCCAGCTCGTGATGGTTTTGATACTTTCCGTACCGAAGAAGGATTTATTCCGCCAGCACATACATCAACTATGCAGAATCGTATATTACGAGCCGGCAAAGCACGATTGGAATCGGGTGGTAATATCGCGGCAGTTAGCTGTGGGCGAGTATTCCGTAACGAAGATATTGATGCGACTCATGAACATACATTCCATCAATATGAAGGCGTTTTTGTTAGCGACAGCGCAACATTAGGTCAAATGCTCGGTACATTACGTAGTTTTTTTGAAACTTATTATGGCCAGAAATTAAAAATCAAAACCCAGCCAGCTTATTTTCCATTTGTTGAACCGGGTCTAGAATTTGCAATTGAACGTCCAGCGGCGTTGGGTGGCAAGGACGGTCAATGGTTGGAAATGTTAGGTTGTGGGATGATTCATCCAAATGTCCTGCGTGCTGCCGATATTGACCCAGAAAAATATAGAGGTTTTGCATGGGGCGGCGGAATTGAGCGATTGGTCATGTTAAAATATGGTATCGAAGACATACGTCATTTTGAGTCAGGTAAACTAGCATTTTTGAGGAAGTTCGCATGATTATATCGTTAAATTGGTTAAAGAAATTTACTGACATTGATATGCCAGTCGATAAATTAGTGGAATTGATTGGTGCACGATTAGTTGAAGTTGAATCAGTCACAGACCTAAGTAAGAAATATGAAGGCGTCCGCATTGTTAATGTTATCAATGCAAAACCGTTGGAAGGCTCAGATCATCTCAGCTTGGTCAAAATTGATGATGGTGGCAAAGCCGATGGGTTAGATCGAGACGATGATGGCTATGTTCAGGTTGTTTGTGGTGCGCCAAATATCGCGACTGGCCAAAATGTCGTTTGGTTGCCACCAAAGTCTATCGTGCCATCAACATTTGGTACTGCTGAGCCTTTCACATTAGATACCCGTAATCTACGTGGAGTTACCAGCAACGGTATGATTGCTAGCGCCAAAGAATTAGACTTGTTTGACGAACATACTGGCATATTGGTTATAAACGAAGAAGTTGCGCCAGGCACCGAGTTTGCAAAACAATATGAGCTAGATGATTGTTTGTTGGACATTGAGAACAAATCATTAACTCATCGTCCTGATTGTTTTGGTATTATTGGTTTTGCTCGCGAGGTTGCCGCAATCACTGGCAAAAAATTTACCAGTCCTGATTGGGTGTTGAACCTGGCGCCACATTTTGGTGAAGCTAATGGTTCAATTAGTGTCCAGATTGATGATCCAGAATTATCCGATAGGTATCAAGCTATTGTCATGAGCGAAGGTGATAGTAAAAAACAATCACCAATGATGATTCAGACTTATCTAGCACGTGTTGGTGTTAGGCCAATTAGTGCGATTGTTGATGTTACAAATTACCTGATGATGTTAACTGGCCAACCTTTGCATGCTTTTGACTTTGATAAAGTTAAGGCGATTTCTGGGGATGGTATCCAGATTCATGTTCGTGCGGGCCGTGACGGCGAAAAGCTGGCTCTGCTAGACGGCCGTGAAATTAAATTAACAGTTGATGACATCGTGATTGCGGCTGGTGACAGCGCTATCGCATTGGCTGGTGCTATGGGCGGTAGTGCGACCGAAATTGACGAGAATACCAAATCAATTATCATTGAAAGCGCCACATTTAACCTATACAAATTGCGTTCAACTCAAATGCGACACGGTATTTTTAGTGAGGCTATTACTAGGTTTACCAAAGGCCAACCAGCGCAGTTGACGGCTCCGGTCCTAGGTGAGGCTGTCAGATTAGTTAGTGATTGGGCTGGCATGCAAATCACAACAACTGCGGCGGATGCATACCCAGGCAAAAAGGAAGCTATCGCTATATCGGCACCGCTATCGCTGGTTAACGATATTTTGGGGTTAGACATCAGTATTGCTGATGTCACTGATTTAATTGGTCGTGCCGAATTTAGCGTCAGCGTTACAGACCAATCAATCATGGATGTGACAGTGCCTTATTGGCGTGGCGATATTCATATTGTTGAAGATATTGCCGAAGAGGTAGGTCGTCTGGGTGGTTTTGATGGTATTCAACCGACACTGCCAACACGTGAATTTACGGCTGTGGCAGTAGATGAATTTGATGCTTTCCGAACTGATATTCGCAAAAGTCTGGTGCGTGCAGGTGCGAATGAAGTTTTGAATTATAGCTTCGTCCATGGAGATATGTTAGCAAAGGCCGGCTTAGATCCAAAAGATTCTTATAAAATCGTGAATTCTATCAGCCCTGACCTGCAATATTACCGCCAAAGTTTGACTCCTAATTTATTGGGTCTGATTCATCCGAATATCAAACAAGGTTTTGATAAATTTGCATTGTTTGAAATCGGTAAATGCCATCGTAAATCTGATGGCATTAACGGCGAAGGCGTGCCAGTAGAAATAGATAGGTTGTCATTTGTTGGTGCTAGTAAAACTAATGTTTCGGGTGCGGCTTATTACCGAGCAAAGCGATTTTTGGAATACCTATGTGGGTCATTTAATTTAGAACTAGATTATAAAAAACTAGAAGGTATTGATGATTCAATAGCGCTACCATTTGAACCTCGCCGCAGTGCGTTAGTTGTTGATGGTGAAGGCAATATGATCGGTATTGTTGGTGAGTATAAAAAATCAGTTGCCAAAGGTTTCAAATTGCCAGAATATGTAGCCGGGTTTGAGATTGATACGCGGGCATTATTTGCAGCTGCAAAAAAAGTCGGTAAAACCTATGTTCCTGCTAGTCGTTTCCCTGCAACAGAACGTGATATTTGTTTCAAGGTTGGGGGCGTAGCGCAGGCTAGCCAGATAATCAATTCTGTCCGAGAAGGTTTGTCAAAAACAGAACTAACAACATCAGTGCAGATAATAGATATATATCAACCAGGCAGTGGTGGTATCAAGAACATCACGGTCAGAATTGGTATGGTTTCAAATGACCATACGTTGACTGGCGACGAAGTTAGTGTGGTTATAAAAACTGTTGTAGATTCAGTTGTTGCCCAGACTAAAGCCACGGTAGTTTGATATAATAAATACATAATAATTTGAGAGGGATAGGTTTTTATGGCGACACCAAAATCGCAAAGGATAGGCATTTGGATAATTGCAATTGTATTGACAGTAGGAACATTAGGCTCATTCTTGGTTATGGGGCTGAGTGTAAATAATCAAAAAATTGATCAAGCAGCACAGCAAAAACTGTATGACGAATACCTAGCGCAACAAACTCAGGATTCGCAAACTAGTGCAGCTAGTTCGGAAGGCTTCGGTGGACATACTTCTAGAAAATTTGGCCCATCAGTAGATAAATTAAGTGTGGAAATTATCAAACCAGGTGACGGCGCAGTCATTGCAGCAACGGATTCTATTAATGCCAGTTATTTTGGCTGGTTGATAGATGGTTCTATATTTGACAGCAGTAAAAAAGTCGGTGCTGATGATGCGCCTATTACTATTTCATTAGATGGTGTTATTACAGGTTGGACAGAAGGTTTGACGGGTGTCAAAGTCGGTAGTGTGGTTAGATTAACTATTCCGGCTAACAAGGGATATGGGGCGCAGGGTTCCGGGGCAATACCAGCAGATGCACCACTAGAATTCATCGTTGAAATTCATAGTATTGATAATTCTCAGGCGGCGTAATATGACTAAAGTTTATGATGTAGTAATGATTGGTGCCGGTCCTAGCGCGTTGACAGCGGCTATTTACACAACTCGCGAAGACCTAGACACAGTGTTGTATGAAAAAGCAGTTGTCGGTGGTATGGCTGCAATTACTGATCGCGTTGATAACTACCCAGGTTTCCCTGATGGTGTTGAAGGCATGGTATTGACCGAACAGATGCGCAAACAGGCCGAAAATTTTGGTGCCAAAATTGAAATGGGTGATGTCAGCGCACTGCGCCATGAAAATGGAATTAATGTCGTCACAGTTGGTGGTGATGAGATATCTGCAAAAACAGTATTGATTGCAACCGGCAGTGATTATAACAAAATCGGTGCACCAGGCGAGGCTGAATTCTACGGCCGAGGTGTCCATTATTGTGCAACTTGTGACGGGGCATTTTACCGTGGTAAAAAAATAATTGTAGTTGGTGGCGGTAATTCGGCCGTCCAAGAAGCGATATTCCTAACCAGGTTTTCTAGCCATATTGACTTGTTGGTGCGCAGTACTGTCAAAGCCAGTGATGTATTGCAAAAAGAATTACAGAAAATGGTAGATGAAAGCAAGATTACAGTTCATATTGGTACAACAACTGATGAAATCGTAGCAACTGATGGCCGTGTGTCCTCAGTCCGTGTCACCACAGATGGTAAATCTCGGGTTATTGAAACTGACGGCGTATTCGTATTTGCCGGTCTACGACCAAATACTGGTTTTTTGGATGGCAGTGGCGTGGAATTAGATGATGACAAATTCATCAAAACTGATTGTCACCTGCAAACAAATCTACCAGGCGTATTCGCCAGTGGTGATGTTCGTAGTGGCGCAACAATGCAAGTCGCCAGCGCGGTCGGCGAAGGCGCAACCGCAGCATTAGGCATCCGCGAATATCTAGGCAGTTTATAGGTGTTAATTTTGTTTGACCTATGTTATTATTAGTATTCATTTATATATTAATTAACATTTAAAAACAAAAGGAGACATTAATGGCAGATTTTAACCAGATTATAACACCTGGCGATGTAGCAGGCGGCTTTGTTAATGTTGTCGTTGAGATACCAGCAGGCAGCAAGAATAAAATTGAATGGAACCGCGAAAAAGCAGTCATGCAATTAAACCGCGTAGAACCGGCAATATTTGCAAAACCAACTAATTACGGGTTTATTCCACAGACATTAGACGAAGACGGCGACGAATTGGACGCCCTAATTATCACGGACGAGCCATTGCCAACCGGTGTCGTTGTGTGTGCCAAGATTATCGGCGTCATGAAATTTGAAGACGATGGTGAAGTTGACGACAAGATAGTCGTGGTACCTGACGACAGCATAGGTATGGACGGCGAGATTAATACGTTGGAATGTATTTCCAACCAGAAAATTGAACAAATCGCACATCATTTCAACAATTACAAAAACTTGCAAAA
The DNA here is from genome assembly GCA_037140095.1 of Candidatus Saccharimonadota bacterium. Classification (GTDB taxonomy): domain Bacteria; phylum Patescibacteriota; class Saccharimonadia; order Saccharimonadales; family Saccharimonadaceae; genus UBA1547. Next base: position 14,594 of record JBAXFD010000008.1, read on the forward strand.
ACCTGGATCAACATTGGTCAAAGGTTGGGCTGGCAAAGAAGACGCCCAAGATGTCATCTATCGGTCAATTGAGCGCTGGAACCATAAAAAAGATTAATTTTTCTTGTTATTCTTCTTGCTGAATATATTGCCGGCTCGGGAGATGGTTTCTAGTAAATTAGCTTGTCGCAGGTAACTGCGTAATTTGTTATGGGCATGAGTAGTTGTTACCATATCTTTCCAGTCGGCTTTTGGGTGGGATGAAGTGCGGGTCATAACTTCTACAACATCACCATTCTGCAGTGGTTTGTCAAAACTGTGGATTTTGTTATTAACGCGAAAGCCATAGGCATGGTTAGCAATGTCACTGTGCACCAGGTATGCAAAATCCAGCGGTAGGGCACCTTCGGGTAGGTTGTAAATGTCGCCTTTGGGCGAATAAACAAATATGCGGTTTTTGAACAGATCAACATTTAGTTGGTCTTTGGATATTTCTTCACCGTCTTTTAATTTTGTGGCGATTTCTTGTAGGCGATTAATCCATTGCAGTCTAGTTGGCAGTTTGGTTGTTTCTTGGCGTTTTGCATAACCGTTAGAATCTTTCTGGTCGTGGTAATGGAAACTGGCCGCTAGTCCGCGTTCGGCATATTCATGCATTTCGTGCGTGCGGATTTGGAATTCGACGATTTGTTCAGCGGGAGTTAGGACTGTGGTGTGTAGTGATTGATAGCCGTTCGGTTTCGGTGTAGCGATGTAATCTTTGATTCGGTTAATCATTGGCGTGTACAGGCTATGGATTATTCCTAATACTAGGTAACATTCTTCTTTTTTGTCGACTAGAATTCTTAGTGCCATCAAATCGTAGATGTCGTCAATATTACCGTTTACTTTGTCCAGTTTTTTATACAAGCTGTAGATACTTTTGACGCGTCCATTTATTTCAAATTTGATGCTTTGTTGTTTTAGGGCTGCTATTACTTCTTCGCGGATTTTGCCTAATTTACGCGTACTGCGTCCTAGGCGCTTTCTCATTAATCCTTGGGTTTTTTTGAATTCTGCTGGGTCTAGGAAATTAAAAGCTAATTCTTCAACCTGCATTCGGACTCGCCCCATGCCTAGGCGGTCGGCGATTGGGCCAAAGACTTCCAGGGATTCGCGGGCGATTTTGGTCTGTTTTTCTAGTGACAAGAATTGCAATGTTGATAAGTTATGTAATCGGTCAGCCAGTTTGATGATAATTACACGGATGTCTTGACCAACGGCGATTAGTAGTTTTGATAGGTTGTCTTTGGTTTGGTCGGAATAATTGGCCAGGTCTTGCATGCCGGCGCGAGCTTTGGATACTTTGGTTACACCATCAACTAGGAATGCAACATCGTGCCCGAACAGTTCTTCAATCTGGGCTAATGTGGCACCGGTGTCTTCAACAGTATCGTGTAATAACCCTGCAATAACGCTGTCTATGTCCATGCCCCAATCGATTAACGTTTCGGCGACGGCGATGGGGTGGGTTATGTATTGGTCGCCACTCTTTCTTTTCTGGCCTTCGTGACATTTTGTGGCAAAATCAATAGCACTCGTCAAAGCAGTAATCTGCTTGCCGTCATAATGAGGTTTGGCGTGTGTTATTAACTCCATCTTTCCCATAAATTAATTATACGTTATATCGGCTGTGTTTACTTGATAATTGCCCTCATAAAGCTTATACTTTAAAGTATGAAAATATATATTGGTAGCGATCATCAAGGGTTTCATTTAAAAGAAAAAGTTTTTGCTTATCTAGCAAAACGTAGCTATGATGTTGAAGATGTTGGTGGCCAAGTGTTAGACCCAAATGACGATTTCCCAGAATTTGCCCAGATGGCTGCTTTGCAGGTTATTGGCAGTACTGATAAAGACCCACGAGCTATATTGTTATGTGGTGGCGGTCAAGGTATGGCGATTGCGGCCAATCGTTTCCGTGGTATTCGGGCCAGTGTAATTTGGGATGCATTTGAAGCCAAAATGACCAGAAACGACAATGATAGCAATGTCCTATGTCTGCCATCTAGGATATTAGAAGATAACGACGAGGCTTGGCAGGGCATAATTGAAACTTGGCTGAACACTCCTTTTGCTGCTGCTGCCCGTTACAAACGTCGTAATGAACAGATTGACGAGGTCTAGATGAGTATAATCGCACCCAGTATAACTGTCGAAACAGCTGATCAGTACAAAGAAGCAATTGACAAATTCAAACCTTTTGCTCAACGTGTACATATTGATATCAGCGACGGAGAATTCGCTCCGGTTGCATTGTTTGAATTAGAAAAACTTTGGTGGCCACGAGAATGGATTGTTGATATTCATGCCATGGTGTCCAAACCGATGGATTATGTTGATCGATTGATTGCGCTAAAACCGCATCTGATTACTTTCCATGTTGAGACTGGTATTGACCTGGTGCCAATCATGGACAAGATTAGGCGAGCAGGAATCAAAACCGGTATCGCATTACTAAAACCAACTGTTCCATCAACAGTCGTCGGTGCCATCAATGCATCTGATCACGTGTTGGTATTTTCAGGTGACCTGGGTCATTATGGTGGCACGGCCAGCTTAATGCAACTAGAAAAAGTTAGATTGATTAAAGCTATAAATCCAAATGTTGAAATCGGTTGGGATGGTGGCGTGGCGATTGATAACGCCTTTACGTTGACACAAGGTGGTGTGAATGTGCTAAATACAGGTGGGGCTTTGAATAAAGCTACTGATCCTGGTAGTGTCTATATCGAATTAACGAAAGAGATAAACAAACAAGGAGTGATTTAGTCGGGTGGGCGTAAAACTAACAGTACCTCAATTGCAACACAAAGCGAATATCCTGCGAGAGGATATTGTTAAGATGTTAGAAAATGCTGGTAGTGGTCATACGGCTGGGTCTTTGGGGTTGGCTGATATTGTGGCGGCTCTGTATTTCAATATCATGAATATCAACCCCGATAAGCCTGATTGGGCTGATCGAGATATTTTCATGCTCAGTAATGGTCACACTGTTCCGGTGCAATATGCTGCTATGGCCGAAGCCGGGTTCTTCCCAAAAACAGAATTAACGACATTGCGCAAATTAGGCAGTCGCTTGCAGGGTCATCCTGAGCGATCAAAATTACCAGGACTAGAAAACACTAGTGGTCCATTAGGTAGTGGTTTATCACAAGCATCCGGGATGGCATATTCTTTCCAATATCTAGACGATGCAAAACATAGATTCGTCTACGTGATAATGGGTGATGGTGAACTGGACGAAGGCAATAATTGGGAAGCAGCGATGTTCGCTGGAAAATATAAATTATCTCAATTGGTAGCGATTGTTGATCGTAATAATATCCAAATCGACGGCAACACCGAAGACGTTATGCCGCTAGAAGATCTGCGTGGCAAATGGGAATCATTTGGTTGGCATGTGATTGAAATTGACGGCCATAATATGGAAAGTATCATTGATGCTGCCAGCATGGCGCGAGCAATCACAAACCGTCCTAGCGTTATCATTGCGCACACTATTCCAGGCAAGGGTGTAGATTTTATGGAATATGATTATAAATGGCACGGTGTAGCACCTAATAGTGAGCAGGCACGAGAAGCATTGAAAAAACTACATACATTAGATGGCAAGATTAATACCGGAGATAATTCACGATGAGCCATTACCCATTAAACCCAAACTTATTTGACGAGGATGTGTTGCAAGAGCCAACTAGATTAGGATTTGGCCGAGGATTAAAGGCTGTTGGTGAGGAAAATAAAGCTATAGTGGCATTATGTGCTGATTTGACCGAAAGTACACAGACTCATTTGTTCGCCGAGGCGTTTCCAGACAGATTTATCCAAGTCGGCATCGCCGAACAAAACTTAGTCGCCGTTGCTAGTGGGCTGGCAGCTGTTGGCAAGATATCATTTGCCGTTGCTTATGCTGCATTTAGCCCAGGACGGAATTGGGAGCAGATTAAAACGACGATTGCGTTAAATGATCAGCCAGTCAAATTAGTATCTTCACATGCTGGCGTTAGTGTTGGTCCGGATGGAGCAACTCACCAGATGTTAGAAGATATTGCAATGATGCGCGTGATGCCAAATATGGTTGTTGTCGTTCCTGGTGACAGCATTGAAGCCGAGAAAGCTACCCGGGCAATCGCTGATAATGGCAAGCCTAGTTATCTACGCCTGGCCCGCCCAAAAACACCAGTATTTAGTACCGCAGATTCACCATTCAAGATCGGCTCGGCCTATGTATTACGTGAAGGTAGCGATGTTAGCCTGTGTGGAACAGGTATCATGACATATCAATTATTAGTTGCGGCTAAGATTTTAGAAGAAAAAGGTATTAGTGCCGAAGTTGTGCATGTGCCAACGATTAAACCATTGGATAACGATACGATTCTGGCCAGTGCGCGAAAAACTGGACGGATTGTTTCGGCCGAAGAAGCCCAGATCAATGGTGGGCTAGGTGGGGCAATTGCTGAGATTTTGAGCGAGAATTTACCAACACCATTACTGCGGATTGGTATGGAAGACCGCTATGGAGAAAGTGGTGAACCTATGGAATTGTTAGAACATTTTGGTTTGACGGCTAAACATATGGCTAAAAAGATTGAAGATTTCGTTCATCAAAAATCGCAATATCATAGGGAGTATTAAGGAGGAATATGGGATTAACTATAGGTCAAATTAGAGATAATGTTGTCAGAGCACGTCATCTGATGCAACGTAGCAAAAACCAGCATTTTGCTGTAGGTTCATTTAATATAGATAATCAAGAAACATTGATTGCAATTGCCCGTGCAGCACAGAAATTAAATGCGCCAGTTATGGTGGAACTGAGCAAAAACGAAGTTAATTCAATGGGCCTACAAAATGTCCGCGACATGGTTGATAATTACAAATCTGAATACGGAATCGAGATGTATATTAACCTAGATCACAGCCCAACAGTTGAAGATTGTAAACGTGCCATAGATGTTGGCTACGAATTCATTCATATAGATATATCTCAAGGAAACCATGATGCAACTGACGAGGAAATTATTGAAAGAACTCGCGAAGTCGTAGAATATGCCAAATTTACAGGTGCAGTCGTTGAGGCCGAACCACATTATTTTGGTGGTAGTTCAGATGTATTTACTGAGAAAATTGATTATGAAGAAGTTAAGAAAACATTTAGTACGCCCGAAGGTTCAAAAAAGTTCTGTGAAGCTACGGGTATAGATACATTTGCTGCAGCAGTCGGTAATCTACATGGCAAATACCCAGTACCCAAGGTTTTGGACCTGGAATTATTACAAAAAATCCGTGATGCGGTTGATTCGCGCGTGATGATTAGCTTGCACGGCGGTAGCGATACTCCATTGCATTATTTTAAAGAAGCGGCCAAAATCGGCGTTGCCAAAATCAACATCAACAGTGACCTGCGTTACACATTCCGTACGACGCTAGACAAGGTATTAAAAGAAAATCCTAATGAATACGCGGTGGTAAAATTAATGCCACAGGTTTATGATGCAGTGTCAGCAGTTGTAGAAGAAAAAATTAACGCATTTGGTAGTGCGGGCAAGGCGGTGTTATGACAGTAAAAATTTTATCAATTGGTGCGGCAGTCCAGGATGTTTTTCTGAGTCACAGTATTGAATTCAAAGCTGTTACGGATGTGCCGGCGCATGAAGTTTTTATGAAATTAGACCTAGGTTCCAAAGCAGATGTAAATAATATAGATTTTAGTACTGGCGGTGGTGCCACAAATGCATCAGTAACTTTTGCCCGTCAAGGATTACATGCAAAATTTATGGGCACGATTGGCCATGACCCAGCCGGGGATGCTGTGTTGGCTGATATGGATAACGAAGGTGTCGATACAACTCATATTAGCTATTCAGATAAATTTAAAACTGGCTATTCGACGCTATTGTTGGCACCTAGTGGCGAACGTACAATTTTGACGTATCGCGGGGCGTCAACGCATTACGATCCAAAGAATTTTAATTTGGCCGATGCCGACACTGATTGGATATACCTGTCTAGTTTGGCTGGTAATATAGAATTGTTGGATCAATTATTAAATCAAGCTAAACAGAAAAATATCAAAGTTTTCTTTAACCCAGGCAAAGGTGAACTGAAACAAATCAAACAACTAAAATCATTATTAGAAGACGTTGATGTATTGTTGGTTAACAAAGAAGAAGCCATGCAGATTGTCGATGGCCATAATCTAGAAGAAATTACTCGTAGATTATTAAATTATGTGCCACTAGCAATTGTTAGTGATGGGCCTAATGGTGTTGTCGCATCTGACGGTCAGACAGTTGTTCGGGCTGGGATGTACGAAGACGTTAAAGTTATTGACAGAACCGGTGCTGGTGATGCATTTGGTTCAGGGTTTCTGGCTTACCATGTACAGGGGAAATCATTAAAAGATTCAATCGTGTTTGCTAGCGCTAATTCGACATCAGTCGTGACCAAAATCGGTGCCAAAGCCGGCATATTGCATAAAGGTACAAAATTGCACGCAATGCCACTACACGAAAAACCATTTTAAATATATAATAAGCATAAGAATAAATTAGGGGGCAACCAGTGCGATATCAAATTTGTGTTTCAGGAGCGGCAGCGGGCCACACAGTAGAGGCTTCTCATCAGTTGGCTTATGATGTCGGCAAGGCAATCGCCAAAGCTGGCAAGACATTGACTACTGGCGCTACAGTCGGTTTGCCGTGGTATGCGGCGCAGGGCGCATTTAGTGTCAAAGATCGCAAGGGTGGTTCGATTGGTTTTTCTCCGGCAGCAAATTTTCGTGAACATGTAACGATATATAAACTGCCAACGGTTGAGTTCGATTACATTAATTTTACCAGCTTGGATTACGTTGGGCGGGATATATACCTGGTCCGCAGTAGTGACGCTGTTATTACAGTTGGTGGCCGTATGGGCAGTATGCATGAATTTTCAACTGCACTAGAAAGCCAGAAAGTTGTCGGCGTGTTACTGGGTAGCGGTGGTTTGGCTGATTTTATACCTAAATTATTGGAAGTCATTGAATCTCCTGGTGCAAAAAACATAATTTATGATACGGATCCGAATAGATTGGTCAAAAAAGTCGTAGAAGCTTTGGACAAAAAATACGCTGATTTCCACCATGATGGTACAGACACTAATGTCCGTCGTCGCGTCGCTATTCATGGTTAACTGTTCAAAGTAGTATAATGGTCTAGATGACCAATAAATTTCGTTTAGAGACCAAATATCAGCCAACTGGCGATCAGCCGCGTGCAATCAAGCAATTGATTGATGGGTTAAATGCGGGTGAACGCGAACAGACGTTGTTGGGTGTGACTGGTTCGGGAAAAACCTTTACAATGGCTAATATTATTGCCGATCGTAACGTGCCGACGCTAGTTTTAGCGCACAACAAGACATTGGCCGCGCAATTATATAGCGAGTTCAAATCATTTTTCCCAGATAACGAAGTTCATTATTTTGTTAGTTATTTTGATTATTATCAGCCTGAAGCTTATATGGCCAGTAGCGATACTTATATTGAAAAAGATAGCAAGATTAATGATGAGATTGACCGGTTGCGCCACGCCGCGACTATGGCGCTGCTAACCAGGCGCGACACAATTATCGTTGCCAGTGTTAGTTGTATTTACGGTATCGGTTCGCCAGAAGATTATTCGGCGATGTCAATTACGATTACAAAAGGCGAGCGCCGGTTGCAGGATAAATTTGTCAGGTTGTTAACCGACATTCAATATCATCGCAATGACATCGATTTCCATCGTGGCACGTTCCGTGTCCGTGGCGATATAGTTGATGTTTTCCCAGCCGGTAGTGACAGCGCTTTTCGAATTGAGTTCTATGGCGATATTGTTGAACGCCTAACGCGAATTGATCCATTGACTGGCGAGATATTATCCGAGCCCGAAACGGCATCGATTTTTCCAAGCAGTCACTATGTTACACCAAAGGAAAAATTAGAACATGCGATTGAGGGTATAAAAAAAGAATTCGCCGAGCGCCTAGAATATTTTGAGAAAAACGACAAATTATTAGAAGCCCAACGATTATCTCAGCGGACTAAATTTGATATTGAAATGCTAGAAGAAACGGGATTTGTAAAAGGCATCGAAAACTACAGCCGCTATCTTACTAACCGTGAACCAGGCGAACAGCCGGCGACATTGATGGATTATTTTGCCGACGATTTTCTATTATTGGTTGATGAATCGCATATGACATTGCCTCAAGTCAGGGGAATGTATAACGGTGATCGTGCGCGCAAAGAGGTATTAGTGGATTATGGATTCCGTATGCCTAGTGCGCTAGATAACCGCCCGCTGACTTTTACTGAATTTGACCGACATATAAACCAGGCGATATATGTATCTGCCACACCTAGTGAATATGAACTGTCGCACAGTCCACCGCCAGCCCAGCAGATTATTCGCCCAACCGGATTGGTTGATCCAGAGATTATCATTCGCCCAACCGCTGGTCAAATTGACGATTTGATATCCGAAATCAACAAACGCGTCGCAAAACATCAGAGGGTATTAGTAACAACATTGACCAAACGCATGGCCGAAGACTTATCAACATATCTACAAGAAATGGGCGTTAAAACTGCCTATATTCACAGCGAAGTTGATACATTGGACCGTGGCGACATATTAAAAGACCTGCGAACTGGCGTTTATGACGTATTGGTTGGAATTAATTTGCTGCGTGAAGGTTTGGACCTGCCCGAAGTCAGTATGGTGGCGATTATGGATGCCGACAAAGAAGGATTCCTACGTAGTGCCGGTGCGTTGATCCAGACTAGCGGTCGCGCTGCTCGGCATATTGATGGCCAGGTGTATATGTATGCCGATAACATGACCGAATCAATGCGCAAAGCCATTAGCGAAATGGATCGTCGCCGAACAGTACAATTGGCATATAACACCGAACATGGTATTACGCCCGAAGGTATAATTAGGGCAGTTGATGAAGGTTTGCGAGCATTGATACCGAAAAAAGATGATGGCTCGTCGCGATTGAATTTGAAAAAGATTCCGAAGGATGAATATCCAATGCTAATCCGTGAACTAACAGGTCAAATGGAACTAGCCAGCGCCAACCTAGAATTTGAAAAAGCCGCCGAGTTGCGTGACCAAATCGCCGAGATAAAATCTAAGTTGTAAGTTTGATTTTAATTTCAAAATTGCTTATACTTATAGATAATCATGGGCAAAGTATCTAAGAATAACAGGCATAAGGCCCTGAGCTTGTCAAAGGGCTTTACGATAGTAGAACTATTGGTCGTAATTGTCGTTATCGGTATCTTGGCAGCGATAACAATAGTATCCTATACGGGTATATCACAGCGGGCGACAGACTCATCTGTTATTTCAGACTTGGATAACACGGCTAAAAAACTAAAACTTCATGCAATAGCAAATAATGATGATTATCCTGCTAATCTAACGTCAGTTGATGGCGGGGCAATCAAATTTAGCCCAGGTAATGATACAAATTATAAATATCTGCCGAATAATTATACCAATCCCAAGACATTCCGCATAGAAATCAAAAATGGTAACAGTAAATATCATATAACCGAGAGCACAGCCCCGACACCGGATATAACCTGCCCTAGTGGGTTTATAATTGTGCCAGGCAGTGTGACTTATGGCACTAGTGATTTCTGTGTGATGGAATATGAAGCCAAAAATGTGGGGGGCATCGCGACTAGTCAGGCATCTGGGACACCGTGGGTGAATATCACGCGAGCAACTGCTATCGCAAAATCTAACAGTTCATGTAACGGGTGTCACATGGTTACAGAACCTGAATGGCTGACTATTGCCCAGAATGTTGCTACGGTAAGTGATAACTGGAGCGGCGGGGCGGTTGGAAATGGGTCCATTTATATTGGGCATACCGATAGCAGCCCAGGCAGCGTCATTGAAGCTGCGAACCCTAACGATGGGTATTCGGGGACTGGGCAAAATAGTGGCAACCAAAAACGGACGCTTAAACTATCTAATGATGAAATTATTTGGGATCTTTCCGGTAACGCTGCAGAATGGTCGATGGCTACCATAAAGGGTACCGATGCCCCAGGATTGGCCACTCAGACGCATTTTATATACGATATGTTCCCTGTAGAATGGAATAACCCGTTGCTTTTGATGGGTGGCTTGGCCGATAACGTGTCGCCAAAGTATGCGATACCTATAGCTCAAAATTGGAACGGTGCGACTGGTATTGGAGCGGTATATACCAATAAGGCATTTAGCTATTATGGGAACCAAGATTTGCATTTTCGCAGGGGCGGGGCATTCAACGGCTCGGCGGACCCTAACTTTGTGACACAGGGAGTTTTCCATATTCGAATTGGCCCTGATGTCAATGGTGCCTCGTCTGCCGACAATGGCGGCTTCCGCGTTGCAAAATAGGATATTAGGCTTGCAAATTCGCACAAAGTGTGCTATTATTGTGTTATTGCATTCGATGAAATGCTAGGGCCTCTTTCAAAGACGAGCGCACCCTTTAC
>JBAXFD010000009.1:0-24155 GCA_037140095.1 Candidatus Saccharimonadota bacterium
CCGGCAAAAAACGCAGCAAAATTGAAGTTACCGCAACTGATGTTACTTTCCTAGATGGCCCATCAGATGGCAACCGAACAAATACTGCTAGTGAGCCAAAAGCTGCTAGTAAAAAAACCGAAGATGTCGTAATTGAAGACATCGATGACAAACCTATTGACCTAAGTGAGATTCCATTTTAATTGGAATATAGAATATAGCTATTAGAAGATAGCAAAATTAAATAATAAAGAGAGAATGGGGGATTGGCCATATTCCAATAGCCAACTTCCAAATTCCATTCCTGAAAGGAACTAAATATGACAATGAAACGATTCAAAAAAGATACTCCTGTATATTTTGACTACAAAGATGTCAAAACATTGCAACGATTTATCGATATTTACGGACAAATCAAATCAGTTAGCAAAACTGGCCTTAGTGCAAAACAGCAACGCCAAATAGCAGTCGCTATCAAACGTGCTCGTCATTTGGCCCTATTGCCATTCATGATTCAAGGATAATTCATCGTGGCTTATTCACCAACTGAGCTGAAAAAAGGCGTCGTCATTCAAATTGACGGCAAGCCTTTTCGTGTAATCGAATATAACCAAAAGGTTGTCGGTCGTGGTGGCAGTATTGTTAACGTCAAGATTAAAAACTTGATTGATGGCAGTGTTATTCCTAAAACTTTCAAAGGTCAGGAAAAGGTTGATTCAGCCGAAGTCACCAACCAAACAGTGCAATATCTGTATAATGACGGTGCTAGCTATCATTTTATGGACCCAGAAACTTTCGAACAATTTGAATTATCTGCTGACATTATCGAAGATTCAGCCGGATTTTTAAAAGAGGGCGAAAGTCTGACGCTGCAATCATTCAACGGTAATGTAACTAATGTTGAGCTACCTAAAAACGTTTATTTGGAAGTAGCTTATGCCGAAAGTATTACCAAAGGCGATACCACCAGTAGTGTATTAAAAGATGCGACATTGGAAACCGGTTTGGTCGTCAAAGTCCCAGCTTTTATTAAAACTGGCGATGTAATCTCTGTCGATACTACAACCGGCGAATATCGCGAACGTAAAAAGGCTTAAATAACGATGACTAAACAACGATTGGACAACGCGCTAGTAGAGCGCAAATTAACATCCAGTCGTTCCCAGGCGGAAAGTTATATCAAATTAGGCAAAGTAACAGTTGATGGTCGGGTTGTACCAAAACCTGGCCATTTTGTTGGGCCAAATTCGGCTGTTGCGATAACTGCCGAGGTACAATATGTCAGCCGGGCGGGGTTAAAACTGGCGTCGGTGGCCGATGTTTTCAAACTGGATTTCCGCGATAAAGTTGTATTGGATGTCGGCAGCAGCACCGGTGGATTTACAGATTACTCGTTGAAAAACGGCGCGCGCAAAGTCTATGCGGTAGATGTTGGCACCGATCAACTACATCCTAGCTTGCGTCGTGATAAACGGGTTGAATCGCACGAGAAAACCGACATTCGTGATGTCTATGCGACTGCGACTAACCATCTACCATCTACTAACTACCAACTACTAAACGATATCCCTGATATCGTGTTAATCGATGTATCGTTCATCAGTTTGCGCGAGATTTTGCCACATCTGTATAATCATCTGTCAGGTCCTGCCACACAGGTTGTCGCCATGGTAAAGCCTCAGTTTGAAGCCGGAGCAGGGCAGACGAATAAGGGCGTGATTAAAAACGATTCAATGCGCCGCCAGATATTACGTGATTTTGAAGATTGGGCTCGTGGTTATTTTGTGATCATCGACAAACGTGACAGCGACGTCGCTGGAGCAAAGGGCAACCAGGAACGATTTTATTTGTTAAATAAAGTTAAATAATTTTAATTTTTAAGCCGTCGTTAGTATTCTTTAGTGTTATGATATTTACGGTATGTAGGTTAATATTAATGTATGAAATCAATAAAATTATTGAAGAAGAACAAGAAATTTAAAAAGCTTTTTCCAGTGTTATTGGGCTTGGTTATATTGGTGATGACGTTTCTGTATATAAATGAGTTATTGCTTAATCAAGAGCTTAGGAGTTCAAATAATAACGTAGTGTCTAATTTGGCAGAAACTTCTGATAGTTTGGAAAATAAGGATGCAATTTATAGGCGATTATTTAACGCTGTTTTAGTGACAGAAAGAGATAAATGGGACAAGGAGAGTGACTTGGGCTTGAAGACGTTTAAACTGTGTGGAGATACAGACCCGCTTAAGGATTATGATACTAATCAATTTATGAACTTACCTGATGCGCAAAAGCAACAAATCTTAAATTCTAAACAAGCACAGGAACATCGTGATTGTGAAATCTCTGCTGCGGCAGCACATATTAATAGCTTTATGGAAAAGAATAAAGATAAATTAGGTGATGAATATCTCAACGCAGTTATAGATAGGGCTCAAGTTTATTATACTAATTAGTTGTGTAAAAAATAGTATTTGGAATTGCCTTACTTAGTTGTCGTGTTACAATATATATAGGTTCAAATCATTTCAAGATAAATAACCACCCGAAAGGGTGGTTATTTATTTGATTCACTTGGTGGTGAGCGTGGATTATCTCTCACCGTGGTGACCGTGACAGGAATCGAACCTGCAAAAACCATAGGTTCAGAGCATTTCAAGTACTCCGCGTATACCACTTCGCCACACGGCCCTTCTCGTAGCCGGTTTGCGTGTCCTTGGTCACTGTTTGTATTATACCACCGAGCATTAACATCACCAATCTGTTAAGGGAAACGTTATGGGTATACTGTGTAGAAGTTGGGGATAGGCGTTATATCTAACAGATTAGTTCACTTGATAAATTTTAGACATTAAATCGGAATTCAACGACGTCACCGGGGCGCATGACGTATTCTTTGCCTTCGGTGCGCATTTTGCCTTGTTGTTTGGCAGCCACTTCGGAACCGGCGGCAATTAGATCGTCGTAATCGACGATTTGTGCGGCGATAAAGCCACGTTCAAAATCGGTATGAATCACGCCTGCGGCCTGTGGGGCAGTAGCGCCTTTATGAATTGTCCAGGCTCGGACTTCTTTTGGTCCCGCAGTCAGGTAACTTTGTAGGCCTAATGTGTCATAAGCGGCGTGGATTAATTGCAACAGTCCAGTCTCTTTAACACCGTAGCTTTCCAACAATTCAGCTGAATCTTCGGGTGTTAGGCCCTTGATTTCGTCTTCTAATTTTGCGCATACAAAAATTGTTCGGGCAGGTGCAACTAGTTTTGCTAGTTCGGATTTTTTAGCTTCATCAACCAGCGTCGCTTCATCAACATTAAACGCATAAATCACAGGTTTTGCAGTCAGTAGCGGCAGGGTAGAATCTAGTTTTTGCAGTTTTTCAGTTGGTATATTGCCGGCATCTAGATCAGCGCGAATATCAGTCAGCAAATCTAATTCGGCTTGTTTTTTGCGGTCGGCTTTGGCTTCTTTTTGTAGCTTTGGTAGGTGGCTATCTAGGGTTTGGATGTCAGCTAGTATCAATTCTGTGTTGATGACGCTAATATCATCACGGGGGTTAATCTTATCTGAAACATGGATGACACTGTCATCATGAAAGGCACGGACGATATGGACAATAGCGTCACATTGGCGGATATTGGCTAGGAATTTGTTGCCTAGACCTTCACCCTTGCTAGCACCAGCAACCAGGCCGGCGATATCTACGAAGGTAACAGTTGCGGGCAAGATTTTTGTCGAACCGTATAATTTGGCTAGTTTTTCTAATCGCTCATCTGGCACTGGCACAATTCCGGTATTTGGTTCAATAGTCGCAAAAGGGTAGTTGGCGGCCAAAATATCGTTATTTGTCAGCGCATTAAACAGTGTTGATTTTCCAACGTTAGGCAGACCGACGATTCCAATAGATAATGACATGTAATCATTTTAACAGATAAGATTGAATGTGGCGAGGACAATTGTACCGAGACTGTATTTGGATAAAATATGCTATGATTAATTATATAAGCATAAGGGAATTTATTAGTGGGTAAGAATAAAAAACACAAGAAGAGCGCGGGCCATCAAATCAGTAAGAGGTATATATTTGTTGCCGTTTTGGTTGTTATCGGTACGGCTGTAGTTACATTGTTATTATTGTCGATTTTTAACAAACCGACAGCTACACCGGAACAATTGGCTTTTCAAAAAGACGCACAATCAGAGGCTGCATTTAATGATGCTCAAAGTGCCGCCAGTAGTGGTGATTATAATTCGGGACAGGCTATCCTGGACAAGGCTATATCTGATTCGACCAATGATGCGGATACCGCGTGGGCCTATATTCAGAAATCGACGGTTGCATTAAATGCTGAAAAATTTGATGAAGCCTACGACTTTGCAAAAAAGTCTGAAGACCTGGCACCGACTAAAACCAGTGTATTACTGATGGCAAATGCGTTAGAGGCAAAGGGTGACAAATCGGGTGCCATAGCAAATTACGAATTGGCCGCCAGTAGGATAACCAGCAATTCTGAATTGGATGATCTGGACAAACAAGAAATTCAGGCAACAATCAGCCAATTGAGGGTACAATGAGAGGCAGAAAATTAAATGTAGGTCTAATTCTGTCATTGTTGGGCATGGTTGTCCTGTCTAGCCTGGCGACGATATTCATAGCTAGCGCTTTGCCGGGCAATATAGATTATAACGAGGGATTTTTCAGCAACAAACAGAAAATTAATCAGATTAATGAGTACGCTGTTCTAAGCTCGTGCGGTAATGGTATTCCAATCAATATAGCCACTGTTGGTAGGAGCCAGTTACAAATAAAAACTGATTTTATAAATTTAATACAGAGTTATTACGACAGGTACAATTCTGATTGTATCTCCAGCTCTTATCATAAAGAGACTAATCACGTCGGGGCAGAGTTTATCATTCAATCAATGCGCGGTGATAGATCTAGGATAGAAACTGGAGAATTAGATGATTGGAAAGAATTGATATTAAATACTGGCGTAACGATAGAAAAAGAGAAATATTCGTTCAAGATTAACTCGGCTCGCGCAGACTATAGCTATGGAGTAGGGGATGCTGAGCATACAGCAGATGATTATTATTATAATACTGGTAGTTCAACTCAGTCTTCATTAGTGTTTTATCAGAATAAAATTGCGGTTTATGCTATCAAATTAAACTGTGGCAATGCAGTCGGTAACTTTAAGGGATTTGGGTATACTTTGAAGCCAAAAGTAACCGCACCTAAAGATATAGTAACGGCTGGAGTATTTTTTGATGTTACGCCATCAGTGCAAAACGACACAACTAAAAAAAGTAATGGCACTGGTTGGTTATTGGAAAAAAAGGTGAATAGCGGCAATTGGCAATCAGTCAGCAGCGGTTCTGGTGTAATATTCCCGGCTAATGACACCAAAAATTTGACCAAGTACACAGAAAACAATACTGCCGGTCTGTCTAATGGCACGAAGCTATATTATAGGCTGAAAATAAATCCATATTCATTCCCAACAGCTAGCCCGGCTTATAAGTATTCTAATGAAGTGGTTGTAACTATAACTAAACCTAGCGTTTCATGGTTATTGGTGCCAGAGGTAAAATTGTCTAAACAATTCGCTGAATCGGGTGAAGACGTAATCGTTTCTATGAGCGTTCAGGGGAATGATGAGATGGGCGACAACAAATCTGCCTGGGGGTTATTCAAAAATGGTGACAGTAGCCATTACCTAATTAGTGGGAATGCTAGCAGTAACCCAATAACTAGGTCATCTGGTATAGTGCCGGGTACAAAACCGGATACTGTAACGGGTAGTGTCGGAGATAAGGTCTGCTACACCTTGAGGGTCAATCCGGCTTCCGAAGGGAGTTCTCTAGTTGATTCTACGCCGGCCTGTTTGATAATAGTCAAAAAACCAAAAGTCCAGATATGGGGCGGTGATTTGTGGGCGGGCGGAGCGATAACAGCTAGCACGTCAGTCTTTGGTGGTAAAACATTTGGTAGCTGGATTGAATATGGTATATTTGCGACTCAATCGGTTGATGGGGCGGCATCAGCGGCGGCTTATTCGGGGCTTGGTTTTGGTGACACTTTCTGCAAAGCCAGTAAATTAAGCTTTACTAATGTCAATTGTGCTACTAGCGGTGTGGACGGTTATTCCAGTAGCCATACGCTGTCGGATGTGGCGGCTAGTTTCCCAGGCGGCATTACGACTGTTAGTCCAATTACGGCGCAATCTTTGGCAAGTGGTACCTACGCAGTAGGGGACGTAACTTTAAAAGCTAGCGAATTGCCCCAAAGTCGATCTGTAATTATAAACTCTAGCGGGACAGTTACAATTATTGGCGACCAAACTTATCAGGGCGGTTCTTATGATTCAATTGATAAAATTCCGCAATTGGTGATTATTGCAGCAGGCGACATAAATATATATGCTGATGTTACCCAGATTGATGCCTGGCTAGTAGCTAACGGCGGCGTGATTAATACTTGCTCAGATGTGCCAATAAGTGTTCCTTTGAATTCGATTATTTGCAAGAATAAACTGGTAGTTAACGGCCCAATCAGCGCTCAAAAATTATATTTACGCCGTACATTTGGTGATGGCAAGTCATCTGCCGAGACGTTTAACTTGCGCGCTGATGCTTTGGTTTGGGCGGCTAATCGTGCGACTGTGAGCAATGGCGTTCGGACGGTTTACTCAACTGAACTGCCACCTAGGTTCTAATATTCACTTGAGTATTGCTTTTACCGCTAATGCTTCTGTATAATAATACTCAATATGGCATTAATAAAGGGATTGGGCAACTTCTTTGCATTGGACATAGGCACTAATGCTGTTCGAGTAGTGCAATTATCTTCGTCAGGCCCCGATAATTGGACTTTGCAACATTATGGATATGCCCCTGTTGATGAAAAAATAACTAGCAATAATTCTGCTGAAGGCATGCGTCGTCTAGGTGAAGTTATTATGACGGCTGTTGGCCAAAGTGGCATCAAAGAAAAAAATGTCGTTATCGGTCTGCCATCTAGTAAAACATTCACTACAGTTATTGATGTGCCTATAATGGGTGAAGCCGAGTTAAAAAGCACGATAAAATATCAGATTGATCAATATATACCAATGGCTGTAGATGAAGCCAAGGTAGACTGGGCACTACTGGGCCAATCATTGCATGATCCAAAACAACAAGAAGTTTTGCTAGCTAGTACGTCTAACAGTTATGCCGAAGACCGTTTGGAATTTATTGAAGGGTTAGGGTTCAACGTTATTGCTTCTGAGCCTGATCAGATTGCTATGGTGCGATCACTGTTGCCATCTAATGCCAAAGACGCCCGTTTGATAATCGACGTAGGTGAAAGATCAACTGATCTGGCAATTACATTTGATGGCTCACCAAGATTAGTCCGTACGATTCCTTTTGGCCTAGGCTCATTGATTAAATCAGCCGTTCAAAATTTGAATATCCAAGAAGACCAGGCTCGACAGTTCATATTGAAGTTCGGTTTAGCCCAAGACCGCTTAGAAGGCCAGGTTTATCGATCAATTGAGGCGGTATTGGATAATTTTGCAACAGAATTGGTCAAATCAGTTAAATTCTTCCAGACTAGGTATCCTAATACACCAGTTGGTGGCATGTTACTGTCCGGGTTCTCGGCTATCGTTCCACAATTTGGTGAATATGTGGCTAACAAGACTAGTTTGACTGTTACTGTGGCTAATCCTTGGCAGCGAGTAAAAGTATCGCAATCTGATCAACAGCAATTAGGTGCTGTAGCTTCCGAGTTCGCAACAGTTATCGGCTTGGCCCAAAGGAAGAATATCTGATGATTGAAATTAACTTAATGCCGGATGTTAAACAAGAGCTTATCAAAGCGCAACAAGTTCGTGCTAAAGTTATTGCCGTTTCAGTTGCAATCGGTGTCATATCAATATCGGTTGTTGCTTTGTTGGCGGCCTATATATTCGCTGTCCAGTCTGTTCGTAGTAGTATGGCAGATACTGCAATTGAAAATGGTAGTGACAGTTTGAATTCTGTTGAAGATCTATCCAAGACTTTGACTATCCAAAATCAATTAACCAAAATTGCAGCTTTAAACGATGATAAAAAGATTAGTTCACGCATATTCGATGTCCTGAATGCGATTATTCCGCCAGCACCTAACAGCGTACAGATATCTAATCTGTCAGTTGATACAGATTTGCAGACCATAACTATTGAAGGCCAAGCTCCTAATAGCTATGCAGCAGTAGAGGTATTCAAAAAGACAATTGCAGGGGCACAACTAAGATTTACAGATTCATATAATGAAAAACAAGAATTGCCGTTGGCTTCAAACATCAGCACCAGCAACACTAGCTACGGAGAAGATTCGTCAGGTAATAAAGTTCTAAGGTTCACTTTGAGCTTTAACTACATCACAGAATTGTTTGCGCCGGCCTCAAAGAATATATCAATAGCTATATCTATTAACGGCAACGTAACAGATTCGTATCTAGGGGTCCCACAAAGTATATTTGTGCAGCGGGCTACAGATTTAACGGAGGGCCAATAATATGCAACCTAAAAGCGTAGCTTTACGTAAACGTACACAGATAGCCAAGGCCAATCGGACTATGTTTATTTGGGTAGCTTGCGTGTCGGTTATATTTGGATTTGCATTAGTTGGATCTATATTCTTGGGCCAGATGTTGATGTTCAATGAAAAAGTTTTGGCCGAAAAAGATAAAACAATTGCAGTATTAAAAACTAATAACAGTAATGTTACAGAATTAGAATCTCAAGTCCGAATGTTGGACGCTAACCAATCATTAATTGACGTCAAGGCAAAACCAGACGATAGGGCGCTACAGGTAATATTAGATGCTCTACCATCAGATGCTAATTCATTAGCACTAGGTGCTTCGTTGCAAACCAAATTATTGACCGGCATCACTTTGAACTCACTACAGGTTGACCCAGTTGATGGCGTAGAATCATTAAGTAACGGCGCAACTGCTGCCACCGGTTCTGGCGAGATTACATTCAGGTTTTCGGTTAGCGGTACGGAACAAGCCCTCAGACAGACGCTGAACAACTTGGAACGATCTATCCGTACTATTGATGTGGTATCTTTCAAGATTGAGACCCAGGGCGACGCTCGGGTACTAACAGTCCAAGCAAAAGCTTTCTATGAGCCATCAAAAACAGTTGAATTAAAGGATAAGGTAATAAGATAATGAAAAAAACCGACATAGCGATGATAGTTTTTATAGCATCAGTCAGTGTGATCGTGGCTTTCTTTGTGGCTAGAGGTTTGTTCGGCGACGTTTACAGTGGTACCGCTCACGTAAAGACAGTCGATCGCATAGATTCTTCGATAGTTGAGCCTAGTTCAGATATTTTTAATAAAAACGCTATTAATCCAGCCGTACAAGTCCAAATTAACGGAACTCAGTAGGGGGTGCGTTAGGGATGGCACTTTTAACGGCTGAAATTCAGGAAAAATTAGTCAGTCTCTTGATCAGTGAGGGGCTAGTTAGTGCTGATATTATTAATGAAGCAAAAACTCAGTCAACGACTTCTAATAAACCATTATTTGAGATATTAGCCGATCAGAACATAGTTGACGATGAATTAATAACCCATGCGATTGCGCAAGTTTCTGGTGTGCCATATGTTAATTTGACCAATAGTATAATTGATCAAAATATATTGAATTTGTTGCCACAAGACATAGCCGAGCGGTTTATGGCAGTTCCGTTGGCCGAGATTCAAAATCGGTTAGCAGTAGCTATGATTGACGCCAATAACGTCCAGGCTGTTGACTACCTGGCCAGCCGTATAGAGAGACCACTAAAAGTGTTTATGGCATCCGAAGTCGGGGTTCGCCATGTGTTGGATCAGTACAAGACAGACCTCTCCAGTGTTGGCGAAGCGGCCGAAGAAAGTCAGAACGAAGCCACCCAGGAATCTAATAGGGAAGTTAAAACAATCGTTCAAGATTCACCGATTAGCAAGGCCCTCAGTACTATATTAGAATATGCCCTAAAATCTCGTGCCAGTGATGTCCATGTCGAGCCGCTAGAAGATTCATTAAAGATTCGTGTTCGAGTTGATGGTATGTTGCGCGAGATCATGCAATTACCTAAGAGTATTGAGCCAGCGCTAGTCAGCCGTATAAAGATTTTATCCAATCTAAAGATTGATGAACATAGGATGCCGCAAGACGGTCAGTTCACGGTTAAAGTCGCCGGCAAAGAAGTTGATTTGCGTATCGCAATCAGCCCAGTTATATGGGGTGAGCAGGTTGTTATTCGTTTGCTAGACAAATCTGGCAACACGTTCAATATTGAAGAAATGGGCTACGCGGGACGAGCCTTGCGGGCTATCCGCAAAGGTATTAAGCGACCGAATGGCATGGTGCTAACATCTGGACCAACCGGTAGCGGTAAAACGACCAGCCTGTATGCATTGATCAAAGAAATCAAAGATGACGCGGTCAATATTGTAACACTAGAAGACCCAGTCGAATATAAAATGAGTGATGTTAACCAGATCCAGGTCAATGCCGATGTCGGACTGACTTTTGCTAGTGGTCTACGCTCAATCTTGCGCCAAGACCCAGATGTTGTGATGGTGGGGGAAATCCGTGACAGCGAAACTGCCAACCTAGCCGTACAGGCTGCGCTGACAGGCCACTTGGTATTTAGTACATTGCACACCAATAGCGCAGCAGGTGTGTTACCAAGGCTGTTAGATATGGGCATAGAGCCTTTCTTGATCGCCAGTACTGTAAATACGATTATCGGGCAGAGGTTAGTCCGTCGTGTCGGCAAAAATCGTGAAACTTATCAATCAAATCCAATCGAAACACAGAACATTTTAAATACCGTTGGGCACTTATTACCCAAGACACCAGCTGATGTTGCTAGGATTTCTGAAGATTTAGGCTATAAAGACTTGCCCCTAGCGGGTCAAAAAGCTTATACTTTAGTTAAGGGCATTGATAGTCCTCAGTCGCCACGGGGTTATAGTGGCCGAGCCGGCCTATACGAAGTGATGGATGTCGATGAAAATATCCAAAAACTAATTGTTTCTCATGCGACCAGTGCCGAGATACAACGTAAAGCTCAAGAACAAGGTATGGTCACTATGAGACAAGACGGGTACCTAAAAGTGCTACAGGGCATAACTACAATAGAAGAAGTTAATCGCGTAACGTCGGACATAGCGTAAAGGGGTGGGTAAATGAACAACCAAGAACTAAAAATCGAATTACTACTAGAAGAAGTCATCCGCAAAAAGGCTTCTGATTTGCATATCCAAGTAAATTTGCCACCGATGCTACGTATTGATGGTGTTCTTAGCCCGATTATGGGATTTAACCCATTGGACGAACAGGCTGTTGAGACATTGGTATTTGCTATATTGGACCAAGACCAGCGACAGATATTATTAAAAGATAAAGAATTTGACTTTAGCTTTGCGTTTGGCAATCTAGGTCGATTCCGTGTTAATGCATATCATGAACGTGGCAATTTGGCGGCTGCCTTGCGTTTGATCCCTAACGAGATCAAAACAGTTACAGAACTGGGACTACCTAATGTAGTCATGAATTTTGCTGATTACCCTAGGGGGTTGGTACTAATTACCGGGCCAACTGGTAGTGGTAAATCAACGACTTTGGCAGCTCTGGTTGATAAAATTAACACCGAGAAGTCAAAACACATAATCACAATCGAAGACCCAATTGAATTTACTCATAAATCTAAAAAATCAGTCGTTGTCCAACGAGAAGTTCACTATGACACCTACAGCTTTAGCGCAGCGCTTCGTTCTAGTTTGCGCCAAGACCCAGACGTAGTATTGATTGGCGAAATGCGTGATCTAGAGACTATTAGCGCGGCTATTACTATCGCCGAAACAGGACACTTGGTTTTTGCGACATTGCATACCAACAGTGCTTCACAATCAATTGATCGTATGATTGATGTTTTCCCTCCTCATCAACAACCACAAATTCGTGCTCAGCTATCTAATATATTGATGGCTATTTGTTCACAACGATTGGTCCCAGCTATTGGCGGTGGGCGAGTCGTGGCGTCAGAAGTCCTAATATCTAATTCAGCAGTCCGTAATATCATTCGTGAGGGTAAAGCTCACCAATTAGATGCAGTTATTCAGACTGGGTCTGACCAGGGTATGCAGACAATGGATCGAACATTAGTAGAATTAGTCCAACGTGGCACGATAACTTATGACAATGCCTATGAGGTTGCAGTTGATCTAATTGAATTCGAGAGATTGATGAGAGGATAATTGATGAAGAAATTCTCATATGAAGCTCGTGATCGATCTAGTAGCAAGATTGTAAAAGCAACTGTCCAAGCAGATTCTGAGAACGCGGCCGCTAAATTATTGATCAACCAGGGTTTTACGCCACTTAATATCAAAGAGCAAGGTGATGATAACAATATCATTGCTCGTATTACCGGACGCATCACTACCAAAGACAAAATTGTTTTTACCCGCCAGCTTTCAACATTGATTGGTGCTGGTTTGCCTTTGTCTCAAAGTTTGAACACAGTTTTAGAACAAACCGAGAACAAAAAGCTCCAATCAATAATCCAAGAAGTTACCGCATCAGTTGAGGGCGGCAAGACATTGTCCGAATCTTTTGCTAAACACCCAGGGGTATTTGACGCAATTTTCTTGGCACTAGTCGGTGCCGGGGAAGTATCAGGTACATTAGATGAATCTTTGCAACGAGTAGCTAACCAGCAAGAAAAAGATGCTGCCATAATGAGCAAAATCAAAGGCGCGCTGACTTATCCGATCATCGTATTATTCGTTATCTTTGGCGTCATGGCATTCATGTTATTTACAGTCGTACCCCAGGTTGAAAAATTATACAAAGACCTAAAGCAGGAATTGCCATTTATAACGCAAATTATGGTCGACGTATCTAATTTCTTGGCTAATTATTGGTGGGTCGTCATATTGGTTATTGCGGCATTGGTTTATTTCTTGTCACAGTACAGGAAAACAGAGGCCGGTATCAAGATGATTGATACTTTCAAGATAAAAGTACCTATATTCGGATTAATGTTCCGCAAATTATATATGGCTAGGTTTACGCGCACCGGTCAGACATTGTTGGGTACAGGGGTTAGTATGTTGGATATGTTGAAACTAACATCTGTAGCGGTCAATAATTCGATAATTAAAACCAGCATTATGCGTGCTGCCGAAAAAGTAAAAGGAGGCAAAGCGTTGTCAGTCGCATTGTCACCAGAGGCCGAGATATTGCCATTGGTCCCACAGATGATCAAAATAGGTGAACAATCTGGTAAAGTTGACGAAATGATGGGCAAAACGGCTCAGGTATATGAAGAAGAACTGGATGAACAAGTTAGGACTATATCGACTTCAATTGAGCCGATTTTGATGGTAGTTTTGGCCATAGTTGCAGGTGGTATGGTGGCTGCAATCTTGTTGCCGATATACAGCTTGGTTAATGGGATCAACGTCTAGACATCATTTGCTATTTAGAGTAATATAAACATAAGTACATTTGCATAGTTAAAGTTCATACGAAAGGTGGAAAGTTCAGATGAGCGCTAAAACAAAATCAAAAGGTTTCACAATTATTGAAGTTGTATTAGTATTGGCGATTGCCGGTTTGATATTTTTGATGGTGTTTATTGCACTGCCAGCTTTGCAAAAAAGCCAACGTGACACTCAACGCAAAAATGACTTATCTCGTATTATGGTCCAATTGACCAATTATGCGTCTAACAATAGAGGTTCGATCCCATCTAGCTTAGTCACGGCTACATTAGGCGGTAAGACTTTTGTGGAAGGCTATTTAGGTGGTGATACTGCCAGCATTGCCGGTGACGAATATAAGGATCCTGCAACTGGCACAGGTTACGTGTTTTTGCCTGTTGACTCTTCTCAAAACAAGATTGTCGAAGGAACGGTCTTCTATGCCCAGGGTGGTATTTGTGGTATTGATGGAGCAATAACAGGCGGCAAGGCTAGACAATATGCATTATTGACTAAACTTGAAAATCAAAGCTCTCTGTATTGCGTAGACAATCAATAATTATAAAAACCTTACATAGAGGTATAGCCCTCCTTGCTGAAAAATAGGGGGGTTATATTTATTTATAAAACTGTTATGCTATTACTTATGGAACAAGCTATAATTTATATATCATTAATATTATCAGGGCTTTGCCTAGGCAGTTTCGCTGGTGCGACTGTTTGGCGCTTGCGTGCCAGACAATTACAACAAGACAAAAAATCTGGTGACAAGGTAGACGGTGCAGAATCAAAGCGTTTATCAAAACTAACTAAATACAATCTGTTAAATGATCGATCACAGTGTCTAGATTGTTCATATAAATTAAAGTGGTATGATTTAATGCCATTGGTCAGCTGGTTGTTATTGCTAGGCCGATGCCGTAGTTGCAAAAAGCCAATTGGTATCATGGAGCCACTAATCGAATTAGGCGTAGCGACATTTTTTGTACTGTCATATATGTTTTGGCCGTTTGGGCTAAGTGGTGGTTTAGAAATCGCCAGGTTTGTTATTTGGTTAGTAGCCGGTGTGTCACTGGCAGTATTGTTCGCATACGATAAAAAATGGTTCTTGCTACCGAACACAGCTAATTTCGCATTAATTGGTTTAGGGGCTATCAGCGCTATATTGGTTATCATCGGGGCGGGTGACAAGATGGGCACCATCTACAATATCCTGGGCTCGGTGTTGGTGTTAAGCGGCATATATTATATCTTGTATTTTATATCAAAAGGCAAATGGATTGGATTCGGTGATATAAAATTAGGACTAGGCCTGGCGCTGTTAATAGCTGATTGGCAGTTATCATTTGTTGCTTTGTTTGCTGCTAATTTGATCGGTTGTTTGATAGTCCTACCATTCATGATAGCTGGTAAATTAAAACGCGATTCTCACGTGCCATTTGGGCCATTATTGATTGTTGGCTCATTTGTTGCAGTTGTGGCGGGTAGTTATCTGATAAACGCTTACTTTTACGGCTTGTTATAGAATAAAAAACTTTACGCTTATGCTATAATCGTAAGTGATGAAGCATTTGGGCAAAGTTGGGTTTACTGTTGTTGAAACGATGCTGTTTCTAGGCATTACGGGGTTATTAGTAGTAAGTTTATTAGTTGGCGTCGGTTCGTCTATAAATACTCAGCGTTATAGAGACAGTGTGACGTCCTTGCAAGCTTTATTGCAAAAACAATATTCTGAAGTAGCTAATGTGACCAATAACCGTGGGAGTGACTGGGATTGTACCCCAAACGGTGTTGCTAGTCAGTCAAATTCTGTCTCGATACCGCAGGGTCAGTCCAATGACTGTGTTATATTAGGCCGGTTAATTACCAGCGACAACACAGGCAAAAAGATCAATATCAATAGTGTTGTAGGGGTATTGCCTAAAACCATAGAGGTTGCTAACGATGCCGATTTGTTAAAATACAAAATTCATTCACTGTCATTTGGGGCTGAAAGCTATGATGTAGAGTGGGGTTCATCATTGAATGCCCCGGGCTCTGATAACTCAGCGGTATTTTCTGTATTGATTATCCGATCGCCAATAAATGGAGTCATAAAGACGTTTATTAATAACATGCAATCTGTCGGCACAGAGTCTAATAATGATTATATAACAGATACCATACTATTATTGTCTCAACCCGAGCAAAAGGATTCTCTGAAGCTCTGTGTTAATTCAGGCGGGCTATTTGGCGGCAATAAAATGGCTGTTTATATACAATCAACCACATCTGGTGCTAGTGGGGTTGAGAAATTAGGGGATGACAGCGGATGCTAGGCTTAGACTCAAGATCTAGGGGTGACACATTGATAGAAGTTCTATTTGCTATCGCCATATTCAGCCTAGTCGTAGTCGGTAGTTTGGCAATTATGAACCAAGGGACGGCTGCTTCTCAGAGGGCATTAGAAATAACGATGGTCCGTAACGAGATAGACGCCCAGGCAGAAACGCTAAGGTTTTTAAATGCATCGTATGTTTCAGCCTATGCGTCCGGGGTTTACGCCGACGACAGCCCAGCCAGCCAGTGGGAGGCGATGAAACAATATATGGCCAGTTCGCCATTATCGTCTAGCTCTGGTGGAGACGGTTGTCAGATTCCTGCTAACGGTAAGTTTATTTTGGATACCAGGAATGCCAAGTTTATGCCACAAACATCAAATGTTGCCTTTAATGTAGCGCAAACATTCTCTCAAGTAACTTATGATTCTACGTCTCAAAAAATAAAGACAGCTGATGGAATATGGATAGAAGCGATGGCGCCAGTGATAACGCTCAATGATGGTCAAAAATCAGCCGATTACATAGATTTTTATATCCGTGCTTGTTGGAATAGCCCCGGCCAATCAGTGCCGGTAACGATTGGAACGATTGTGAGGTTATATGAACCACGATACTAATAAAAAAGGCTTTACACTGATCGAATTAATGCTGGCTATGGGATTTGTGTCGGCTTTGTTGCTGGTTATCGCCATGACAGTTATCCAAATAGGCAATATATATAATCGTGGCATAACATTAAAGGCCGCGAATGAATCTGGCCGTTCTATTGCCAGTGAATTACAGCGCAGCATTAATTCCAGCCCGATATTTAGTCTAGATGATAATTATGTAGCTCAAGATTTAATTGGTGGACGCTTGTGTACTGGTCAATACAGCTATGTTTGGAATTATGCAGAGGCTATTAATCGTGGTGATGTTGGTGAAATGAATGTTTATGATGGCAGCACAGATCAAATCCGTTTCATTAAAGTCATCGATCAAAGTTCCAAATACTGCAAAAATGACGTTAGTGGGTTGCCTGAAATATCCAAATCAGATGCAACCGAGTTACTAAATGTAGGTGATCAATCTATGTCTATTCATGATTTTTATATATCGTCTAATGCTTATGATGGCAAGACCAACCAACGAATTTATAATATAAGGTTTTTGATAGGCACCAGTGACATGGCAACTATTAACGACGGCACCTGTAAACCGCCTAGTGAGGCTGGTTCGGATCTGACATATTGTGCGATTAATGAGTTTAATATAACGGCTAGAGCCGGGAACAAATCAGAATGATACAGAATATGAAAAATAGCCAACAATCTGGGTCAGTCTCGTTATTTATGGTGGTGTTTGCGACTTTATTAATAACTATTGTCACAGTTGGGTTTGTAAAAATAATGCTACAGGGTCAGCAACAGGCCAGTGCCACAGACCTATCACAAAGTGCCTATGATTCGGCTCAAGCCGGTGTCGAAGATTCTAAGAGGGCGATATTACGGTACAAGAGCCTATGTGATTTAGCTATTAGTGATGTAGATTGTGGCATTGAATACGCTAAACTCAATTCTCCAACATGCAACCTAGCGGTTAGTATGTTGGATGGTAGAAATTTAGGTGATAGTGAGATAGCAGTACAGACTGGCAATAAATCATTAGATCAGGCCTATACTTGTACCAAAATTAGCATGGAGACGCCCAATTATATGGGCAATTTAGCGGTTGATGGTAGCAAAATGATACCACTTATCGGTTCTAGGCCGTTTAAAGCAGTCCAAATAGATTGGTTTAGTGCCAAGAATCTGCAAAATCCATCTGATTCGGCTGAAATACCTGCCTTTAGCGCCAATCCGCAACTGCCAGATGTCTGGGATATAAATAAACCATCAATAATAAGGGCTCAGGTGATACAATTTAACAAATCTGGTTTTTCTGTAAGCGATTTTGATTCTAATAGTAGCAATGCTTTGTTCTTGTATCCTTCTAATGATACAAGTGGGGCAGCTAAAAGGGCCAGTATTGCTTTGGATATTCGTCCGTCGCCAGAAAATGGCCACTCATCAGAAAAAACCATTAAACAGGTTCATTGTACGGGTAATCTTTTAAATGATTTATATGCCTGTTCTGTAGTGATAGACCTGCCAGTTGAAATAAGTGCTGATAGGGCGGCATATCTGAACTTGGCGTCCATATATAATAGTTCTGATTATAGTGTAAAATTGCTGGATAGTGCTGGTGGGGCAGTTGGCTTCAAGTCCGTTCAGCCTGAGATAGACTCAACTGGACGAGCAAATAACTTATTCAGACGAGTTGTTTCTAGGATTGAATTAACAGATGTAGATTTTCCTTATCCCCAGGCCGCAGTAGATGTAGAATATGATTTTTGTAAGACCTTTACCATCACAAATGTAGCTGCTGGGTACAGTCAGGGCGATTGCAGCCCTGATACTAGAACTGGCGTTACTGATATCACTAATCCTTAGTGTCGCTGTGAAACTTTTCGTGAACTTCTCGCAGATGCTCATCTGTTACGTGGGTATAAACTTGAGTAGTGCTAATACTGCTGTGGCCTAACATTACTTGGACGCTACGTATATCAGCGCCATTCATTAGTAGGTCGGTAGCAAAACTATGTCTCATAGTATGTGGGCTGACGTGTTTTGTTATACCGGCTAGTTTAGCGTATTTATTGATGATTCTTTGAATACTGCGGGCGGTTAGGCGTCGATAGTCACCACTGTTTGTAGATTCAACATTGCGACTGTAGCTGATGAACAGAGGAGGCAAGTTGTCTTTTCGTGATTCTAGATAGTTTTTGACGTGCAGGCTAGCACTTTCACTGATAAAAACTGGTCGGTCTTTTTGGCCTTTGCCTCGGACCATGAATTCGCGTCGCTTGGTGTTGATATGATCGCGATTCAGGTTGACTAACTCGGATACGCGCAGGCCACTAGAAAATAGTAACTCGATTATCGCTCGATCACGCAGCCCAGGTTCATCGTCGGTCGACATTTGTTCCAATAATCGTTCAACTTCATCGTAATGCAAAAAGGTAACTTGTTTGCGCGATACTTTGGGTAATTCTATCTTTTCGGGCGATAGACTGGCGATATCTCTCTTTGATAAGTAGTTCAGAAAACCGCGCAGGGCTATCAGGTGGTAGCCTTGAGTAATAGTAGCTAATTCGTCATCATGGTCATTTTTGTATCTGTTCAGCCATAGTCGATATTTTCTGACTAGTTCGGGCGTTATCTTGTCCACTGTTATATCATCAGTGAATTCAATGAATCTTTCTAGGTATAGTGTATAGTTCTCAGCCGTATGAGCCGACCGACCACCTTCAACTTCTAGGTGTTCGATATAATCCAGTAACAGTTCGGACATATACATATACTATTAGCATAACTTAAAAAACACCTATTGTAGAGTGCTATCCGGGAGATATTTGATATAATAGGGTAAAAGTAATTAATGAGGAACATTTATGGTGCCAAAAAAAAATATTGAAAGAACATTAGTAATTTTTAAACCAGACGCTATTCAGAGGGGGATTACTGGTGAAATTTTGAGTCGTTTTGAAAAAGCTGGTCTAAAGATTATAGCTATGAAGATGGTATGTCCAAATGAGGAACATTACTATCATCATTATGAAACGATTGGCAAAATGATTTCGAGGCGAGGCGAGGTGCAATTTAGAGTTCAGCTTGGCGCCATGCAAGAAGGTCCTGTTATAGCTATGGTCCTTCAAGGTGTTGAGTCTGTGTCTTTGGTTAGGAAAATGGTTGGTGTGACTAATGTAAAAGAGGCAGCTCCTGGGACTATAAGAGGCGACTATGCCCATGCCAGTCTCGACTATGTAAATTCTCTAGAAGTTGCTTTGCCTACTATTGTCCATGCATCTGGGGACGAAGATGAAGCAAGCCAAGAAATAGCTCATTGGTTTGCGGACGATGAGATTTGTGACAATTATCAAACCGTACACGAATATTTTACTCAGCCTCGGCCTAATCAAAAAAAGAAATAAATTAATAAATAGCCCATTCATTATTTACTGGATTATTTTAGGTTTATGCTGTGGTATACTATCTCTGTTATGCCTCGGTAGCTCAACTGGATAGAGCAGATCCGTCCTAAGGATAAGGTTGTAGGTTCGATTCCTGCCCGGGGTACCATTGAAATTATCGTGACCAACTCCTGCCCGGGGTACCATTTTCAACGCCAAAGCCTCATAAAATCTGCTATTATAGTTATATGACAAAAACAGAGCCAGAATCGGTTAAAAGGTTAGATTTTGACGGTCAACGTGACGGTGAAAAGCTGTTATTTGTATTTCGTCGTCATATCATTGCTATGCGCAAAGGTTTTTATGCATTAGCCATACCTTTGATTATTACTGCAATACCACCGTTAATTTGGAGCCATAATCTAGAATTGTTCCTATTACCAATAGGTGGACTATTCATTGGTTTAGTCATGTTCTTTTATCATTTTATACTGTGGTATTTTACGATTTATATAGTTACAGATCAACGTATTAGACAG
This sequence comes from Candidatus Saccharimonadota bacterium, assembly GCA_037140095.1. Lineage (GTDB taxonomy): Bacteria > Patescibacteriota > Saccharimonadia > Saccharimonadales > Saccharimonadaceae > UBA1547. The sequence continues at coordinate 20,355 of JBAXFD010000009.1, forward strand.
GTCACCCAGCGAGGTTTCTTTGGCAAAGATGTCATCGAACTGAGGCTGTCAAAGGTCCAAAACATAAGCTATAATATACCAGGGTTCTCGGGAGAGATTTTTAAATTTGGGACCATAGTGATACAGACATTTGTGGGCGACTTAGTAATCCATAAAGTAGAGAACCCAGACAAGATTTATAATAAACTGCAAGATGCAGTAAATAATGTCATCGAAAGCCAAGGGGAGAATGAAAAAGATATTTAATAAACTATTTAAAAAGAATGAAGAGCCAGAATCATCTAGGATTACTAGTGATACATTGGCCGACCATCGTGAGAAGATCCTAGCAGGGGGTCGTAAATTTAAATATCCTATCCAATATGCTCGTCACAGATTAGTCATTAACGCTATTATTATTAGTGTGGCAGCACTGATTGTTGTTTCGGTTGTTGGCTGGTGGCAGATTTATCCTTCTCAAAATACCAGTGAATTTGTCTATCGTATCACCAGAGTTTTACCCTTACCGGTTGCAGAAATCGATGGGCAGTCAGTACTTTATGGTGATTACCTGATGAAGTATCTCAGCTCTGTGCATTACCTAGAGCAAAAAGAGCAAGTAGACCTAAAAACCGAAGATGGTAAACGCCAAAGTAAATATATGAAACAGCAGTCATTAGATGACGCCATAGCTGACGCCTATGCCTTTAAATTAGCCGGCAAGTTGGATTTATCAGTTAGTGACGTTGAATTAGAAGCGTTTTTGAAATCTCAAAGACAATCAGATCAAGGTGAGGTGTCTAATCAAACCTACGAGGCAGTGATAGCAGATTACTATAATTGGAGCCCAGATGAGTATCGTTACGTGACAAAGAATAAATTGTTGCGCCAGAAGGTAGCTTATGAAATAGACAAAAATGCTTCCAGCGCAGTCGAAAAATCAGTATCAGCAATAGCTGCTAACTCGGCAATTTCATTGAAAAACCTAGCAACCGACATATCGGGGCAGACCGGTTTGAATGTAACTTACGGCGTTTCTGGATGGGCGTCTAGGTTTAACCAAGACGGTGGGTTGTCTATCGAGGCAGCAAAAATGAACAAGAACCAAATATCTAGCGTAGTTAAACCAACAACGGGTGATGGTTATTATCTTGTAAAATTATTAGATATCAATGATTCACAGGTTAGTTACGAGTATGTTCATGTGCCGTTATCGACATTTGCTAGTGACTTCAAAGGTGTTATTGACGCAGGCAAGGTCAAAAAGTACATATCGTTATAATGACAATGAAATTATCTGACTATAATTACGATTTGCCAACTGAATTGATCGCTAACGAGCCTCCAAAAGAGAGAGGGTCATCCAGGTTATTGTTTTTACAACAACGAAATAATAAAATTGTAGATAGTTATTATTTACAACTAGCTGATTTTTTAGACCCAGGCGACACGATTGTGTTGAATAATACGAAAGTTATCAAAGCCAGACTGCGATCCATAAAATCAAATGGGGCAGAGCGAGAAATCGTGGTGCTGGAAAAACACAGCTTTGATAATGATTGGTTTAGACATAGGATAATGTATCGTCGCAAGTTGAATGAGGGTGATGTATTAACAATAGGCAATGCAGAATTGGTTGTTGAGCAAATCGAGGGCGACGGCCTGGCAATTGTACGTAGTGACCGTAATTTACTAGATTTAACAGATGAATATGGTGAAGTGCCGTTGCCTCCGTACATGCATCGAGACGCCACACCTCTAGATATAGAGCGTTATCAGACTATTTGGGCCAAGGATAAGGGTTCGGTTGCTGCACCTACAGCTAGTTTGAATATGACAGATGAGATATTGGATAGTTTGCGGCTCAAAGGGGTTAATATCGTATATTTAACACTGCACGTTGGGTTGGGTACGTTCATGCCGATACGAACTGACAGATTAGAAGACCATCATATGCACAAAGAATACTTTGAGATCCCGCAAGAGACAGTTCGTGTTATCAAAGACACCAAATTAGCTGGTAACAGGGTAGTAGCTATTGGTACAACAGTAGCCAGGACATTGGAATACGTGAACAAATTAGTTATGCAGGACCCAGTTGATCTGTTTGGCGAGGCAGATATATTTATTTACCCAGGCTATAAGTTTCAGGTTATTGATGGGCTACTAACTAACTATCATGCACCTAAAAGTACAGTGTTGATGTTAACGGCGGCGTTTGTTGGTTGGGATAGATTATTATCAGCCTATCAACATTCTATTGAGCAAAATTACAAATTTCTTAGTTATGGCGATTCAATGCTGATATTATAGTTACAGATGAAATTAGCATTAGATTTTGAGATTACAAAAAAACTTGATGGCACGCTAGCCCGGGCGGGTATTATTAAAACACCTCATGGTGACATCAAAACTCCAGCATTTATAGTAGGTGGTACCAAGGCGACGGTTAAAACATTGACAGTTGAGCAAGTTTTGGCACTCGGGGGACAATCAGTGCTAGCTAATACCTATCATTTAATGTTGCGACCAGGTGCAGACGTGGTCGCGGCGGCAGGTGGTATCCATAAATTTATGAACTGGCAGGGTCCGATATTCACGGACAGCGGCGGTTTTCAGATATTCTCGTTAGGTATGGCATATGGCAAGGGTATTGACGCTACATCGCACAGCACGAAAGGCAACGGTGATCTAGCCAAACATTCATCTACACAACTAGCCAAGGTTACAGACGAGGGCGCATCTTTCAAATCACACCTAGACGGCAGCAGTTTATCAATGACGCCAGAAAGCTCGATGGAGCTACAGCACCAGATTGGTGCAGACATACATATGAGTTTTGACGAATTAACTGCACCACTAGCTGGTAGAGATTATATTAAACAGGCGATGGATCGAACGCACCTGTGGGCTGATCGGTCGCTCGCGCGTCATAAAAAGTTAAATGATGAACATGAGGCAAAGGGCGAGAACCAACAGGCATTATATGGTATCGTCCAGGGTGCCCGCGAGAAAGACCTGCGCACAGAGAGTGCAAAATTTCTGGGTGAACGAGATTTTGATGGTTACGGAATCGGTGGAGTGTTTGAGCCCGAAGAAATATCTGAAACTGTTCGTTGGATTAACGAAGTGTTGCCAGAAAACAAACCACGCCATCTATTAGGCATGGGGGCACAGCCTGCGGATCTGTTTATGGGTGTCCAATATGGTATTGATACATTTGATTGTGTTGCTCCGACCCGCCAGGCTAGAAACGGCGCATTATTTACATATGATGGGCGAATTAATATTACAAATAACAAATATCAGCAAGATTTTAGACCGATAGACAGTGAATGTGATTGCTATACTTGCCAGAATTACACTCGTGCCTATATAAATCACTTGTTCAGGGCGGATGAGGTGTTAGGCTTAACATTAGCTAGCATTCATAATGAACGATTCGTGGTGCGAACAGTGGATTTGATACGGGATAGTATTGGTGATGGCAGTTTTTTTGGCTATAAGAAGAAGTTTTTGGAGCGGTATTATGGGGTTGAGGGGGCGGGGGTGTTTTTGAAGGGCGATAGGTAGGGGGGCGACCGGACTATCGCTCCACTTTGTTCCGCTCCTCCGTTTGCTTATAGAAATATGTAAAAACATTTTTATTTCGCTGCACTACGCGACCCGGCGGTTTTCAGTGATTTGCCAGGGGCAAATCACTGCCGCCGGCTCGAGTCCGGGGCGGGCCAACAAAATTAAAAAACCACCGCAAGGGTGATTTTTTAATTTTGGCGGGCTCGACCGGACTTGAACCGGCGGTCTCCTCCGTGACAGGGAGGC
>JBAXFD010000010.1:0-24128 GCA_037140095.1 Candidatus Saccharimonadota bacterium
TTTTGTGGGGTATACATGCGAGAACTGCGAGAAAATGAGTAATCTTATCCGTAAATCAGTCATATCTTTTGGCGCTTTGGCTGTTGCCTTTTTGTTTGTCATATTGGCGATTATTTTGACTGTATCAGGGGTGACTAGCGCCGATAACGGCAAACCATCAGAAAACGGCCGTTTAATCACAATTCATGATCGATCTGTCGAAAAAGTCATTATTACCCAGGCTGCTACTATTGGCGATGCGTTGAAAGAAGCGGGTATCTCGGTCGACGACAAAGACATGGTCGAACCAGCGGTCACTCAGAAACTAGTAGCTTCGGATTACCAGGTCAACGTCTATCGTGCCAGACCAATTCTAGTCGTTGATGGTAGTGTTCGTACAAAAATCATTACGTCATTCCAAACTCCAGCCCAAATCGCTCAGGCGGCTGGCATACAATTATACGATGAAGATATCGCCGTACTGGGGCTGTCAGACAATATCATGAGTGATGGTCTAGGTCTACGATTAACTATTACTAGGGCTGTGCCGTTCAGTTTCACACTATATGGCAAGACTCAGACTGTTCGAACGCATGGCAAAACAGTTGGCGAAATGTTATCAGAAAAAGGCATTAAATTAGAAGCTAATGACAAAGTCGTCCCCGCCGCCGAAACACCGCTAACTGAAGGTTTGGCTGTTCGTGTCTGGCGAGAAGGTAAACAGACTGTGACTGTCGATGAAGTTATCGCATTCGACGTTGACCGGATAGAAGATGCCGATCAAATGGTCAGCTACAGCGCTATCAAAACAGCCGGCGAACCAGGTTCCCGCAGCGTTTCTTATGAGATAACAGTCCGAGACGGCATCGAAGTTGGGCGAATCGAGATCGCCAGTATCACGACCAAACAACCTAAAAAACAGGTAGAAGTTGTTGGTGTAAAGGGTCAATACACAACTCCAACCGAGAACGAGAATATAACCTGGGATTACCTACGCACAGCTGGTTTTAGCCGAGTCCAAACAGCTGGTATTATGGGTAACTTGAAACAAGAGCACCATTTTAATACAACAGGAGATGGTCTGGTACAATGGACTGACGCTCGAAGAGATGGCCTTTATTCTAAGCCACACCCAAATAATATCTATACACAATTAGATTATCTAATGGAAGAATTGAATGGTAGCCGCGCCTGGATACGTGATAAGATCAAATCTACTGATTCGTTAACCAGGGTCGTGCAAGTATTCCAGAATGATTTTGAAGTTTGTGACCCAGTTTGGTGTATGACTAATGCCAGAATGAAATTTGCCAGTGACATATTGGCGAGTCATTAATCATGGCATTGCAGAATAACAAATCATTAGGCCAGCATTGGTTGCGAGACCGTTATGTGTTGGCTCATATTGCTGATTGTGCCGATTTATCCGCAGATGACACAGTGTTGGAAATCGGGCCGGGGTTGGGGACATTAACTAGTGAATTATTACGCCGGGCAGGCAGGGTAGTCGCGGTAGAATTCGACAGTGAATTGGCGCGTAAATTACCAGCCCAATTCCCGGGGAAAAACCTGTCGGTTGTTAGTGAAGATATATTGAAATTTGATTTAACAGATTTGCCAGTAGGTTATAAAGTAGTTGCTAATGTCCCCTACTACATTACGAGTAAAATTGTTCAGATGTTGATGACGGCTACGAATAAACCATCAACCACGGTGTTGTTGGTGCAGCGTGAAGTCGCGCAGCGGTTGGCGGCCGAGCCAGGTCAAATGAGCATTTTGGCAGTTTCGGCCCAAGTTTTTGCCGACGTTACGCTAGGTGATATAGTGCCGGCCGCGATGTTTGCTCCACCACCCAAAGTTGACAGCCAAGTCGTGATATTAAAAACCCGTGACACGTCATTTTTCGCGGATATAAACGAGCTAGATTTTTTCAAAGTTGTAAAAGCTGGTTTTTCCGCCAAACGTAAAAAGTTACGCAGTAGTCTATCAGGTGGATTAAAATTGTCTAAACCAGATGTTGAGGTCTTGTTGCAAAAAGCGGGGATTAATCCGAATGACCGCGCCGAAATGTTGACACTAGATGATTGGACGCGCTTGACCAAAATTGTCGTCGGCTAATCTCTCTGTTACAATAGTATTCAAATGGAAAAGAAATTATATATCGCTACGTCTATCCCCTATGTTAATGGGGCGCCTCATATTGGTCACCCGCTAGACCCGTTATTCGCTGATATCTGGGCGCGCTACCAACGTCAGAATGGCCATGAAGTTCGTTTCCAAATCGGTACTGACGAACACGGCAATAAAATTGCTATCAAAGCCGCTGAATCGGGCATGGACCCAAAATCGTACGTTGATCAGGCATATTCTGCATTTGAAAATCTAGACAAAAAACTAGGTGCTACCTATACCGATTTTATCCGTACAACTGACCCACATCATATCGGCGCGGTTCAATATATTTGGCAACAATTACAGCCATATATTTACAAAGGCACCTATGAAGGCTGGTACTGTGTTGGTTGTGAAGGATTTGTAACCGACAAAGAAGCAACCGAAAACAACGGCGTTTGCCCAATCCACAATCAGCCTTATCAACGATTGAGCGAAGAGAATTATTACCTAAAAGTCAGTGCATTCAGCGACCGAATCCGCGAAGCTTTGAACAGTGGTGAAATGCAAGTCGTTCCAGATTTTCGTAAAAAAGAGTTCCTAGAATTGATCAAAGACGGCGTCCAAGATGTCAGTATATCCAGGCCCAAGAAAAACCTTAGCTGGGGCGTACCGGTTCCTGGCGATCCAGAACAAATCATGTATGTTTGGATGGATGCGTTGACAAATTATATTACGGTTTTGGGCTATCCAGATAACGAGGCCTGGAAGCAGTATTGGCCAGCTGATGTCCAGGTAATGGGCAAAGACAATCTGCGGTTCCATGCTGGCATTTGGCCTGCCATATTACTAGGTTTGGGTTTGCCGTTGCCTAAAAAGTTATTAGTCCACGGATTTATTAATGTTGGCGGTGTTCGCCAGTCCAAATCGGCTGGTAACGGTGTTGATCCCAACGAGATATTGGATAATTACGGTGTTGATGCTTTCCGTTATTTCTTTTCTCGCCACATTCCGACATTGGGTGACGGTGATTTTACCTGGGAGAAGTTTGAAACTGCCTATAATACCGAATTAGCCAATGACCTGGGCAACGTTATTCAGCGTATTGCTGGTATGATTACGCGCTATCAATCAGGTGTTATTGGTGAGATCCCAGTCGGCGAACATGATAGTGATAATTACAAAATTGCTATGGAAAATCTAGAATTTGACAAAGCCATGGATGAAGTCTGGGCGATGGTCCGCAGCCTGAACCAATACATCGAGAACGTTAAACCTTGGGAAATCGCCAAAACTGTAGCAACTGATGCCGAATCGGCGCCACACCTAGCCCAAGTATTGGCTTATGCAGTCGGTTCGTTAATGCAAATCGGCAATCTATTAGTACCATTCTTGCCCGACACTGCTAGCAAAATCCAGGCGGTATTCGGAACCGGCGTAGTCGTGCCAATTACAGGTGTTGCTTTCCCTAAAATTTATCTGCACACCGCCGATCCTCACGCACAGAAAGTTTAAATATGTTGGTCGACACTCACTGCCACATCCATGAGGCTAGTTATCAATTAAATGCAGATGAAGTTGTTAATCGTGCGCGCGAAAACGGCGTTACAGAAATAATCTGTGTCGGTGACAACGAGCAAAGTTCGATTGAGGCGTTGGAATTTGCTGCAAAACACGATGGTATTTACGCCACAATCGGTATCCACCCACATTATGCGGAAGGCGGCCTAGGAGGGTTGGCAAAACTGATTGACGATAATCACGATAATATCGTTGCGATTGGTGAAATCGGATTGGATTACCATCACAATCACAGCCCGCGCGCAGATCAAATCAATCTATTACGGGATCAGATTAAACTGGCACTACAATATGACTTGCCAATTATTTTCCATGTCCGCGAGGCGTTTGATGATTTTTGGCCGATATTCGATGAATTCACCGGTATTAGGGGGGTATTGCACAGTTTTACAGATACGGTCGAAAACTTACAAGCCGGGCTAGACAGGGGTTTATACATTGGCGTCAACGGATACAGCACATTTACCAAAGATGAGGCTCAAAAGGCCATGTTTGCTTCAATACCTGTTGTAAAAATGATACTCGAAACAGATGCGCCCTTCTTGACACCAGTGCCCTTTCGTGGTAAGATAAATGAGTCAGCATATATTAAAAACATTGCTGAATATCACGGGGTAGCGCGCGGTATTGGATTTGATGAAATCTCATCTGTTACTACGGCAAATGCTCGTGAATTATTTAATTTAAAAACCTAAAATAAAAATCTAAAAATATATCACCTAAATTTAATTGAGGCTTTATAAGTATTTATGTCAATCAACGCATTCAACATTCCCCCAACCAGGTTCAGCGAACCGCAGACTGATCAGTCTAGCGACCAACAAGCTGATATTAGGGTTGAAGTTGTACAGGCGTATGATAACGTCGTAAAAATTGATGAAGTTTCAATCAATGTGGTTGAGCCAGCTAGTTTTGTTGAATCAGCTCCAGTGGGATACACTGCAGAGCTAATTCATAGAGCCCGAAATATAGCACAGGCCCGAGAAGAATTGATAGATAACAGGATGGCGGCATGAGTAAGAGCAATTTCGTAATGGCTGTCAGTCGCAAGATATTCAAAAGGAATCTGTCTCCTGAATATATTAGATTGTCGTTAGAGCGAGAATTGAAAACTATGGAAGGCGAAATCGGCGCAAAAATCTTTGGGCCGTTGGCTGCTAATGAACGCCGATCTTTTTTCAACGACAGCCTGCAAAGCTGGTTTTTCCACCAAGAGAAAACTGATGCTTTGCGCAACGTCCACTCGGTAACTTTGCACTATGAAGTCCGCCCAGAAGGCGTTTTGAAAGTCAGTAACAAATCTGGCATGAAATGTGAATATATAACCGGCCAAGAATTAAAAAACTTTATTGACGCTACAAAAATCTATCACGAACGTGTCATGAAACAGATTTATGGTAAATCGGTTGTAACCGACAACCAGTTTATCGCTTAACTGATATAATAACTACGTGGACAATCAAATTATATATCTGGACCATGCTGCTGCTACGCCTATGGATAGGCGGGTTGTTGAGGCTATGCAGCCTTATTTTTCTGACCTGTTTTATAATCCGTCCAGTCCTTATGCGCCGGCTGTTGCCGTTCGTCGAGATTACGAAGATGCCAAGCGCACATTAGCTAATCTAATTGGTGGCAAACCCGGTGAAATTGTGATTACAGCTGGTGCCACCGAATCAATCAACCTGGTTTTTAATAGCATCATGGGGCATATCATTGTACCCAGTATCGAGCATCATGCAGTGTTAAATTGTGCTATGCGTCACAGTCATACGGTTGTGTCGGTTGATGAGCGAGGAATGGTGAATGTTAAATCTATTGCGGATGCGATTACGCCAGAAACCAGATTAGTTAGTGTGGCATTGGCAAATAACGAGATTGGTACTATTCAACCTTTGCGTGATATTGCAGCGATTGTACGATCGGAACGCGAAGACAGATTAGCACGTGGTGATGGTACGCCGATATACCTGCACAGCGATGCTTCGCAAGGCGTTGGTCAATTGGATGTCAATGTTGCGCGTTTGGGCGTGGACCTGTTGACACTAAATGCCGGTAAAATGTACGGGCCTAAGCAAGTTGGATTGGTCTGGGCTGCTAGCCATGTCAAATTAACGCCACAAATAGTCGGCGGTGGCCAAGAACGTGGATTGCGTAGCGGGACTGAAAATGTAGCTGGTGTGGTAGGATTCGCACGAGCGTTAGAATTAGCCAGTGAACATCGCAAATTTGAATCTGATCGTTTGGTAAAATTACGTGATGGATTACAATCGGTTTTGACGGCATCATTCCCGAACGCGGTTGTTTCGGGCAATCTAAAACATCGGTTGTCTGGTCACCTGCATATTTCATTCCCCGATATTGATGGTGAACGATTGGTTTTCTTGTTAGAAAATCGTGGCGTATTGGTTGCGACGGGCAGTGCTTGTGCGGCCAACAAAGGTTCAAAATCTCATGTACTAGATGCTATCGGAATGAGCGATGAATTGGCCGGTGGTAGTATTCGGATAACTTTGGGTCATCTATCGGACGATAAAAATATCAAATTGGCTGGTGATATATTGGTGGAAGAAATCGGCAAAGAATACGCGAGGATAGCCAAATGATTCGTTGGTTAATTGGCTTGGCGGTATTTGTGTTGGCGGTTGTTTTCGGACTGACTTTTTACCTGCAACCAGACGAACTGAGTAAATGTGGTAAATCACCCAGTTCAGCCACTGGTTGCCAAGTTGTTGACGCGATTGTGGCAGTTAGTGGTGGTGACACCCAGGCCAGAACTAATGAAGCCGTAAAATTATACAAAGACGGATGGTCACATTTGTTGATTTTTTCTGGTGCTGCTCAGGACAAGACCGGTCCCAGCAATGCATCGGCTATGAAGACGATTGCTTTGCAGGCTGGTGTACCAGAAACGGCGATTCAATTGGATGAATATTCGACTAATACTAAACAAAATGCCGAGAATTCCAAAACAATATTTGCGCAGTTGAATATCAAAAAAGTGATATTGGTTACATCTGGTTATCATCAGCGTCGTGCCGGGCTAGAATTCGACAAACGTGCCGGTGATGTACAGATAATCAATCATCCTGATTCTAATGACAAAGATTGGTCGTGGTTCTGGTGGATTACGCCGTGGGGTTGGTATCTGGCTGTTAGCGAAGTTGTTAAAATCATCATTTTTTACGCAATCGGGATGTTCTAATGGCTAGTAAAAAAATCTATGTAGGTATGAGTGGTGGCGTTGATTCGTCACTGGTGGCAGCGCTATTAGTCGAGCAAGGCTACGACGTGACTGGCGTTTATATGAAGAATTGGTCCCAGGATCTGCCGGGGATGAAATGCCCTTGGGCCGAGGACCTGGCTGATGCAAAACGTGTGGCGGTACAACTAGGCATTGATTTCAAAGTTTTTGATTTTGAGGCTGAATACAAACAAAAAGTTGTCGATTATATGATTGATGAATACAAATCTGGTCGCACGCCAAACCCAGATATTATGTGTAATCAGGAAGTTAAATTCAAATTGTTCCTAGATGCTGCATTGGCAGACGGCGCTGATATGATTGCTACCGGGCATTATGCGCAGGTGCGCGATAACCTGTTGTTGCGGGCGGTTGATGATAACAAAGACCAAACTTATTTCTTGTACCGCGTAACTGGTGCAGCGATGAGCAAAACAATGTTTCCGATTGGTGGGTTTACCAAACCGCAAGTTCGCGAGATGGCTGACAAACGTGGGCTGACAACCGCGGTCAAAAAAGATTCCCAAGGCATTTGTTTTGTAGGCCAAGTCGGTATTCGCGATTTTCTCAGTCTATATGTTGATTTAAAACCAGGTCAGATTATAGATAAAAAATCTGGAGCGGTTTTAGGCCATCATGATGGTGCGATTTTCTACACATTAGGCCAACGCCATGGCTTGGAATTAGGCGGCGGTCTGCCGTATTATGTCGTCGGTAAAGACATGAACAAAAACGAAGTCTATGTCACGACGGATTTAAACGATGGCACATTATGGCACGACACTGTGCAGTTGCACAGCGTTCATTGGATTAACGAAGCGCCCAAAAATGGTAAATACCTAATTCGTTCACGCCACCGTGCGCCGCTAGTACCGGCTGAAATTACAGTTGATGGCGACAGTGTGTCATTAAAACTAACCGACCCACAACGAGCCTTCGCCCCAGGGCAATCAGTTGTCATATACGACGAACAAATCTGCCTGGGTGGCGGAATCATAATTTAGAAAAAGCATATTATAAAATAAAAAGTCCATTTGCAAGGTCCGACCCTGCAAATTGGTTAGGTTGACTGGTGGCGGTTAATATGCTATTGTTATAGCCAATCACTACAGTGGTTAGTATCATTTATAAGGCGGTGTTTAGTATGTTAGTTCCCAATGTAGAAACGGGCGCAAGTGCTAGTAAAATAGCCGAAAACTTTGATGTTCTCAAAAGTAACACAATAGCACTGAAAGAAATTTCTAGTGTTATAAATCGGTCGTGTCGGCCTTCGGGTATGTATGTCAAAGGCGCCAAGGCGGCTGCGATATCATCCAGGAGGAGATTGGCAAGGTTGCTAAAAGATATTGATTCGGTGGAAGTTAAAACGGTAGATGAGTTATTCCGTCTGACAAACCGATTGAACCGCATCTTTGAAGCAGTTAAAACCAACTGGGACGTTGCAATTAGTTTTGATCATGGGCTAAAACAGCATACATTTCCTGTGATGGAACCATTTACTGCTATGCACGCTCGTCCTTTTTGGATGTAGGTGATTTGAGACTCTGTTTGTTAGGGTCTCTTTTTCTTTGGTCAAAAACTCTTTATTTTGTTATAATTAACCTTAATGAACGCTCAACAAATACGAAATGAATATCTGAAATTTTTTGCTAGTCGCAAGCATGCGGTTATTAAACGTGCCAATTTGGTGCCGCTAAATGACCCGACGACTTTGTTTACGGGCAGCGGTATGCAACCATTGTTGCCGTATTTATTGGGGCAGACTCATCCTGATGGCGTGCGATTAACTAACAGCCAGACCTGTTTCCGTGCTCAGGATGTTGATGAAGTTGGCGACAATCGTCACACGACTTTTTTTGAAATGTTGGGTAACTGGAGTTTGGGCGATTATTTCAAAGAACAGCAAATACGATGGTTCTTTGAATTCTTGACAGATGTTGTTGGCTTAGACCCAAATAATATCTATGTTTCGGCTTTTATTGGTGATCAGGCAAATGGCATTCCGCGTGATGATGAAACAGCACAGATTTGGCAGAAGGTTTTTGCAGATGCTGGTATTACGGCTGAGATTGCTGAAATTGGCAGCCAAGAGGACGGCGACAGACGTGGCATCAAACCAGGCGAACGAATATTTTTCTATGATGACGCACAAAACTGGTGGTCACGAGGTGGCGGAATTGATAGTACGCCGATCGGTGATCCTTGTGGTCCTGATAGCGAAGTATTTTATGATTTTGGCGAGCAAAATCATGATGCTAGTTATGGCCATGCGCATCCGGCGTCAGACAGCGGGCGTTTCCTAGAAATCGGTAACCAAGTTTTTATGCAATATCGCCGATTGGAAGACGGTAGTTTTGAGCCACTAGCAAAACAGAATGTTGATTTTGGTGGTGGGCTAGAGCGAATCGCAGCAGCTGCAATTAATAGTCCTGATGTGTTCAAAATTAGTACAATATGGCCGATTATTGAAAAGATTCAAGAGTTGTCAAATAAGAAATATGATTTTACACCTGGTGACCTGGGTTATGATGAAATGCCAGAATGCTGGTTGGATGCAATAAAATCCAAGCGAGTTATTGCTGACCATTTACGCGCGGCAACTTTCCTGGCAGTTGATGGCGTACGACCATCCAACAAAGAGCAAGGTTATGTCATGCGTCGGTTACTACGTCGGGCAATTCGCTTTGCATTAGAATTAGGCATTGAACAAAATTTCTTGGCAGAAATTGTGCCGGTAATTGCAGATATTTTCAACGACGATTATCCAGAAGTTGCGGCAAATCGTGATGAAGTTATCGCTGTGTTGGTTAAAGAAGAAAAAGTTTTCCGCCAGACTCTGAATAAAGGTTTACGAGAATTTTCTAAATTCGCCGTCAATGGGTTGACCGGCGCAGAATTATTCATGTTGCACGATACATTCGGTTTTCCAGTAGAATTATCTGTTGAAGAAGCTACAAAACAAGGTATAGAACTATCCGAAAACTGGCGCGCAGAATTTGACGCCAAAATGGCCGAGCAGCGAGAACGCAGTCAAACCGCAGCTAAAGGAACTTTCAAAGGCGGTCTAGAGGGTGATAGTGATATCCATAAAAAATATCATACGACTGCACATTTGATGTCGCAGGCATTACGGATGGTTTTGGGCGATAGCGTTTCTCAATGTGGCGCGAATATTAACGAGGAACGAATCCGTTTTGATTTCAAATATCCCGAAAAAGTTGCTGATGATAAACTTCGTCAAATCGAAGACATCGTTAACGAACAAATCGGCAAAGACCTAGCCGTAACGTTTGCCGAATATCCGTTGGAAGAGGCCCGAGCAATGGGCGCCGTTGGTGAATTTAGCGATAAATATGGCGACAAAGTTCGAGTCTATAAAATCGCTGATAGTGACGGAAAAGCATTTAGCCTGGAAATCTGTGGCGGCCCACATATTACACATACTGGTGAATTAGCAGAAGGCGGGGAACGATTCAAAATCATCAAAGAAGAATCTTCTAGCGCCGGCGTCCGACGTATCAAAGCCGTATTAGCTTAGTTTAAACTGTGCTACTATTAACCTAACAACATTTTACGAAAGGGCATCTCGTGAACAAAAAACAATCTCAATCAGGAAGTGCACATCTAGTAGTTATTATTGTGCTGGTTGTCGCATTATTAGGGGCACTAGGCTTCGTATTCTGGCAAAACTTTATGCAACCAAAGTCCACGCCGGCTCCAACGCCAGAAGTAGCGGTGATTTCAACCCCAACTGAAACAAATGCAGGGTATCTGGTTCTGGATGATTGGAATGTTAAGTTTAAATTGCCAACGAATTTAGGTAGTAATGTAATCACGAGTCAAAAGGCTACAGATGCTAATGGCGAAGATTATTACAAATTTTCAACAGAAAGAGTTTCAGCTCTGGGTAGTAATTGTGCAGGTCTTAATAAATTATATCGCATGACAGAGCCTATAACTCCTGATGCTAGCCCTCCTATTTTGGCAGGTAAGTTCGGTGGATATTATTATTATGCCGGCAATTCTCAGGAAAATTGCGCAGGGGACGGTGTTGGTGGGAATATTTGGTACTACGATACAATGATGTTGAAAGATTTTTTGGCGAACGCTGAACCAAAATAGTTTGATTCGTAAAAAATAAGGGGCTGTAAAAGCCTCTTATTTTTTGAGATTTATACTAAAATCCATAATCTATAATCCAAAATCTACTACCATCCTGTTATAATGGTTATAGTTATGGCATTGAATTTTCTAAATCGCAAAAAAAATGATGAGGGCGAATATATTGTCGCGTTAGATATTGGTACGGAATATGTCAAAGCATTGATTGCCAAAATGGATGGTGACCGAATGGATATTGTCGGTGTCGGTCGTGCTCATCAGGAAATCAGTGATATGTACGCTGGGGCGATTGCAGATATTTCCGGTGTAGTTCGTAATTGTGAGGCCGCATTATCTGATGCCGAAAATCAAGCCGGCCTGCAGGCCAAACGAGTAGTCATAGGTATCGCAGGCGAATTAGTCAAAGGCATGACGAACACGATTCGTTATCGCCGTCCGCAACCTGACAAGCCGCTAAGCGCTGCTGAAATGGAATTTATTATTGAAAAAGTCCAAGAACGATCTCAGCGCAAAGCTCAAAAACAAATCGCATTAGAAACCGGCAACGAAGATGTCGAAATCAAACTGGTCAACAGCGCATTAGTCGCGATTCATATTGATGGCTACAAAGTCAGCAACCCGATTGGCTTCCAAGGCCACGATGTCGCTGTCCAAATATACACGGCCTTTGCACCGATGGTCCACATTGGGGCATTGGAACGAGTTGCCGAAGAATTATCATTAGAATTATTGGCCGTAGCAGCCGAACCATTTGCAGTTAGCCGTAGCGTATTGGGTACCGATGCCAACAGCAACTTTACCGCAATCCTGGCCGACGTTGGTGGTGGTACGACAGATATCGCAGTCGTCAACGACGGTGGTGTCGAAGGTACCAAAATGTTCGGTATTGGTGGCCGTAGTTTTACGCGGACAATTGCTAGTGAATTAGATATCGCCTACGATGACGCTGAAAAACTAAAGATTAATATCGATCATGATCAAATCAAACCATCCGTTGCCGAAGACGTTAACAAAGCAATCGACAAAACTTTAGATGTTTGGATTGCTGGCGTAGAATTGGCACTTAGCGAATTTGATGCGGCCGATCACCTGCCTAGCCGTATATTATTATGTGGCGGTGGTGCTAGTTTGAAAAAACTAGTCGAAACATTGCAAAAACCAGATTGGCACAAAGACCTGCCGTTTACTAAAAAACCAACCGTCCAATATATCAAACCCGAAGACGTTGCCGGAATAACAGATTCAACCAATCTAGTTACTGACCATACTTTCATTACAGCTATGGGTTTGCTAAGGGTTGGCTATGATACAATAATAGGTAGTAGCGAT
Organism: Candidatus Saccharimonadota bacterium; assembly: GCA_037140095.1. GTDB lineage: Bacteria > Patescibacteriota > Saccharimonadia > Saccharimonadales > Saccharimonadaceae > UBA1547. The sequence goes on from JBAXFD010000010.1 coordinate 12,368, forward strand.
AACGATACGATCAAAGACAAACTTAATCGGATCCTTAGAATATAAATATGAATAAAGACGTAATTTACATAGACACCGAAGACGACATAACCTCGATTATTGGCAAAATCAAAGCTAGCAAAGAGAAAATCGTCGCCCTAGTACCACCTAAAAGAATAGGTGTTTTGCAAAGTGCTGTGAATTTGCGATTATTGTCCAGAACAGCGACGAATAGTGGCAAGCACCTGGTTTTGATAACTAGCAACCGTGCATTGATTGCGTTATCAGCCGCATCAATGGTACCAATTGCCAAAAACTTGCAAAGCAAACCCGAAATTGCCGAAGTCGAAGAATTAGACACAGATGAGGCTGACGATATTATTGATGGGTCTGACCTACCAATTGGCGAATTAGCCAAAACTGCCGATGGTGCAGAATCTGACGATGTGTCTATGGTTATTGATTCTATAGATATTGATAAAGAAGCTTCCACAGAGACCAAGATTCCTTTTAAAAACAAATTAAAAGTTCCTAATTTTTCAGATTTCCGCAAAAAGATATTTATTGGTGGCGGTATTGCGCTGGCATTGGTTATCTTTATCGTATGGGCGATTGTATTCGCACCTGCTGCGACAGTTATAATTACTGCCAAAGCATCACCTGCACCTGTCAGCGCTACGTTGAAAATAGGTTCGGTTGACGCAACAGATATTACCAAAGGCACTATCCAAACTGTTTCTAAACAGATTAAAAAAGATGTCAGCGTGGAATTCACTCCAACTGGTAAAAAGGACTTGGGCGAGAAAGCAAAGGGTACTATAGATGTTCAAAACTGCGATAATAATTTGTCTATACCTATAAAGGTAGGCACAGTTTTTGTTGCCAGTTCTGGCGAGCACTTTGTGAATACTAGCGCCATAGATATTCCAGGTTTCACTGGTTCTGCTTCTGAATGTCGAAATACTGGCAAGGGGGCAGGTACTGCATCTATACCGGTAGAGGCTGAACAGGCAGGTGCGGCTTATAATATAGATGCGAAGAATTACACGATTACTGGTGTTAGCGGGGATGTTTATTCTAGTGGTAGTGCTATGGCCGGTGGTACTACCAAACTAGCCACAGTGCCTACGGCCGAGGATATTCAAAAAGCCAGCCAAACATTAGTTGACCTACCTAGCGATGACGTTAGGGCGCAATTAGTAGCTCAATTTACTAATAGTGAAATTGTGATTAACGAAAGTTTCAATATCGAACGAGCAGCTGCTGTGTCGGTACCTGCTGTTAATACCGAAGCAACTGGCAAAGTAAAATTAACTTCGGCTACGACTTATACAATTATGGCTATTGCCAAATCTGAAATGGAAAATTATCTAAACACAGTGCTAGCCAAACAAGTCGGTCAAAACCAGCGGATTTATGATAACGGTGTCGACCACATCAAAATGTCCGGTTACCTAAGGAACGATTCAGGTCAGTCAATCAATATATCGACAATCGGTCAGATTGGTCCAAAGATTGATGAAGCTGCCATCAAAGAACAAATCAAAGGCAAAAGGTATGGAGACGTCCAATCCATTATCAGTGGTGTCCAAGGTGTCGTCAGTGTTGATACAAAATTCCCATATTTCTGGATAAACACCGTCCCTAATGAAATTAACAAGATTGATATCCAATTCAGAATTCAAAATGACTAGAAAAATATCGTTGGTTTGCCTGGATGTGGGAGAAAAGCGCATTGGCGTGGCTGTTGGTGATAACGCCGTTCGTATCGCTGTGCCATTAGAAACGATCCCGGTTGATGGTAGTGAAGTTAACTCTATTAAAAAAATAGTTGAAGATGAAGGCACAGATATTCTGGTCGTTGGTTATCCTAGGAATCAATCAGGCGAGCCAACTGCACAGACGGATTTTGTTACCGGTTTTGTTGATAGTTTAAAAAATGTAATCAATGTGAAAGTGGTTTTTCAAGATGAATCGTTAACTTCAGTTATCGCCGAGCAACGTCTACAATCTTTCAAAAAACCGTATGCCAAATCTGATATTGATGCCATGGCGGCAGCAATAATATTGCAAGATTTTATAGAGGCTAACTATGCCTAAGTTCCTGCAACAACCAATTAACGGTCATCGCAGTGGGCTGACTCATCGCAAAAAAATATCTGTTCGCAAAGTCGTATCTAGGTTTAGTTTTGTTTTTGCATTAATTGTATTGGCGGTTTTTGTTGGTGTGACAATATGGTACAACTTGCAATTGGCGCCTGTCGGGGGCGATATTGGCCAATTAAAACAGGTGATAATCAAACCAGGCGACAATTCGTTCCAAATCGGTCAAGAATTAGAAAAGAAATTTATCGTTCGAAATGCAATTGTTTTTGATATCTATACAAAATTATCTGGCAAGAATAATACTCTACAAGCTGGGACTTATCGGTTATCGCCGGCTGAATCGGTACAGCAAATCGTGGAACATTTCGTAAAGGGTAACGTTGACCAGTTTAGTTTGACGTTCTATCCTGGTGCGGTATTGAGCGATAACAGCAATACAGAAGAATCAAAAAAACTGGATACTAGAACAGTTCTACGACGTGCGGGTTATTCTGATGAAGAGATTAGCGAAGGTTTTAATCGTACCTATGACAGCCCATTGTTTGCTGGCAAGCCTACCGGTGCGGGACTAGAAGGTTATATTTACGGTGAAACTTATATGTTTAATTCTGGTGCCTCGGTCCCAGATATATTAGAGAGAGTTTTTGACGAGTTCTATGAAAAAGTGAATGAGAACGGGTTGGTCGATGGTTTTGGTGCGCATGGGTTGAACCTGTACCAAGGCATCACATTAGCATCAATTGTCCAAAGTGAAGTCAGTAACGAGAATGATCAACGGCAGGTTGCACAGGTGTTTTATTCTAGATTAAGCCAAGGGATAGTATTAGGTTCGGACGTTACTTATCAATATATCGCTGATAAAACCGGTGCCGTTAGAAGCCCAAATCTGGATTCGCTGTATAATACTCGTCGCTATTCTGGTCTGCCTCCAGGTCCGATATCATCACCAGGATTATCTGCGTTATTGGCGGTCAAAACACCAGCCGAGGGTAGTTATATGTATTTCTTGAGCGGTGATGATGGCAAGACTTACTTTGCATATACCGAAAACGAACATCAATCTAATCGAGTGAATTATTGTCAGATAAAATGTGCCAAACCATGATTTGACGATAAAATCAATAGTTGGTATACTGGTAGATAGCACATTTATGACTTCGTCTACTAGTGCAGCTTTTTTGTTAAAAGTTGGGACCACGAGTGGGAAGTACGAACCGTAGATGAGCCTGCCAACAAATGTCGCAAGGGTCTAACAAGTCGATAAAAACCCCGTTCTGTTTCGCCTCGTGGCGACAGAAGAAAGACAGAGTAAGGTAGTGCTAGCGCAGTAATGTGGTAGCAGGAGAATGACCATCCGTAACAAAACTCTTTCTGGCTTTACTCAAAGATTGAATACTGCCAAGGAAAAAACCAAGATTGAAAAACCTCGTCGCAAGACGAAGCTTAAAATCAAGCCATCAAAAGTGCTGATATATGTCAGTGTCTTTATATTGATTGTCGTTATTATTTTCATAGGCTACCAGGCTCCGCAAAAATCTTCGTCAGTAGCCAGTTCGACTGGTTCGCGTGGTACGAATATCACATCGGTTGACGATGTTATAGCGGCCGGTATTGCATCAGATGTGGCTCAGGCAGCTAATTTGCCAGTGGCTCCAAATATTACCAACTTGGCAATTTCTGCTCAGATTAAAAGTAGCTTTGCTAACCTAATTAGTGCTAACGAAACCCGCCCGCAAATTGTTGTACCTGTCACGGCTAACCGATCAGTTACCAGTTATACTGTCAAAGACGGCGAAAATGTCGCTGACCTGGCAGCCAGATTCGGTATATCGGCCGATACTATTAAATGGGCCAATGATCTGACTAGCGATTGGTTGTATGCCGGTAAGGTTTTAAAAATATTACCTGTTAATGGTGTTCTGTATACTGTTAACGCTGGCGATACGTTGGATTCTTTGGCGTCCCGTTATGGAGTCGCCAAGACCCGGATAGTGTTATATAACGACCTAGAAGTTAGTGGCCTGGTGCCTAACACCGAGATTATACTGCCTAGCGCTCAATTGCCAGATAACGAATACCCTGGCTATGTAGCACCTGTATTTAGTTATTACTTCATGCCAGGCACTGTCGGCAACAGATATGATTGGGGTAACTGTACGTGGTATGCATATGAGAAACGTGCTGGAATCGGTCGTCCTGTTGGTAGTTTCTGGGGTAACGCTGATACTTGGGCATTGGCCGCTCCGGGGGCAGGCTTTGCGGTTGATAATAAACCTGAGGTTGGTGCAGTCTTTGTGGATGTCAACAGTGGTTATTACGGCCACGTCGCGGTTGTTATTGGCGTTGCTTCGAATGGTGACGTGACTATTACGGAAATGAACCGACTCGGGTTAAACGTCATTAGCGAGCGCACCATAACTACAGATCAAGCCGCGTTGTATCAATATATTCATTAGCATTTAATTTATTCTATCGTCGCCCCTGTTAACCCAGGGGCGATTGTGCTATAATGTGGTTATATGTTTGTCGATACCGCCAAAGTATTTATTAGCGCAGGAAAAGGCGGCGACGGTGCCGTCAGTTTTAGGCATGAGCTTTACGTGGCCAAGGGTGGCCCAGATGGTGGTGTTGGTGGCGACGGTGGTGATGTTGTATTCGTGGCTGACAGTGGATTAAATACATTGATTGATTTTCGATACAAACCTGAATTAAAAGCGAAAAATGGTGAGAATGGGTCCAAATGTGATCGTTCTGGTGCGGCTGGTGACTCATTGCGTATCAAAGTGCCAGTTGGCACGATTGTTCGTCGTGACGGTAAGGTAATCGCGGATTTAACCGCGCCTGGCCAAGAAATAATTATCGCCAAGGGTGGTGAAGGTGGGTCTGGCAATGCACACTTTAAATCATCTGTTCGTCAAACTCCTAGAATCGCCGAAAAAGGCGAAATGGGCGAAACTTTCGAAGCCGAATTGGAATTGAAATTATTGGCTGATGTTGGATTGGTTGGATTCCCTAATGCTGGAAAATCTACATTCCTATCAGTCGTCAGCAATGCCCGACCAGAAATAGCAGATTACGCCTTTACGACATTGTCGCCAAATTTGGGTGTAGCTGACATTGATGACGGCAGTATGCTAATTGCAGATATACCTGGATTAATTGAAGGCGCTAGCGAGGGCAAAGGCCTAGGGACTGCGTTTCTACGCCATGTTGAACGAACAGCTGTGTTATTGCATCTGATTGATGCGTATTCCAATGATGTTGCTGAGGCTTATAAAACTATTCGAACAGAACTAAAAAATTACAGTGTTGATTTAACCGATCGCCCAGAAATTATTGCGATTACCAAAATTGACGGGTTGGATGATGATATTGTTCAAATGCAGATTGATGCGGTCAAAAAAGTTTCGGGCAAGACTGAAGTCTTCGCCATATCCTCAACTGCACACAAAGGTTTAACCGAAGTATTACGAGCACTGCGTAAAAAAGTGGTTGGATCTCGTGCCATTGTCGATGAAGTTGAAAACGATGATGAAGAATTAGAAACAATATCATTGAGCAATGCTAAAATCGCGGAATCGTGGGCAGTTGAAAGGCTTGAAGCCGAAGATGGCACGATATCTTTTGTCGTTACTGGCGACAAAATTGAGCGATTTGCACGACGAACAAACTTTGATAATTATGACGGTTTGAACCGATTGCGTGACATCATGAAAAAACTGGGCATATCACACGAACTTCGTCGTCGTGGCGTTGAAGGTCCCAGTATTATCCGTATAGGTGAAGCTGAATTCCCATTCTTGGAACAATAGTCGGTTAGATTTTAGATTTTGGATTTTAGATTATAGTATAATTTCAAATATCAAATTTAGATAATTAGGAGGGATTATAGGGTGGTAGCAAAAATTATTTCCTATCGTGATTTGAAAGTCTGGCAAGAAGGCCGTAAATTAGCAGTATTAGTTTATCTACAATTACGTACATTCCCAAAATATGAACAATTTGGGTTAAGCGATCAAATGCGACGAGCAGTTGTATCTGTGCCGAGCAATATCGCCGAAGGGTTTGGTCGCGCTACGGCAAAAGAAAAGAATCAATTTTACTATGTAGCGAAGGGCTCCCTGGCTGAACTAGAAACTCAACTGTATATCGCATTTGATATAGGTTATATCGATGAGAAAAATCTTGATGATATCTTGGAGCAATCCTCATTAACCCATAGGTTATTACAGGGTTTAATCAAGGCCAATAAAGAACGACTGTAATTTTGTTATTTCTTCTAAAATCTAAAATCCAAAATCTATAATCTACTTATCCGCAGGATGTTATAATATAACCTAATGAAGACTTTCTTTTTCTATGACCTTGAAACTAGTGGATTGAATGCGCGTGAGGCGCGGATAATGCAGTTTGCGGGGATTCGCACGGATATGGATTTGAACCCGATTGGCGAGCCATACAATATGTTGGTGCGATTGAATGACGATACGCTGCCTAGCCCTGAGGCATTGATGGTGACTGGCATTACTCCGCAACAAACGGTTGACGAAGGTTACAGTGAGGCTGAGTTTTCCAAGATTTTAATTAATGAGATATTTACGCCCGACACGACAATTGTTGGATTTAATAATATTCGGTTCGATGATGAATTCATTCGCCATCTGTTTTGGCGTAATTTCTATGACCCTTATGAATGGGGATACAAAGATGGCCGTTCGCGCTGGGACCTGTTGGACGTCGTTCGTATGACCAGGGCACTGCGACCCGAAGGTATCGAGTGGCCGGTTGATGACAAGGGCGTAGCGGTAAATAAACTAGAATTGATTGCAAAGGCCAACAAGATTGATCATCTAAAAGCTCACGATGCACTCAGTGATGTCGAGGCACTAATTGCGGTGACAAAAATGATTCGTGACAAACAACCGCAATTATATGAATACTTATTAAAAATGCGTGATAAAAACGAAGTTAAAAAGTTAGTGAATCTAGACTATAAGCAGCCATTTGTCTATGTTAGTGGGCGGTTGGATGCGGAATTTAACAAAGCTACGGTGGCCTTTCCATTGACGGCTGGGCGCAATGGTAATGTGGTTGTCTATGACCTGCGTTATGATCCGACGCCGTTTATCAAAATGGATGCCAAAGACCTAGCAAAAAAATTATATGCCAGTTGGGACGAACGACAGGCTGAAAATTTTGTAAAACTGCCAATTAAAGAATTGCAATATAATCACACACCAGCAGTCGCACCAATGGGAGTTTTGACTCAGGCAGATGGCTGGAAAAAGATTAAATTGGATGAGAAAACTATCGAGAAGCACAAATCTATATTGATATCAGCACCAGCTTTCGCCGAAAATATTCGCTCGGCACTAGAAGCGAGGACAGAATACGAACCAGCGACTGATCCCGAAGCTATGTTATACGACGGTTTTTTGCCCGACGGCGACAAAGTCCGATGTGAAGCGGTGCGCAGTTCGACGCCACAAGAATTAGCCGATTTTCATCCAAATTTTAATGACGAGCGATTGCCCGGGTTGCTGCTGCATTACAAAGCCCGTAATTTCCCGAAGTCTTTGGCCGAGGACGAGGCGGTTACATGGGAAACTTGGCGTGCTAACAGAGTGATGAGTGCACTGCCAGCTTTTATGAAATCATTGTTCGATTTACAACAATTCACGACGGATGAGAACAAGATTTTTGTATTGTCCGAGCTGCATTTGTGGGCTGAGAGTATAATGCCATCAGAAAACTAAATTAAAGATATAAAAATAGTATTGAAATTGAATTCCATGCTATAATTAATAGTGATTATGCTCAAAAAGATAGGGTCATTGATGAGTAAACTAAAGCTTCGAAATTTGAAGCCTATTACCGCACGCCGTTATGCTAAATGGCAATCTGTAAAACGCGGTAAAAAAATCGCTATTATTGCATCATTCGTACTGGTCTTGACTGGCAGTATTGTGGGGATTAATTATCTGAATCGCGCCAAAGCCGATTGGCAGGGTACGACTACATGGTCAACAAAAGATAATTTCGAGAATAACACAGCTGATTCGACTACCGGCTTTGAAGGTACGCCGACAATTCGCACGAATATCGATACGGCGTCAACACCTGGCAGTATCCGAGTGACTCCAACAGATTATCCAGTTGCGGTTGACAATGGTGGGTCTAATACCCTCGTTGCTATGAACAGCGGTAAATTAATTGCAATTGGTGATAATGCTAACGGACAACTAGGGCTAGGGGCTACCGCGGCTATCAATAACTGGACAGACGTTTCGGCGGTTAGTAATGTTGGCTCCGTGGTTATGTCAGTTGAAAATTCATTTATTATAAAAAAGAATGGTGAATTATGGGGGACTGGTAAGAACTCTAATGGCGAACTGGGGTTAGGTAATGCGACTAAGACTACATCATGGGCTAACACTGGTTTAACAAATGTTAGTAAAGTTGCAGTTAATACTTATCATGCCATCGCATTAAAAAATGATGGGACAGTCTGGGTAACTGGTAATAATGACGGCAAACAATTAGGCACTATCGCATCTCGTAATACATGGGCACAAGTTACAAATAATTTTGGAGCTAGTGCTGTTGTTGGGGTTACGGCTAGTAAATATGCGTCATTTGTAATACAAGCCGATGGCAGCGTTTGGGAAACCGGCTCAGTATATGGTGGGTCTGGCTATACTGATTGGACAAAAATTGTTGCCATTAGCGGCATAATCAAGCTAGTTAGCCTCAAGAGTCAGAATGGAGCTTGGTGGGAAGATGGGGTTTTGGCTTTAAAAAGTGATGGTACATTATATGCCCAGGGTAAAAATTATGCAGGGGTTTTGGGCATGGGTGCAGGTGATGTAATAGGTACTTGGACTACTACTGCTACAGGTGTTAGCGATATGGTCATGGGCGGGGAGCACTCCTTGTACAAGAAATCGGGCAACGGTGGTGTTTATGCTACTGGATATGCAGCAGCCAGCTCAAATCGATTATTTAACCTAGCTAGTAGGACTACCTGGGGTAAAATTAATTTTGTCGCTGGGGACAGTTCTATAAATATTATATCTGCTGGATTGGGCGCGTCTTATATAATTACTGATATTAACAGGCTTTATATAACTGGCAATTATGCGCTTTCTGGTGTTGGATCACTTACCGACTATATTAGTAACCCATTATTTTTCAGCACTGGCAGTTTGAGTGGCCTAAAGGTTGATGCAGGCGTAGGCAAGAAAACTAAATGGACAGGGGTTAGCTATAACGCTTCAGGTAATTTGGGTCAGTATTATAATGTATATTTTAGGACAGGTGAAAGTACGGATGAATTGGGCACAGCAGATTGGATTAATTTAGGCAGCAGTGGTGGCAATCCTGGCGTTGTATCTAGATTTATAGAGCTAAGAATTGATATGGTTGGTTACGGTAGCGTTGCTGATACGGCGGCAATTAATGATATTAGCCTTGCCTATAACTCAGACACTTATGCGCCAACTAATCCAACGGCCAGCTTAATCGGTAGCGATGGGTTAGTAAAGGTGACTGGCGATACTGCATACGGTAATGCGGGCGTATTGAGTTTTGGCTTAAATGGTGCGATGGATGAGGAAAACGGCTCGGGCATACCGAACTATTGGTTGTATTTTGGTACAGATCCAACCGCTGACCCACAGAATTCTTTTGGCGGCAATTGTGGCCCGCTTCGTGATCGGTACCTGTATTATTATGGTGGTGGTGAGACTTTTTCTACCAATTATCAAGGTGGCTGGACTGGAAATGGCTTAAATTACGATTGTAATAATTATGGTTATTTCAATGCAGGTCAAGCGGATGGCACATATTATCTTCGGGTTCAGACTGCGGATTATGCAGGTAATATATCCGATGCGGCAACTATCTTTACATATACTTTTGATACCGTCAAACCAACTGCGCCATCAAGCCTATCGGTATCGCCGTTTGGCTGGTCCTCGACTGATAACTTTACATTTAAATGGGGGGCTGGTTCAGATTCAACTTCTGGTATAAGTAACTATGAATATAAGATTAATGGTACGGCTGGTGATGGGGCTTGGTCATCGTCTCATTTAACAGCTTCTGCTAATGTGTTATCGGTGTCGTTGTCTGGCGCCGACGGGGTGCAGTCCGGCGCCAATGTATTTTATGTCCGCAGCTTAGATAATGCCGGTAATATTAGTACCGTCAAAGAAATACCTTTTTATTACACTGGTGCGGCTCCAACCGCTCCGACTGTTTTGACTGTGGATCCTCAAAGTTCGGAAGTTAACTCGTTTACATTTACATGGAAAGCGCCAGATCCTGCCAATAGCCCATACAAGGGTGACATTATAGGTTATCGCTATTCTTTCACCGGCAAGCCAGCCGACAGCGGTGATACGACATTCATAAATACAACGAATTTGAATAATCTGCCTGCTAGCGTTACTTATGATGAGGCAACGGGTATCTTTACGCTATCTAATTTAGCGGCCGCTACACAACAAGGCATAAACAACGCGTTTTACATTGTAGCAGTTGGTAGCGATGGTAATTCTGGTGAATTGGTATCGTATTCTGATGCTAACATAGCTATGGTCAATTTCGGTTGTTATACCACGGCGCCAGATGCACCATTGGATGTTAAATTGTTTGATACATCCAATAAGGATAGTCAGGCTTATTCTGTTGCTATAAAATGGACTGAGCCTACAAACAAAGGCGTTGGTTTTGCTGGTTATAACATATATCGCTCGACTGACGGAATAAATTTTACCCAGATAGGTACCAGCACTAGCATCTCGTTTATTGATTTTGGCAGCCAAGGTAGCCCATTATTGAGTATTAAATACTATTATAAAGTTTTGTCGCGTGACAATTCGGGCAACATATCGCTGACGCCAACTAGTATTCCGTCTATAATACCAACGGGCACATATTCAGCACCGCCGCCTTTAGATAATAACTATGGTATCAAAACGGTAATTGGGGTATCTACGGCTAGTTTCTCGTGGAAGACAGAAGCAAGTGATCACACAGCATCAACTTTCGTAGATATCGGGGAGGCACAGATTCCAGAAAGTTGTGATGTCAAGGCTGAATTCGGATTTAATGACCTATCTATGACGAATGACCACAAGATTAAGGCCACAGGCTTAAAACCAGATACGACATATAATTATCGCATCAGGTGGTTTGACCGCGATGGTAACTGTGGCAAATCGGACAATTTGACATTTAAAACAAAGCCATTACCTCGTATTACGTCAATGGAAATTCAGGATGTTCGATTATATACTGCAGTTCTGTCATGGAGCACATCTGAACCAGCCGTAGTTGATTTGCTGTATGGGCGAACGACTAATTATTCTGAAGAAGTCAAAAATGTTTCTGGCGGAGCAACGACATTACACACGATTAGATTAGATGGTTTGGATCATTCTAGTACTTATCATTTCGCTATCCGAATTACCGATGTAGATGGCAGTGCGATATTGTCTGACGACTACTCATTCGACACCCAGCAGTACCCAAAGCTATCTAATGTCCGATTCCAACCTATGGCAGATCAATCTACCGCTACATTTAAAGTAACCTGGGATTCTAACGTCCCAACTACATCTGTCGTAGAATTCCAACCCGAAGGTGGCAAAGTCCAAGAAGCCGTCAAAAC